>JBKBIC010000038.1:0-28580 GCA_046299435.1 Saprospiraceae bacterium
CCCCTCCCCGCCCCCCCCACCCTGCTGGGCTCTACACCCCCTTTTTTTTTTGGGTGTGTTTTTGCGCCCCCTTCGTGCGTTTTTTGGGATGTAATTCGTGCCTTTGCGTTCAAAAAAATGCCGCTCGCCGCATGACACCAACTGAAACAACCGCCACGACCATCCTCGCCGCCGCCCGCCGCACCATCCAAATCGAGGCCGACGCGCTCCGTGCTTTGGCCGAAAGCCTCGACGATTCCGCCGATTTTGTGGCCTGCACAGAGGCCGTTTTTCAGTCAACTGGCCGACTGGTACTGACAGGCATCGGCAAGAGCGCACTCGTGGCCCAAAAAATCGTCGCCACGCTCAACTCCACCGGTACGCCCGCGCTGTTCATGCACGCCGCCGACGCGATTCACGGCGACCTCGGCATGATTCAGCCCGACGACCTCGTGCTGTGCCTCTCGAAAAGCGGCGAAACGCCCGAAATCCGTGTCCTCGTCCCGCTGCTCAAAAGCCGGGGCAACCGCCTCATTGCCATGACCGCCAACCGCCAAAGCACGCTGGCAAAATCCGCCGATTTTCTGCTGTTCACGCCCGTTGAGCAGGAGGCCGACCCGCACAACCTCGCGCCCACGACCAGCACCACCGCTCAAATTGCCTTGGGCGATGCGCTCGCCACCGCCCTGCTCGCATTGCGCGGTTTTTCGCCCGAAGATTTTGCCAAATTCCACCCCGGCGGCGCGTTGGGCAAGCAACTTTACCTGCGCGTCCGCGACTTGTACCCGCTGCACGAGCGGCCCGCCGTGCGGCCCGACGCGCCGCTGCGCGATGTGATTCTGGAAATTTCGCGCAAACGCCTCGGCGCGACAGCCGTGCTGGACGAGCACGAAAACCTGCTCGGCATCGTCACTGACGGCGACCTGCGGCGGATGCTCGAACGCGGTGGCGATTTTTCACAGGCCACTGCCCACGACATCCTGACCGCCTCGCCCAAGACCATCTCGCCCGACGCAATGGCGGTGGACGCGCTCGCCGCGCTCCGCGAATTTTCGATTACCCAGATTGTCGTCGAAGAAAATGGCCGCTACCTCGGCATGGTGCATCTGCACGATTTGGTGCGGGAAGGGTTGGTTTGATTTGGTGGCTATTCGGTGATTTGTTGATTCGGCGATTGGGTTTTCAAATCACCGAATCAACAAATCACCGAATAGCCAATCACCGAAGCACCGTGACGTTGCCCTCAAAAGGCACTTGGCTGGAATCCACAAAGCGGACGAGGGCGTAGTAGGCAAACACGCCGTCCAGCCGTCGGCCCCGGAACGAGCCGTCCCATCCGAGTTGCGGGTCGTTGAGCGGCACGTCTCGCGTCTCGAACACGAGTTCGCCCCAGCGGTCGAAGATGCGGAGCAAGGCGATTTCGGCAGCTGCCGGGCCGCCGTAGAGCGTGAACCGCTCGTTCAGCCCGGCTTTTTCAGGCTGAAAAATGTTGGGGATGTAAATCGGGCGTTTGTCGTCCACACGGACGCGGACGGTATCGAAGGCCACGCAGCCCGTGCTGTCGGTGATTTGCACGATGTACGTCTGCGATTGGATGGCCGTGACGGTCGGCTCGGCGCAAGTGGTGCAATCGAGGCCAAGTGTGGGTGTCCATTGGAAAGCCACCGGGCGGGCGGGCGGCGCGGTCACGGTCCGAATTTTCAGGTTGAAGCCCAGTTCGAGGAATGTGTCGCCGGGTTCGGCATCCACGACGAGGGCCGGCGGTTGGGCTATGGTGGCAAAAACGGAATCCACGCAGCCGCCCGCGTCTTTGATTTTCACCCAATAATTCCCGGCCAAAAGCCCCGTCAAAGTGTCGGTCGGGACAAAGTTTTTGCCGTCCGCGCTGAACGTGTATGGTTGTCGCCCGCCGGTGCCTTGCACCCGGATTTCGCCCTCGGCCACGCCGTTGCAGAGCAAATCCAGCACATCCACGAGCTGCACGCCCACGTCTTCCGGCTCGAAAATGAACACGCTGGCGGTGATGGCACACTCGTTGCCGTCGTTGACGGTCACGGTGTGAGCACCGGGTGTGAGGCCGGTGGCGGTTTGGGTCGTTTGGCCGTTGTCCCAGAGGTAGGTGTAATTGCCCACGCCGCCCGTCGGGTTGGCCGTTGCCGTGCCGTCGTTCGCGCCAAAGCACGAGATGCCCACCGTGTCCATCGTGAGTTCGAGTGGCAGGTTGTCGGTGACGGTGACGGTAAACGTGCCTTTGCACAAAGTGCCGTCAATGCCTTGCACTGTGTACACGCCGGCAGCCACGCCATCCAATTGATTTTCAGGCACATAGCCATTGCCAAAATCGAACTGGTACGGCCCCACGCCGTTGGTCGGCACGAGCACGATGACCCCGTTTTCGTCGCCGAAGCACAACGGCGGCGTGACCTCCGGGCGCACGGTCATCTTGCGCTCTTGCACATCAATGTTGAGGTCGGTTTCGCAGTTGTTCTGGTCTTTGATGACGAGGCTGTAGACGCCGACGGGCAACCCGCTCAGGCTGTTGCTCGACTGGAAAGGGCCGCCGTTCCAGCTGAACAAATACGGCGGTGTGCCCGACGTGATATTGGTGATGTTGATGGCACCGTTCGACCCGCCGTTGCAGTCCGGCTCGGAAATCACGGTGTCCACTTCCACATCAGGATAGACGATAACACTTTGGATTTCAGTCACTTTGCAGCCCAAATCGGTCTCCACCGTCAGCACGATTGGATGCACGCCGGGTTGCGAAAAACTCACTTCGTGCGGGCCTTTGCCGCTTGCCACCAACGGGGTAGCATCAATGCCGAAACTCCAATTGACACCCGTGATACTGCCCAATGCGAAGGTGCTTGCGTCTGTGATTTCTACCGAAGCATCGAGGCAAATAGCAGGCGGGTTGACGGTGAATTTCGGCTCGGGGCCAAGAAACTCGCCCGTGCCTCCGAACTCGATGCTGAACCCATTGCCCGACGAGGAAAAGTTGTTGATGCACAGCGCGTAAGCCTCGCCCTGCACCATGTTCAGCGGCGCGAGCCAAGCGTCGTCGCCGTTGTTGGCGCAGCCCGCGTCCTCCGAAATATCGGGGTCGCCCGCTCGAAGCCCCGTCGGCCCCATGCACGGGCTTGGGAAAATATTATCGCCAGAAGCCATGCAGCGCACGGCCTCTTTGCCTTGGCAGTTGCCCACGCCGTTGGGCAGGCGATAAACCACAAAATCGAGGTCGTCGGGGTCGTTCAGCGGGGTGAGCGTGAATTCGAGTGTGCCGCTTTGCGCACAAATCCAGACGAACCACGTCGAGTTGGATTCGTTGTTCACTGGCGCGCCGTTGCTGAAGCAGGCCGCGTCGTCCAGTTCTTTGATGTCGGTGCCCGCGCCTGATACTTTTTGGACGACGAACGGCGACTTGTCGCACAAAATCGAGGCCGTCGGGCAATCGGAAGTCGGCTCAACGGGCGGGTTGTAGTTTTGGATGCACAACTGGAAAGTGCCCGTTTGGCCTGCCGCGCCCTGCACCCGAATCAGGTACGTCGCGCCGACGTACAGCCCGCCTTGGTAGGCTTCGACCACGTTCGAGTTGCCCGGCGCGGACTGGCACTCCAACTGGTTGATGGTGCCGCCACAGTTGCCGAGATAAAGCGAGACCTGGGGGTCTTCGAGCGTGCCGCCTGGAGCTTGGGCCGTGCGACCGCGCACGGTGATGGTCACGTCGGTGGCCTCGGCTGTGAACTTGAACCAAACATCGTTCTGGGTGGTCGGGCCGAAACAAGTCGCTGGGCCGAAAGTAGAGGGCGTGGCCCCGACGTTGGTGAATTCTCCGGCTGACGAGCACCAGTTGAGCACAGTGGGCAACGGAATGGCTGCCGCACATTCGTCGTTGGCAGGCTGCGCAACGGCGGCTATGCTCGAAAGGGCAAGAATTATGGGCAAAAAGAGGCGTTTCGTGTGCTGCATAATGATAAATTGATGGAGGTTCAAAAGGCTGTGGCTTGGGGTGCCGGATGGAAAAGGCGGAAAAAACGCGGGTCGGGTTTGGGGCGCGGCCTTGCTCCGGCTCAATCCCTGCTGCTTTCGCAAAGACGCATTTTCGCGTGGTTTTGGCAGGCCGGGCGGCGGTTAAAGTTTTCAAAAAACGAAGACCTCCGCCGCCCAAACACCTTTCGAGGTAAAACCGTCGGCCAGAAACGGGCCGAAAACGCCGCAAATTAGCCAAATGTTATTCCTCGCCAATGCGGTAGTTTTGCACCCGATGACGAGACACATTCCCAACCTGCTCACGCTGGCCAATCTGTTCTGCGGCTGCTGCGCCCTGCTGTACACGTTTTACTGGCACCCAGACGTAGCGGCGTTTTTCACGGCTTGCTGCTTTCTGTTCGACTACCTCGACGGCATGGCGGCGCGGGCTTTGAAGGTGTGCTCGCCCATCGGCAAAGAGCTGGATTCGCTGGCCGATGTCGTCAGCTTCGGGGTGGTGCCCGGCGCGATGCTGTACCAGCTGCTGAGCCACAACAGCCCCGCGATGGTGCCGGGTTTTCAGGCTACGTTGATTGATTTTGCAGCTTTGCCCGCGTTCGTGCTGTCGGCTTTTTCCGCGCTGCGCCTCGCCAAGTTCAACCTCGACACCCGCCAAACCGAACACTTCCTCGGCCTGAGCACACCGGCCTGCACGGTCTTTGTGCTCGGCCTCGTACTGACGGCTCACCACGACCTGTTCGGTTTGCGCGAAACACTTGAAAACCAATGGCTTGTGTACGGTTTGGTGGCCCTCTTGTCTGCGCTTTTGGTCAGCGAAATCCCCATGTTCGGCATGAAAATCAAAGGTTGCGGGCTGCGGCAATACACCGTGCATCTGGTGTTTTTGGCCCTGTTCGCGGTGTTCGTTTTTTTCCTGAAAGAACTGGCGTTCTCGGCCATCATCGTGGCGTATGTGCTGGGGTCGGCGGTGTTCAGGGATAAAGTTTGACAAGGCAGGATTGAACACGTATGGAAAAGAGGAAAAGTTGAAGGGTTGAAAATCAATGTTCATCTTTTCAACTTTTCCTCTTTTCAATCCGTATGCAATCATCCAAAATATTCGCTCAATCACTCAATCACTCAATGAAATTCGTCGCAGAAATTGACATCATGCCCCACCGCGAGCTCCTCGACCCGCAGGGCAAAGCCGTCGTCAACAACATGAAACACCTCGACCTCGCGGGCATCGCCGATGTCCGCATCGGCAAGCACGTCAGCATCGCGCTGGAAGCCGCATCCGAGGCCGAAGCCCGCGAAAAAGTGGACACCGCCTGCCAAAAATTGCTGGTCAACATGATTACCGAAACGTACCATTTCGTGTTTATGAGTTGAAAACTAGGAAAAGTTGAACCTCGGTTTTCAACGCTTCAACCCTTTCAACTTTTCCTCTTTTTCAACTCTTCAACTCGCCAATCCCCCCGAACATGGAGCAGCAAGCCAACATTATCGAGCAGCTCATCGCCGCCGACCGGCTGCCGGAGGCCCACAAGGCGTTCGCCGATTTCCTCCGCACCTGCGAGCAGGAACGCCTCAAATTGCTGCAAAACCAGGGGCGGTTGTCCAGTTTGGAGAGCCAGCAGCAGGCCAACGTGGTCGGCAACACGGCCGTGTTCGAGCGCAACAGCATCCGGCTGGCATTCCAGACGCAGCTCGACGAGTTCCGGCAAAACGTGCTCGCGCGGTATTTCAACGTCGCCAACTTGCAGGAGTTTTTCGACAGCCTGACGAGCCGCGATGCGGTCATCCACACCTTGCTCGACTATCGCCTGCGCCCGAAACGCTACCTCCGCGAGGAGAAATTGGAGGAGGGCAACTCGTCCATCATTTTCCGCTTGCAGATGCCCGACACGCATCGCCACGCCATTGCGATGGTGTTCAAATTGCCCGCGCTTTCGGACAACCTGCGGCAGGAAATCGAGACTTTGACCGACCTGCGGCACCGCAACGTCATCAAATTGCTCGACCGCGAGCTCAGCACCTTCCCGTTTTTCGTCATCACGGAGTACGTCTATGGCGAGAATTTGCCCGAAGCCCTCGAAATCGTCGGCCCGCGCCCGGCGGCGCAAGTGGCCGATTGGCTGTACCAACTGACCGACGCGCTCGATTACCTGCGGCACAAGCGCATCCTGCACACGAATGTGCGCCCCTCGAAAATTTATGTGGACGACGAGTGGCAAATCATGATTTCGCCCTTCGACCTCAACCGCGTCGGCGCGGGCGAAAACTCCGTGCAAACCGGCTCCGTCGAGCGCAGCCTCAACCGTTACCGCGACGTGTGCCAATACGGAAGCCCCGAATTGTTGGCCCGCGACGGGCAGGGAATGCCGCTGCGCGAAATGTGCATTTCCGACCAGTATTCGCTCGGTCTCATCGGCTATAAAATGCTGATGAACAAGGACTTGTTCGAGGGCCGCTCGGTGTACGCCATCCTCGAAAGCCGACGCAGATTCGCACAAGACAAAGCCTATCGGAAGGAAAAATTGGCTGCGCTGCCGCCCGGCGAGGTCTCGCAAATCATCCAGCAACTGCTCATCGAAAAGCCCGACGACCGCGCCCGAAAATTCGAGGATTTGCACGCCCTGCTCCGCGCCCTGCACCCGTTGACCCGCACCGAGGCGACCGACGTGAGCGCGACGCGCAAAAGCTACCGCCGCTGCTTGGCCGCCAACCGCGAGTTCATCCACGATTTTTATCGGAATTTCCACGCCAAATCGCCGCACACCGAGCCGGATTTCGGCGGGCCGATGAGCCGCAAACGCCAATCGGCCATGCTCCAAATGGCGGTGGATTTGCTCCTTGATTTGGACGCGAACAAGGGCCTGCTCGAAAAACTCTTCCACCCCACGAACGCCAAGCACGGCAAATATGCCGACGGGGATTTTGAGAGTTTCCTCGATGCCTTCCTCGAAACCGTCGCCGCAACCGACCCGCGCTGGGACGCGACCCTCGAAACCGAGTGGCGGCGCGTCCGCGAACAATCGCTCGCAGCCATCCGCGAGATTCGCGCCGCCGCACCGGAGGCCCACAGATAAATGAGCATGAAAAATCCGACAGGATTTTCTGCACCCAGCCCACAGATTTATCTGTGGGCACATCATGGGCACACGATTGACACACCCGCTGAGCCGCCTTTTTGCCGCTTTCAGCCAAACAACCGCCGGGCATTTGCCGCGAAAAAATTGACCTTTGGCAAGCAAACCCGCCCGAAAGCCGCCCGTCATGCTCCTTTTCACCCACTCCTATTTTTATCGTTTCGACGAAAAACAGTGGCGCACCGCGCAGCCGTACCCGCCCTACGGGACGATTTATGCCGCTGCCGTCATGCGCGAGTGCGGGTTTGAGGTCGGCCTTTTCGACACGGGGCTACGGCACGGGCCGGACGAAATCGCCCCTGTTTTGGCCGAAAAACGCCCGAAATACTTGGTCATCTACGACGACGGGTTCAATTACCTGACCAAAATGTGCCTCACCCGGATGCGCGAAGCCGCCTTCCGCATGGCCCAGCTCGGCAAAAAACACGGCTGCACGGTCATCGTCAACTCGTCCGACAGCACTGACCACCACGAGCAATACCTCCGCGAAGGCGCGGATTTCGTGATTCACGGCGAAGGCGAGGACGCGCTCCGCGAGCTGGTTTTTGAACTCGAAAAATTCGGGGATTGGCAATCCGCGCAAGCCAGCGACGAAGCCGATTTTTCCAAAATTCTGGGCATCTCTTTCAAAACCACGCAGCCGGATTCATCACTCATCACTTATCACTCACCACTCGTAAAACGCCCCGTTTTGCACAACCTCGATGCCCTGCCCGACCCGGCTTGGGATTTGGTCAACGTGGACGAGTACCGGCAAATCTGGCTGGCGCGGCACGGACGGTTTACGCTCAACCTTGCGACCACACGCGGCTGCCCGTACAAGTGCAACTGGTGCGCCAAGCCCATCTACGGCAACCGCTACAACTCCCGCAGCCCGCAGCGCGTCGTAGCCGAAATCGAGATGTTGATTCAAAAATTCGGGGTGCGCGATTTCTGGATGGCCGACGATATTTTTGGGTTGAAGCCCCGCTGGGTGCAGGAATTCCGCGACCTCGTGCGCGAACGCAACCTGAAATTCACCTACAAAATCCAGAGCCGCGTGGATTTGCTTTTGAAAGAAGACAGCATCGCCGCGCTCGCCGAAAGCGGGCTGCGGCAGGTCTGGGTCGGCGCGGAAAGCGGCTCCCAAAAAATCCTCGACGCGATGGACAAAGGCACGACCGTCGAGGAAATCCGCACGGCCACCCGGCTGTTGCGCGAGGCCGGCGTGGAGGTGTGTTTTTTCCTGCAATTCGGCTACCTCGGCGAAACATGGGACGACATCCAACTGACCCTCCGCATGGTCGAAGAATTGATGCCCGACGACATCGGCATCTCGGTCAGCTACCCGCTGCCCGGCACCAAATTCCACGAAAAGGTCAAAAACCTGCTCGGCGAAAAACAAAACTGGACGGACTCCGACGACCTCGCTATGATGTACCCGGCCACGTTCAGCCAAGCATTTTACCGACGGCTGCACCGGCTCGTCCACAAACGATTCCGACTGAAACAAGGCCGCCAGCAAATCCAAAACCTGCTCCACCGCCGCCCTGCCGACTTGCGCCGCGCCGTCCGAACCCTGTACTACGCGCCCGCCGCCCGGCTTGATGAGTGGAAGTTGCGCTCAATGATGAACGATAAGTGATGAGTGATGAATCCTTTTCCGCGCCTTTCGATGCCATTGCCGGGCAATATGATTCGGTGTTCACGGAGACCGCCGTCGGGCGGCTGCAACGCGCCATCGTGCATGATTTTCTGGAAAAATGGCTCGCGCAAAACCAAATCAACAAATCAACAAATCACCGAATCAACATTCTCGAACTGAATTGCGGCACGGGCGAGGATGCGATTTGGCTCGCCCGGCGCGGCTGCCGTGTGTTGGCGACCGATGTTTCGCCCGAAATGGTGGCCGTCGCCCGCGAAAAAGTGCGCCGCGCCAGGCTGGAAAATTTGGTAGACGTGCGGGTTTGTCCGATTCAGGAAATTGGAAATTGGGAATTGGAAATTGGAAATTCTGGCACCTCTCCAATTCCCAATTCCCAATTCCCAATTCCCAATTTCGACATCGTTTTCTCCAATTTCGGCGGGCTGAACTGCATTTCGCCGCCGGATTTGGAGCGGTTCGGCACAGAGGTTTTGCCGAAGATTTTGAAGCCCGGCGGCCAGTTCGTGGCGGTGGCCATGGGGCGTTTTTGCTGGTGGGAAACGGCCTATTTTTTGGCAAAAGGCCAGTGGCGCGCGGCATTCCGGCGGCGTTCAAAAATGCCCGTCGCCGCTCGCTTGGATGCTAACACGACCGTCAAAACGTGGTACTATTCGCCGCAGGAATTGAGCGAGTTTATCACTCATCACTCATCACTCATCACTCATCCAGTCGGTTTTTGGCTGCCGCCGAGCTACCTCGACCCGCTTTTTCGGCGATTTCCGCGCCTGCTGCGCGGGCTGGATTTTTTGGAAAAACACTGCCGAGGCCGAGCATGGGCGAGCGCGGCAGACCACTATTTGATAGGGATGAGAGATTAGGGATGAGGAATGACTGGCTTCATTCCTCATCCCTAATCTCTCATCCCTGTTCCAAAACCCGCCGCAAATAATTCACCTGACCAAGATGATAGTCCAAGTGCGCCAATAAGTGGAGCAGGGCGTGCAGGTATGACTTGCCGGCGCCGAAGTGGTCGAGCGGGAAAGGCTCGGCCAGTTGCGCGTCCGGGATTTTGCCCAACACCTTGACAACCAGTTCTTTCGTGGCCGCCAAGCCCATGAGCAAGCGGTCGCGGGGCACGTCGCGGTCGGCAAATTCGCGGTCGCGTTGGCGGACGTAGCCTGTGCCGCCGAGCGTCGCGCCGATGAAATGGTTGAGGTTGCCGATGAGGTGCAGGGCGAGTGTCCCGGCGGAGTTTTTGACCGTCCCGGCAGTTTGCCAAAGGCTGGCCTCGGTCGGGAAAGCGCGGATTTCGTCGGCCAGTTTGTCGAGGTCGCGGGCGAAAAATGTGGCGATGATGTCGGTTTGCATGGCAAAGTAGTTTTGGAAATGGAAATCGGCTTTTGAAGTCGAAAATTGCAGTCTGAGGCAAATGTCGTTCATCGTTCATCGCTCGTCGTTCATCACTTTACCAATCCCTACTTTTGCCCGATGAATCGCTCGCTTGCCCAGTTTTTTTCGGTCGTCGGCCACCCGATTTTGGTGGTGACGTATGGTTTGCTGCTGTTGATTTGGGTCAATCCGTATGCCTTCGGGGCACGGAGCCTGACCGACCAGCCCGCCACTTTGCTGCTCATCATGGTGTTCGCGTACACGGCGGTCATCCCCGGTTTGGGGGTGTTGCTGATGAAACCGCTGGGCCTCGTCACCAGCCTCGAAATGCCCGACAAACAGGAGCGCATCGGGCCGTACATCGTGACGGGCGTGTTTTATCTGTGGCTTTTCAAAAACTTGATGTCCGGCGGGCAAGTACCGCAGATGTTCGTGCAGTTCGTGCTGGGCGCGACGATTGGGCTGTTTTTGGTCTTCTTTTTCAATATTTTCACGAAAATCAGTGCCCACGCAGCGGGCATGGGCGGCATGGTGGCGGCCACTTTGCTGACGGCTTTCGAGTGGGGCGGCAGCTCGGCGGGATTGCCCATACCCGGCGGCACGGTTTGGCTGAGCCTCAATTTTTTGCTGGCCGTCGTGGTCGTGTTGGCTGGGCTGGTCGGCGCGGCGCGGCTGTCGTTGGGGGCGCACACGCCGCCGGATTTGTACCGGGGCTATGTGGCCGGGATTTTCGCGCAGGTGGCGGCAGCGTGGCTACTTTGATGTTTGCCCCACCATTGCCTGCCCGGCGAGCCAGCCGCCCGTCCAAGCCGCCTGAAAATTGAAGCCGCCCGTGATGGCATCCACGTCCAGCACTTCGCCCGCGAAAAACAGGCCGGGCAGCAGCCGGCTTTCAAAAGTCTTGAAATTGACCTCGCGCAAATCCACGCCTCCGGCGGTGACAAATTCCTCTTTGAACGTGCTTTTTCCGGCAATTTGAAATTGCGCTTCGGTCAGTTGGCCCGCGAGCGCGAGCATCGTTTTTTTGTCCACATCGGCCCAGCGGCGGTCGGCGGGCACGGCGGCGGCCTGCGCCAGATTGTCCCAGAGCCGAGCCGGAAGGCCAAATTGCGGGTTGGCGCGGACGAGTTTTTTGCCCGATTCGAGCCGGGCGGCGGCCAATTTTTCGAGGGCCGTTTCGCTGGAAACATCGCCCAACCAATTGACAATCAAGGTGAAACGATAATCCAGCCCATGTAAAATCCGTGCGCCCCAAGCCGACAACCGGAGCACTGCCGGGCCGCTCAGCCCCCAATGCGTCACGAGCAGCGGGCCGTTGGCCGCGAGTTTTGGGCCTGCGATTTTGACCGCTGCGTTCGGGACAGAAAGGCCGGAAAGTTCGCGCAGGCGCGTATCCTTCGTGTTGAAGGTAAAAAGCGAGGGCACGGGCGGCACGATGCGATGCCCAAGCCTTGCGAGCAAATCCCAGACCGCCGGGTTGCTGCCTGAGGCTACTAAAATGTTATCCGCCAAAGTTGGTTGCGGCACGCCGGCCAGCCCGACGCGCCAGCCGCTGCCGCCGGGCAGCGGCTCCAATCGTTCGGCGCGTGTGCCCGTGCGGACGGCCACACCTGCACGTTGTGCGTTGGAAATCAAGCAGTTGACGATTGTCGCGGAGTCGTCGGTCACGGGAAACATCCGCCCGTCGGCCTCGGTTTTGAGGCGCACGCCGCGCCGCTCGAACCAAGCCACCGTGTCCATCGGGCCAAAGCGCAGGAACGGCGCGAGCAGTTCGCGGCTGCCACGCGGGTAGTTTTTCACCAATTCGCGGGCATCCGGGCAGTCGTGCGTCACGTTGCAGCGGCCGCCGCCGCTGACGCGCACTTTTTCCAGCACGTTTTTGCCGCGTTCGAGGATGGTGACGCGGGCGGCAGGATTGGCTTCGGCGCAAGCAATAGCCGCGAAAAAACCCGCCGCGCCGCCGCCGAGGACGAGGATTTGCATGGCGAAAGTTAGGCAGGGAAAAACTTGTGGCAAGCCGGGAAGTTGCCCCAAACTCACCCGCCCAGCCAAGCCTTGAACTCGGCCACGCGCTCGCGGCTGACGAAAATGTCCTCCGGGGCGGCGGGGGCGAGGTCGAGTTTCAGGCGGCCGTTGAGGTGCGGCGCGATTTTTTGCACGGCCTTCGGGCAGATCGTCAGGCTGCGATTGACACGAAAAAACTCGCGTGGGTCGAGCAGGCGTTCGAGTTCTTCGAGCGTGTTGTCCACGAAAAATTTTTTGCCTGCGTGGGTGAACGCTTGGGTCAGGCCGTCGGCGGAGCGGAAAAAAGCGATTTCACCGACGGTCAGGAACGCAAGATTCTGCCCGGTTTTCACCAGAAAACGCTCCTTGTATTCCTGTTTTTTGAAAAAACGGGACAGCGTCTCGAAATCCAGCGACGGGGCCGCAGCGGGCGCAAGTCGTTGTTTTTCAATCTTTTCGATGGCACGTTGGAGCTCGTCGGGGTCAACGGGTTTCAGCAAATAGTCCAATGCATTGACCTTGAAAGCCTGCACGGCGTACTGGTCGAAAGCCGTCGTGAACACCACCGGAGCGCGCACTTCCACTTGCCGGAAAATGTCGAAGCTCAATCCGTCGGCGATTTGGATGTCCATGAAAATCAGGTCGGGCGCGGGCCGGGAGGTGAGCCATCGCACGGAGTTTTCGATGGAATCGAGGGTGTCGAGGATTTGCCACGCGGGGCGTTGGGCAGCCAGCAGTTTGGCCATCTGGCGGGCGGCTGGCAGTTCGTCTTCGATGAGCAGGACTTGCATGTTTTCCGATTTGTGGCGGCAGGTTCGCGGCGCAAAGTTGGTGGCTGACCAGGGCAACGGCCTAACTTTCGCGCCGGAACATTGTTCACAGCACATGAAAAAGACACTCGTTTTGGGCGCATCGCCCGACCCCAGCCGCTACTCGTGGCTTGCCGTCCAGCGGCTCGTACAATTTGGGCAAGAAGCCGTGCCCGTCGGCATCCGGGCAGGCGAAATCGCGGGCATCCCAATCCTGCAAGGCAAACCAGAAGTGCCTGACATTCACACGGTTACGATGTACGTCGGCGCGGCGCGGCAGCCGGAATATTACGACTACATCCTGTCGCTGCGCCCGCAGCGCATCATCTTCAACCCCGGCGCGGAGAACCCCGAGCTGGCCGAATTGGCCCGCAAAAACGGCATCGAAACGGTGGATGGCTGCACGCTCGTCATGCTTTCGATTGGGAC
Organism: Saprospiraceae bacterium; assembly: GCA_046299435.1. Classification (GTDB taxonomy): domain Bacteria; phylum Bacteroidota; class Bacteroidia; order Chitinophagales; family Saprospiraceae; genus M3007. Next base: position 13,356 of record JBKBIC010000038.1, read on the forward strand.
TTTTTGAAGTTTTGAGTGTCGAGTATTGAGTTTTGAGTAGCCGATAACTCGACACTCAAAACCAAAAACGCCGCCCGGCCTTTGCCGGGCGGCGTTGGGTTTTTGGGTCAGGTTGGTAGGTAAAAACCTGAAAACCAAGTGTTTATGAAATACTACTATCTGATTACTGCTTGGTGAATTTCACGGTCTGAGTGCCTTTGGAATTGACGAGCTGCGCGAGGTAAAAACCTTGCGGCAGGCTGCTCGCGTCGGCACGGACGGTGTTGGTGCCAGCGTTGGCTTTGTGCTGGGTGGCTGCGATGGTTTTGCCCGTCAGGTCGGTGATGCGGAGTTCAAAATCAGCGTCCACGCGGCTGTCGAAAGCCAGTGTGAGGTCGCTGCTGACCGGGTTCGGGAAAAGTTTGAGGCCCTCGAAGGCTGGCTTTTCGGTCGTTTTGCTCACGCTGCCGGAGAGGCCGAGCGTGGGCAAGTTGCTGTCTTCGGCGTTGAAAAGGAGCGGGCGTTCGGTGTCCAAATCGAACGAAAACACGCTGTTGCACGAGTCGGCTTCGATGGTCAGTGACACATTGTACACGCCGGGCTGGGCATAGACGTGGAAGGGATTTGGCTCGTTGCTGGTCGTGCCGTCGCCGAAATTCCAAGTCCAAGAAGTGATGGGCGTGGGCGAGGAAGATGCATCGAGGAAGTAAAAGCCAGTGCCTGTGCCGTCGGGAATGGGCAGGAACATGGCTTGGCAGTTCCACTCGTTCCAAGCGTTGTGGCCCACCCAAATATCCATGAGAATGGTGCTTTCGCAGCCGTCCACCGTCGTGGTGTGCAGGGTCACGGTGTACACGCCCTCTTCCGCGTAGGTGTGGATGGGGTTTTGTTCTGTGCTCGTCGAGCCGTCGCCGAAGTCCCAAGCCCATGCGCCAATTGCGCCGAACGACGCATCGAAGAACTGAATCGTGTTGCCGCCGGCCGGGTTGGACGGGTCAATGCCGACCCAGAACATGGCTTGGCAGCCGTACCAGAAAGTGTCAATCACGCCGCCGCCCATCGTGCAGACGATTTCGCAAGCATGGGCTTCGCAGCCCGTCGAGTCAATCACGGTGAGCATCACGGTGTACACGCCGTCGGTGGCGTAGGTGTGTTCGGGGGCCGCTTCGGTACTCGTGTTTCCGTCGCCGAAGTCCCAGAGGTAGCTGACAGCCGTGCCGTTCGGGTCAGTATTTGACCAGAAATCAGCATGAAACTGGTACGTCAGGCTATCAATCGGGTAATACTTGATGTAAGCGTAGCAATCCGGCACGGGCGGATGGTCGTTGCAGATGTAAAAATCGGCAGTGCCCGCGCCGTTGGTCAGCTGCACATTTTGGCCAATGGAAAAGCCCGCGCAATCGAAAGTTTCGACCAAAACTTCGGTCTGGCCTTCGGGGACGACCACCTGAATCGTGTAATAACCCGTGTCGTCCGTGAACCCGAAAGCCGGGAACCACGGGTCAACGCCCGTCGAAGTGACCCACCAGCCCGGCACGGGCAGGCTGTCCAACGTATTGTAGATGTAGCCCGTGACCGTCACCGTGTCCGTCGGGCCACTGAACGGCTCGTACACCATGACCCAGACATGGTATGTTGACACGCACCCGTCGGCAGAAGTTGCTGTCAGGATGGCAATGTATTCGCCCTCGGCTGGGTAGGTGTGCGTGGGATTTTGCTCGGTGCTCGTCGTGCCATCACCAAAATCCCAAGCGTAGGTGAATGTTTCGAGCGAATCGAGGCCATAGGCTTCGCCGTTGAATTGCACCGCAAGGCCGCCCGCCGGTGTGTACCAACCATAGGCCCAGCAATCGGGCGTGGGTGGCAGGTCGTTGCAGACCACAAAATCGGCCTGCGCTTGGGCGTTGACAAGGTTTTTAGTTTGTGTGAGTACCCCGGCATTGGGGTCGGCTGGGTCAAAGCAAGTCGTCTGGGCACTGATGACGATTTCCCCGTCCGCGCTTGGCACCTCGAATTGAAGGCTGTAACGACCGTCTTGGTCCGTCACGCCGAACCCAAAGCCGATCCCGAAAATCGGGTTGCCGAGCGAGTCGAAGTGAATTTGCGTCGTGTCTGTGCTGTACGCCCAAACGAACCAGTCGGGCACTGGCACGCCAGTGCCATCTTGCGTTACGGTGCCTTCGACAACAGCCGTGAAGGTTTGCGCTTGTACCTGTGCTGCCACCAAAAACAGGAGCGCAAACAGGCTGGAAAAGATTTTTTTCATGTTGTAAGTAGTTGTGTTACTGTGAGTTGAGCAGTTGGTATGTGAGGAAGACCGGTCTTATCTAACTTCAATTTTTTTCACAAAAACGCCGTCGCGTGTCCGCACTTGCAGGAAATAAATGCCCGGCGGCAAATCGCCCAATGGCAGAGAGCAAGTGTTTTTGCCCGGCAATTCCGTCCGCAGCGGCTGGCCCAATGCCGAGAGCACGACCACGTTTTCGATGATGCTTTCGGCTTGCAGGATCACTTGGTCGGAAGTGGGGTTCGGGAATGTGCGGAATTTCGGGCGTAGGTTTTGCGGGTCGCCGCCGTCCGAAAGTGCATCGGGCAGCACGGTAATAGTCAGGGTGTCGCCTGCAATGGCAGTTTCGTTGCCGAATTTGTCAATCATCTTTATTTCACCAATGCGGAGCTGGAAGCTGCTGAACTGCCCCACCACATCGTCAATGATAACAATATCCACTTTCCCGATGCGCCCATGCCCACTGCGCTCGTTGCGGTCGGTGCGTACCCAAGCCACGTCCACGCGCCCGCCCGTCGCCGGATTGTTCGACACCGGATAGACCGACGTGATGCGGTCATTGTCAGGGTTTGCCCACGAAAGTTCGCTCAGGTTGACCTGCTCCAAATCGGCAAAAGCAGGTTCGTAAAAAATCGAAAATGCCAAGCCGTACAGGTCTTCCGCTGGGATTTCCGGGCTGCCGAGCAAGATGGGGATGCTCAATCTCGCGCCTTTTTGCACGCTATCGTTGGCCGCCAAGTGGTCGAAACCCAGCGTTGCATCCACGCCCGGCACGCCCGGCGCGAACACATCCGGCGTGACCTGCCCGTGCGTGTTGCCGTAGTGGACGTAAATCGGGAACGCATCGTAATTGTAATTCACGATGCCGTCGCCGTTGCAGTCGGCGTAGGCGAGGTTGAGGCCGCTGCCGAATTGCAGGTTCCAAGCGGTCGCCGGCTGCGGTGCCCATTGGACGTTCGTGCTGCCGCGCTCCGGGCCGAAAAAATTGTACGCCAAGCCCAGTTGCAGGAAGTCCACATTGTTCACCACGCCGTTGTTCGTGGCATCGCCCGGCCAGACAATCAGCGGCGGCGTTTGTGCCGCCACCGATTGGCCGAGCGATAGGCTTAAAAAGATGAGAATAAGTAGGCGATTCATGTGCTTCAATATTTGGGAGCGAGAAGTGAGCGGCTGGCTTTTTAGGTGTGCTTGCCCGCCGACGTGCCCGCTTTCGACTTCTTTGACGCTACAAACGTGCGGCGGCGTTGGGTGCCAGAAGAACACATTTTTTCGGAAAAATCGAAATCAAAACCTCACCAACCGAATCAAATAGTTGCGCAAACATTTCTTTTAAAACATTGAAAATCAATTTTTTAAACTCAAAAACCTAAACAACATTCAAAAGTTAAATCACACAAAAAATCAAAACACAATTCGCCAGCAGTCATTTTTCCTGCGCCCAACCCCACTACTTTTGCCAACCCAAGACATTGAGTGAATGGGCGAATGAGTGAATGAGTGATTCACGCCCCGCACTCATTCGCTCAATCACCCATTCGCTCAATCACTCATTCGCTCATTCTTTCATTCACTCATTGGCTCATTGAAACTACTCGACCTGCTTCGTACTTTTTCCAGCCGCGAATGGCCGCGCTTCCGGGCCTTCGTGGCTTCACCGTATTTCAATCGCTCGACGGAGGCCGTGCGCCTGTGCGATTGGCTCGACGGACAACATCCGAAATTCGAGGATTTCGACCGCACAGCAGCATGGCAAGCCGTGTTTTCGGGGCAACCATTCGACGAAAAAACATGGAACCACTTGGCCTCTGCACTGCTCAAATTGGCCGTGCAATTCGTCGGGCAAGAGCAAGCCCAGCGCGACGGCGCAATGCCCGATTTTTACCAGCTGCGCGGGCTTTCGGAGCGGGGGCTGGAAAAGCATTACCGTTTCCTTTTTGAAAAAACCGCCCGCGATTTGGCAGATGGGCCACTGCGCGACACACGGCATTTCTATCAATCCTACCTTTTTGAAAACCTTGAAAGCGAGCGACTTGTGAAACAAGGGGAGCGAGATTTTGCCCAAAATTTTCAGCGCACGACCGACAACCTCGACTACTTTTTCCTGACCGAAAAACTGAAATACACCTGCGCGATGCTCAACAGCCAGCACATCGTGTCGGCCTCGTACAGCCTGCATTTTGTGGATGAGGTGCGGCGGTTCGTGGAGGCCAACCCGCTGCCGCCCGACGCGCCGGGCATCGCCATTTATTACCGGATTTTCCGCCTGCTGACGCAGGACGACGCGCCGGAGGATTTCGAGGCCCTGAAAAAATTACTGGCCGAAAACGGGCACCGATTCACCCGCGAGGAACTGTCCCAACAGTACCAGTACGCGCTGAACTATTGCATCCGCCAAATCCGAAAAGTGCGCGAACGGTACACCGAGGAGGCACTTTTGCTGTATCAAACGGGCATCAACTCCGGCATTTTGCTCGATGCGGACGGTCGGCTGTCGCCTTGGCATTTCAAAAACGTCATCAAACTCGGCCTCAACCTGCGCCGCTACGAGTGGACGGAACGCTTCATCCTCGACCGCAGCCCCTTGCTCGGCGAAGAGTTCAAGTCCGACGCGCTGCACTACAATCTCGCCGACCTGTACTTCCACACCGGGCGCAAGGACGAAGCCCTGCGGCACCTGAACAAAGTGGGCTTTACGGATGTGCATTACAGCCTCGGCTCAAAGGTCATGCTCGCTAAAATCTACCACGAAACGGATGCCTTCGACGCGCTCGATAGCCTGTTGCACGCCTTCAACACCTACCTGCGCCGCAACCGCATTATCTCGGAGGATGTCCGAAAAACATACCTGAACTTCATCGGGCTGCTGCGGCAAATCATCCGCGCCGCGCCCGACAAATACCCCGCGCTCCGCGAACAGGTGGAAAAAACCGAACTTTTGACGGAAAAGAAATGGCTGCTGGCGCAGATGTGAGGCGGTGAGAGGAGTGAGACGGCGAGGACACAGAAATTGAACATGATATTTTGTGAGGCAGCCTGGCCGCATCACCGTCTCACCGTCTCACCCTGCACCACCACCGCCAGCCGCCCGCCCGAACTCACTGCCAATCGGCTCACGCTTGCCACGCCAAACCGGGCGAGGTCGGCGATTTCGAGCCAGTTTTGGCTTTGCCCGATTTTGTATTGGTACAGTTTGCTACCCAAGCCCATGAGCAGGGTGCCGTCGGGCAGCACCGCGAAATCCTCGCTGCCGGGCAGGGTTTGCACGAGGATATCGGAGGTCTGTTTTTTCGGGTCGTAGGCTTTGACAAACCAAGTTTGGTCGGTGGCTTTTTGCACAAAAGCCAAGCGTCCGTCGGGCAATTTATGCAAGCTGCGCCCGATGTTGCTGGCGATTTTCGCGGGTTTTTGCCCGCGCAGCCCGGCCAGCACGAGCGTGTGCGGCTGGCTGTTTTCGCCGACAATGAACATGGCCGCCAGCGTGTCGGACAGCCAGCAATGGTAGCCCACGCCTTTTATTTTCGGGAAAACGACGCGCCCTTCGTCGCTGCGGTCAATGGGGAACGACCACAGCCGCTGCACGCCGTCGGCCTCGACGCGGATGCACGAAAACCGCCGCCCGTCGGGCATGGGCGTGGGGCTGTACTCGGCTTCCGGGGTGCGGGTCACGCGGCTGCGCGCGCGGCTGCCGAGGTCGAGCGCGGTGATGTCGGTCTGGGTGGTGTCGTCCGGGAATTGCGTGGTCAGGTAAATCTCCGATGCGCCGAAAAACTGCGGCTGGTTGTTGTACCCGCCGGGGTTGAAGGCCGTCAAAAAACTCGGCGCGGAAAGGCCATAGCTGCCGTCTGCGTTTTTGGCGACCGAAAAAAGCAGCACGTCGTGGTGCGGCAATTTTTGTGCAAAACCGAGGGCAGGCAGGGCGAAAAGGGCGGCGGCGAGTGTGTGGCGCATGGTTTGAGTTTGCCGATTTGGGCTGGACAAATTGTGGCGAGCATCTATATGCCCAGCAAATCAAGTGCGTATTGTTTGAAAAACTGCGCTGAAGCAATTGCTTCGAGGACATCAGCTTCGGACGGGTCGGACGCCAAGCCCGGGTAACGACTTAGATTTTGAGTGCTTGGTTGAAATGGTCGGCCAAAACCGGCGCACCGTTGGCTGCTAAAAAATCGAGCAGTTCTTCCAAATCATGCGTCCTTTTGACAGGCTGCCCAATGTGCAACAACAAGGCTTTCAAGTACTTTTCGGCGGCTTGTTGGCAATGGTAGCAAATCAAATCGGGGTATGATTTCCACGTCGGAAGCATATCAGTTGCCAGTGCAAGGTCTCGGTCGCCCTTGGCAAGCCATGACGAAGGAGCATCAGGATTCATACAATACTTTTCCGGTGGATAGGATTTCGCCCACAAATGAGTGCGGCTGCCGCTTACCCGCCTCGAACTCTTCCGGTGTGTACACGAGGATGTCCATGCCAAAAAACCATCGGCGACCCTCCGCTCGGAGGGCTTTGCGAAACTCGGCAGAGCGTTTGTGCTGCGGCAAATCCGATTTTTTCACGATTGCCAAATCAAGGTCGCTGTCTTCTCGTGCGTTGCCCCGCGCATACGAGCCGAACAAAATGATTTTGTCCGGTCGGCACTCAGTCGCAAGGATTCTCACGATTTCGTTCAATTGGGCTGGCGTGACCATCGGTTGAATTTTGAGCGAAGGTAGCGGCTTTGCCCAAAAAACGCTGCCGGACGACTCATCGGATTTCCAAAAACGCCCCCTCCGCAATCGCCCGTTTTGCGTCCAATTCACCCGCTTCTTTGGCACCGCCGATGAGGTGGACGCGGATGCCCGCCCGCTCCAACGGCCCCTGCAAATCGCGCAGCGACTCCTGCCCCGCACACACCACAACGTGCTCAACCTCAAACAGTTGCGGCTGGCCTTTGACCAACGTGTGCAGCCCGGCATCGTCAATTTTCAGGTATTCCACTTCCGAGAGCATTTGCACGCCCCGACTTTTCAAAGTCAGGCGGTGCGCCCAGCCAGTGGTCTTGCCGAGCCGGTCGCCGACTTTGCCTTTCGAGCGTTGGAGCAAAAAAACCTGCCGGGGCGGGTGCGGCGTTTCGGGGGCGGTCAGGCCGCCGCGATGTTGGTAAGTCGGGTCAATGCCCCATTCTTTTTGGTAGCGGGTGAGCGGGTGAGATGGTGTGACGGTGAGGGGGTGGGGGGCTGTCAAAAACATGGACACATCGAAGCCGATGCCGCCCGCGCCGATGACCGCGACGGACTTGCCGACGGGCGCGTTTTTTTGCAAAACATCCGTGTAAATCAGCACTTTCGGGTGGTTCAGGCCCTCGATTTTCGGGATGCGCGGCACCACGCCCGTCGCCAAAACGACCTCCGCAAATTTTTCTTGAACCAGCATTTCGGCTGTGGCGCGGGTGTTCAGGTGCAGGCGGACGCCCGTTTTTTCGAGCATTTTGCCAAAATACCGCAGCGTTTCGTGGAATTCTTCTTTGCCGGGGATGCGCTTCGCCATGTTGAACTGCCCGCCGATTTCGCCCGAAGCCTCGAACAGGTGCACCTCCAAACCGCGCCCAGCCAGCTCCGTCGCGGCGGAAAGCCCGGCTGGGCCTGCGCCAATCACAGCAACCCGATTTCGGATTTCAGATTTCAGATTTACGACTTCCCCAAATCTGAAATCTGAAATCTGAAATCTGAAATCGCTCTCCCGGCAAGCCCTCGGATTGACGAGGCACGAAGCCGTCTTGCCCTGAAAAATATGGTCGAGGCAGGCTTGGTTGCAGGCGATGCAGGTGTTGATTTCGTCGGCGCGTTTTTCAAATGCCTTTTGCACGAAATCGGGGTCGGCCAGCAGCGGGCGGGCCATGCTCACCATGTCGGCGCAGCCGTCGGCGAGGATTTGCTCGGCTTTTTCGGGTGTATTGATGCGGTTGGTGGTGATGAGCGGGATGCCGACCGCGCCGTGCAGCCGCTCCGTCACCCACGCGAACGCGCCGCGCGGCACGGAGGTGGCGATGGTCGGGATGCGGGCCTCGTGCCAGCCGATGCCGGTGTTGAGCATGGTGGCCCCGGCGGCTTCGAGGGCTTGGGCGAGCTGCACGACTTCGGGCCAAGTGCTGCCGTTTTCGACCAAATCGAGCATGGAAACCCGAAAAATGACGATGAAGTCCGGGCCACATTTTTCGCGCACGGCCCGCATGATTTCGATGGCAAAACGGCTGCGGTTTTCAAATGAGCCGCCCCATTCGTCGCTGCGGTGGTTGGTGCGTGGCGCGATGAATTGGTTTATCAAATAGCCCTCGCTGCCCATGATTTCCACGCCGTCGTAGCCTGCCGAGCGGGCGAGCGCGGCGCAGTTGGCAAAATCAGAAATGGTGGCGCGGATGAGCCGCCCGGACATTTCCCAGGGTTTGAACCGCGAGATGACCGACTTCGTGGGCGAGGGCGCGACGGCGAATGGGTGCACGGCGTACCGACCGGCGTGCAGGATTTGCAGGGCGATTTTGCCGCCCTCGTCGTGGACGGCAGCGGTGACGCGGCGGTGCGCCTCGGCCTCGCGGCGGTTGGTCAGCTTGGCCCCGAACGGCGCGAGCCAGCCCTGCCGGTTTGGCGCGATGCCGCCCGTGACCATCAGGCCCACGCCGCCCCTTGCACGGGCCGCGAAATAGGCGGCGAGCTGCCGAAAATCGTCCTTCGCTTCCTCCAAGCCCGTGTGCATGGAACCCATGAGGACGCGGTTTTTCAGTTGCGTGAAGCCCAAATCAAGCGGGGCAAACAAATGCGGATACAGTGGATGGCTCATGGCCGAAAGGTAAGCCCCTCGCCCAAAAACTATTGTTTTTGTGGGTTGTTTACGCCCGAAGAAAGCCCAAACAAAGTACCATTGCCGACGTTTGGCCCTCCGTCAACATCAACAATTTCACATCATGCACACCAAACATCTCATCTCGCTCGGCATCCTGCTGGCCTGCGGCACCGCCGCCGTCTCCACTGCTTGCCTGAGCCACCACCAACCCAACCCACAGCCCATGCACACAACTGCCCAACCCACACCCGCCACCTCGTTTTTTAGCCTTACCGTCAATTCGCTGGACGGCCAGCCGGTGTCGCTCGAGCAGTTCCGGGGCAAAAAAATCATCGTCTTGAACACGGCCTCCGAGTGCGGATACACCCCGCAGTATGCCGATTGGGAAAAATTCTATGCCGAAAACAAGGAGCACGTCGTGGTGCTGGGCTTCCCCTGCAACGACTTCGGCGGCCAAGAACCCGGCTCGGCACAGGACATCAAAAGCTTCTGCCAGAAAAACTACGGCGTGACGTTCCCCTTGTTCGAGAAAGTGGCGGTGAAAGGCGCGGCCAAATCGCCCGTCTATCAATGGCTCACCGACCCGGCTCAAAACGGCTGGAACAGCCAAGAGCCGACGTGGAATTTCTGCAAATACGTCCTTGACGAAAACGGCAAGCTCACGCACTTTTTCCCATCCAAAGTGAAGCCCGGCAGCGAGGAGTTTTTGAAGGCAATGGGGCTTTGAGCCATTTGTAGGATGCTGTTTCCCCAAAAAAATTCGCCCGTGCCCCGGCGGCTTCGGCAAAGATTCTTGTTTCCACGCGCCCGCCACACGATGCCCCGAAATTGGGAAACCTGCATTTTTGCTTATCTTTTGGAAAGCGAATTGGCTACTTTTGCCCACTTTTTTACCGGTTGACGGCGGAAGGCCAACGGTGGACGGCCAACCGCCCGCCGCCAATTGCCCACCGTCAACCGTCCATCGTCAAACCGTCAACCGAAACAAGCAATGATTTTCGACTTGAAAATGCTCCGGGAGTTTTACAAAAACTTCCCCGCGAAAGTGGACGCAGCGAAAGCCCAACTGAAACGCCCGCTCACCCTTTCCGAAAAAATACTCTTCGCCCACCTGCACACCGATAGCCCGCTCGCCGATTACAAACGCGGCTCGGATTATGTGTTCTTCCAAGTTGACCGCGTGGCCATGCAGGACGCGACCGCGCAAATGGCTCTCCTCCAATTCATGACCTGCGGGCGCAAAAAAGTGGCCGTGCCCAGCACCGTCCACTGCGACCACCTCATCCAAGCCAAAATCGGTGCGGACGCGGACATGGCGACGGCTTTGGACAAAAACAAGGAGGTTTTTGAGTTCCTGTCCTCGGTTTCGCAGAAATACGGCATCGGTTTCTGGAAGCCCGGCGCGGGCATCATCCACCAAATCGTGCTCGAAAACTACGCCTTCCCCGGCGGCATGATGATTGGCACCGACTCGCACACTGTCAACGCGGGCGGCCTCGGCATGGTCGCCATTGGCGTGGGCGGCGCGGACGCGGTGGATGCCATGTCGGGCATGGCATGGGAACTGCAAATGCCCAAACTCATCGGCGTGAAACTCACCGGCAAACTCAAAGGCTGGGCTTCGCCGAAAGACGTGATTCTGAAAGTCGCCGGCATCCTGACCGTCAAAGGCGGCACGGGCGCGATTGTGGAATATTTCGGCCCCGGCGCGCAAAGCATGAGCGCGACGGGCAAAGGCACCATCTGCAACATGGGCGCGGAAATCGGCGCGACCACCTCCACGTTTGGCTATGACAAAAGCATGGCCCGCTACCTGAAAGCCACCGGGCGCGGCACCATCGCCAACCTTTGCAACAAAATCGCGCCCTACCTCACGGGCGACGCGGAGTGCTACGAAACGCCCGAAAAATACTTCGACCAAGTCATCGAAATTGACCTCTCCAAATTGGAGCCGCACGTCAACGGCCCCTTCACGCCAGACCTCGCGTGGCCGCTCTCAGAGTTCGCCAAAGCGGTGAAAAAGAACAAATACCCCGTCAAATTGGAGGTCGGCCTCATCGGCAGCTGCACCAACTCGAGCTACGAGGACTTGACCCGCGCAGCCTCCGTCGCCCGCCAAGCCAAAGAGAAAAACTTGGAGGTCAAGGCCGAGTTCACCATCACGCCCGGCTCGGAGCTCATCCGGTTCACCGCCGAGCGCGACGGCCTGCTGAACGAATTTTCGGAAATCGGCGGCGTGGTTTTGGCCAATGCCTGCGGCCCCTGCATCGGCCAATGGGCGCGCCACATGGATGACGCGAAACGCCCGAACTCCATCATGACCTCGTTCAACCGCAACTTCACCGGGCGCAACGACGGCAACCCGAACACCCACGCTTTCGTGGCCTCGCCCGAAATCGTCACGGCATTTGCCATCGCGGGCGACCTGACGTTCAACCCCAAGCGCGGCACCTTGGTCAACCGCAACGGCGAAACCGTCAAACTCGACCCGCCGAAAGGCATCGAACTGCCGAAAGCGGGATTCGCCGTCGAGGACGCGGGATTCATCGCCCCGGCCAAATCGGGCAGCAAAGTGAAAGTGGCGGTGGCCAAAGACAGCGAGCGTTTGCAACTGCTCAAGCCGTTCAAACCCATTGAAAATCAGGAGCTTCAAGGGATGCGCGTGCTCATCAAAGCCAAAGGCAAATGCACGACCGACCACATCTCGATGGCCGGCCCCTGGTTGAAATATCGCGGCCACTTGGAGAACATCTCCAACAACTGCTACATCGGCGCGGAAAACTTCTTCAACGGCGAGCGCAACAAGGTCTTCAACGTCGAAAACGGCCAGTACATGGAAGTGCCCGCTTCGGCCCGCCTGTACCAGAAAAAAGGCATCGGCACCATCATCTTCGGCGAGGAAAACCTCGGCGAGGGCAGCAGCCGCGAACACGCTGCGATGGAGCCGCGCTACTTGGGCGTGAAGGCCGTCGTGGTCAAGTCCTTCGCCCGCATCCACCAGACCAACCTGAAAAAACAGGGCATGCTCGCGCTCACCTTCGCCAATCCAGCCGACTACGACAAAGTGCGGCAGGACGACAAAGTGTCAATCCTCGGTTTTGAGTCGTTCGCGCCGGGCAAGCCCCTGCAAATCCGCCTCGACCACGCCGACGGCACGTCGGAGACCTTCAACGTCAACCACTCGTACAACGAACAGCAAATCGAGTGGGTGCGCGCCGGCTCTGCCTTGAACAAAATCCGCAAGGATTTCGGGGTGAAGTGAGGCAAGACCAGAAACTGAAAATTGAGAACTTTTGAAATTGAAACAGGCCGCTCCCGGAGATGGGGGCGGCCTGTTGTATTTTCGGCGGGAAGTCAATCATTGGGCTATTTTTCGCCCCAAAACTGTGCAAGCCATGCTTTCGACCCACGTCCCGCCCGCTGCTCCGCCCGAAAAATGCCCCAGCTGCGGGGCGGATTTTGTGGGCAAATACTGCCATGCCTGCGGCGAGAAACGCCTCTCGGCCAAAGATTTTCGGGTAAGCAAGTACGCCCGTGCGCTGTTCGAGCATTTCTCGCACTTCGATTCCAAACTGCTGCGGACGCTGTGGCTGCTGGCCTCCAAGCCGGGTTTCCTCACGGCGGAGTTCGTGGCCGGGCGGCGCAACCGATACCTGAAGCCCTTGCAGGTTTTCTTGCTGGCGAACCTCGCCTTCTTTTTCCTCTTTGAGCAAAACGACGTGTTCGCGCCCAAATTGAAATTCATTTACCGCTCCGAGATGCGCGATTGGAGCGGCCAATCGGTGCGGGAATTGACCGATGCCTACGCGCTGCGTGAGCAAATCAGCACGGAAACGGCCATCGAAACCATTGACACAAAAAGCGGGAATTACACCAAAGGGCTGCTTTACCTGATAGTCCCCGCACTTGCGCTGGTGTGCCACGCGCTGTTTTTTCGCCAAAACCCGTACTTCCTGTGCAGCCTGATTTTCGCCACACACTGGCTCGCGTTCTTGCTGGTCTTCATCATGTCCGTCGGTGCCGTCGTAGTAGGTGGTTTCGGGCTACACGGAGTACCTGTGTTGGCATCACTTTTAGCCCTGCTGATGCCCTACCATTATCTGGCGACGCGGCATTTTTTCGGGCAGTCGGCATGGGTCACGGGCTTGAAGACCGTGCCGTTTTTCGCGGCATTCGTGCTTATTTATCTGCTGTATCGGGAGTTTATCCTGTTTTTGACGCTGCACACGATTTGAGATGCCCGCTCAATTCACCCCGTACTCTACGCCCAGCGACTTGACGGCTGCCAAAAACTCGTTGTCCACATGGACTTTTTTCGCGGCGGAGACGAACGAGAGCCGCTCTTTGTTCTGAAAATCAACGAGTTCCATCTTCAACTGGTGCTTGCCCCGGTGCGCGGTGCAGAGGCGTTCGACCTTGTCTAATAGCTCGACGGACAGCAACTCGACCGGGATGCGGAGCGTGACGGACTCGGTTTTGTCCGCGCCGACGGATTCGAGCAGGCGCACTTCCTGCACCCGGAATTCCATTTCCTCGGAATTGAAACGCTGTTTGTATTCGCCAGAGATGAACAGGCAAGCAGCCTCCTCGAAGAAGGATTTGAACCGCTGGTAACTGTCGCTGAACATCGTGATTTCCAGCTCGCCCGCGTAATCTTGAATGGTGAAGCGGCCCCAGCCCGTGCCTTTTTGGCTGATGCGGTGCTCGGTCTTGACCACGAAACCGGCCACGTTGACCTTGCGGCCCCGGTAGTTTTCGAGGCGGTCGAGTGGCGTGGCGAAGTTTTCCCAAGCGAACTTGAACGGGTCGAGCGGGTGGCCGCTGAGGTAAATGCCGATGACCTCTTTTTCGCGGGTCAGTTGTGTGATGAGGTTCCACTTTTCGGCGCGGGGCAGGGGCGGCTCCGGGATGCTGACCGAGTCGCTCATGTCGCCAAAAAGCGAATTGGTGGACATGATTTTGTCCTCCTGATAGGCTGCGCCGTATTTCAGCAAATGCTCGATGTAGGATTCGTACTTGTCCGAGGGCGCGAAAAACGCCGCCCGGTGCAGGCCCTCGAACCCGTCGAACGCGCCGCCGAACACGAGGTTTTCCATGACTTTTTTGTTCACGGTGCGGAGGTTCATGCGGCGCATGAAATCGTGGATGGTTCGGAATGGGCCGTTTTTTTGGCGTTCGACGATGAGGCTTTCGACCGCTGCCTCGCCCACGCCTTTGATGGCCCCGAGGCCGTATCGGATTTCGCCGCGCTTGTTGACGGAGAAATTGACCAGCGATTCGTTGATGTCCGGGCCTTTCACGGCGAGGCCCATGCGGCGGCATTCCTCCAAAAAGAAGGTGATTTTTTCGATGTTCGATTGCGCGTGCGTGAGCACGGCGGCCATGTACTCGGAGGGATAGTGGGCTTTCAGGTAGGCCGTTTGGTAGGCCACGAAAGCGTAGCAGGTCGAGTGCGATTTGTTGAAAGCATACGAGGCAAACGCCTCCCAGTCCGTCCAGATTTTTTCGAGTTTGGCCGCAGGCAGCCCTTTTGCGGTCGCGCCTTCGATGAACTGGCCTTTCATTTTGTTCAGCACGGCGATTTGTTTTTTGCCCATCGCCTTCCGTAGCACGTCCGCGTCGCCTTTTGAAAACCCGGCCAGTTTTTGGCTCAAAAGCATGACCTGTTCCTGATAAACGGTGATGCCGTAGGTGTCTTTCAGGAACTCCTCCATCTCCGGCAAATCGTACACGATGGCCTCGCGCCCGTGCTTGCGGGCGATGAAGTTGGGGATGTACTCCAACGGCCCCGGCCGGTAAAGGGCGTTCATGGCGATGAGGTCGTCGAACTTGTCGGGTTTCAGGTCGCGGAGGTATTTCTGCATCCCCGCGCTTTCAAACTGGAACGTGCCGTTCGTGTCGCCGCGCTGATAGAGTTCGTAGGTTTTCGCGTCGTCGAGCGGGATGTCGTCAATGACGATTTTCACGCCGTGATTTTGCTCGATGAGGCGCAGCGCGTCGCGGATGATGGTGAGGGTTTTCAGCCCCAAAAAGTCCATTTTGATGACACCACTGTCCTCGATGGTCGCGCCCTCGTATTGCGTGATGAGCAGGTCGGTCTCTTTCGAGGTACAAACCGGGACGATTTCGGTCAAATCCTTCGGCGCGAT
>JBKBIC010000039.1:0-28513 GCA_046299435.1 Saprospiraceae bacterium
CACAAAACTAAGTTGCCCGCTCGAAAACGGCCACCGGATGTTGCCCGTAAAAACGCTGTGCGACATCCTTGATGTGCAGTACAAAGAGCAGGACAGTTGGTTGAAAGAGCACCCTTTTTTCAGTCAACTATACCGGCTAGCCGGGGTAGTTGCCGCCGACGGGAAGGTGCGAGACATGAACTGTCTTTCGGTTTTCGACGTGCAGGGCTGGGTCTGTTCAATCAGCCTGAACAACCGCAAGCCCGGTTCCGTCGAGAAGCAAACCGCCTTTTTGCTCTGGCTCCGCGAGCGGACGCTGGAGATGTACAAGAGCGTTGACCTGTTCATGCAGGAGAACAAATACGAACTGGAACTCACCCAGTTGAAAGTGGACACCGAGGCGCAAATCGCCGAGGCGACGCAAACGGTGAAAAAGTTGAAGCAATCATTGAAGCAGATTGAGACCCAGATTGAGGAAATCCGGGTCAATCGGTTCACGGGACAGACGGCGTTGCCGTTCCCCGAAAAATAAGCGAAAGCCCTTGCGACCCGGCGCAAGGGCTTTTTTGTTTCTTGATATTTAGGTAGTCGCCTCCGCTAACGCGGCTTTCACCCGCTCCAAAGCCCACGCCGAAAAATTCTCGGAGAGCCGCTCGAACAGGCCGTCGTCGCCATAGACCGCCCGGTACAAAGGCTTGCTGTACCAACCTGCGCTGACGGCGTTTTTCCGAACCCTCACCTTTTTCCCGTTGAGCATGACCGTCCGGTTGATTTGGGAGGGCTTGACCTTTTGCCGGGTCATGTCGAGAATCCGACCGTAGTCGTTGAACGACAGTTGAAAGCCCACGCTTTCGGCTGCCTGCCGGACGATTTTGTACGAGAGGGAATTGTAAAGGTCGCCCGTGTCCACGATGCCCTTTTTGACGACCTGCGTCTGGAGCAACACGAGTACCTCGGCGGCCCATTGCGCCACCGTCTCGTGCACGAAATCAATGTGCGCGGCGCGGCTCATTGGATGGTGTAGAGTTCCACCGTCGCGGGCTGGATGCCGCGCATGGTGATGTTCACGGAGACCCTGCCGAGCAGGTAGTCCACGTTGTGGATGCGGTACTTCTTCGTCATGTCGAGCGCGGCGAGGTCGCCCGCGCTGAGGCGGATTTTGCGCTCGACCTTCTTTGTCTTGCTCAGGAAATCAAGCCACTCCTTCCACCACTTTTCGTAGAGGCCGTACTGGCCGTCCCAGAAAAGTGAATAGTTTGCAATGACCGCGCCTGCGACCATATTCTTCACATCCAGCGAGCCGAAGGGCACGGGGCCGATTGTACTCGTATTGTAGCCTCGGTAGAACAACAGCCGGATGGCTGTGTCCTGCTCAGCCTGTGCAGAATCAACCGTGCTCGCATCGGTGATGAAATAGGCTGGGTAGGTGTACACGTTGCCCAGCCACAAGTAGTAAAAATTGACCGGGTGCGCCACCGACCGGATGCTTTTCACGCCGCGCCCGACCACATAGTCGTCTGCGCGGCGATGCGCGAACGGCCTCCAGTTCAGGCCGCCGCCGCTCGTCCTGATGCGAATCTGGTACTGCTCTTGGTCAGTGAAGTAGTACAGGTCGCCTTCGCTCGGAGATGTCACCGCCGCACTGTTGGCCAGCACACCTTTGTAGATGTAGTTGAGCCGAATCCAACTACTGGAGCCGGCCTGCCACCAGTAAAAACATTGCTCTTTGTTCACCCAGTAGGTGGTCAGGTTTGCCATGCCGCTCAGCCCTGCGAGGTTGTCAAATGCCTCCACCACATTCTCGAAAGACCACAGGTAATAACCTGAGGCCCGAACGGCCAGCCGAAAGTTTTTCCGCAGGTAGTCGTTGTGCAATTCGTCTTTCGAGTCCCAATCGAAACCGAGGGTGAACCCGTCCGGCTGGTCAATCGTCACTTCAAATTTTTCATCTGCCTTCCTCGACCAGTCGGTGTAATCCGACTGCGTGACGAGGGTTTTGAGCGGCAACAGCGTGGCGCGCCGCCGCGACGAGGTAAAAAACAGCCCCAGCCCGAACATCCCAGCAATCGCTTTTAGAAAGGCACCGATGCCAACCTTCGGGACGATGTTTTTCAGGTCGAGCGGGAAGGCACTCGAACTGTTACGCTCGATTTCGCGGGGCGTGACGAGCACGAGCGTCCGCAATTCCTGCGAAATGCTGAAAAATCGGTCGTCCCATGCCCACCCAAATGTGTCGAAAATGCGCTTGACGATGAAGTACAGGTATGGGAACGGCGCGGCCTTGCTCTCGAAAAATTCCGGGTAAAAAACCCCGCCCGTGAATGGGTTTTGAAGGTTGTACTTCTCCCCGGCGTAAACCGGGAAAAAGACGTGCTCGTGGCTGGCGGGCGAGTTTACCGTGTCGGCCATGTGCGTTTGCAGCGCGGAGAGCGTGACGAAGTTTTGCGGGGCCTGATGGTTTATGTCGCGGATTGTCTTGTCGGCAATCGCGTCAGCGAAGCCGTTGACCACAAGAAACACTTTGATGGTTTGACCCGCAGCCGGAAAAGAGAACCGCAACGCACCCTCGCAGACCTGCGAGCCGCCCACAAACAGCCGGGCGGCGATGCTCGTCTTCGGCTTTTCGCGCCGGTCGAGCCGGGCAGGGTCGCCGAGCAGTCGTAGGTTTTTTTGTGTGCGCGGCAAATCGAACGGGTAGGAATAACTTCCGGAGTCCTCCACAAACGCCGGGCTGACCAGTTCCAGCCCGATGCTGGTGTCTGGTCGAAGGTCGAGCGTCTCGTCGTTCACGAAGAGTTGAATCATCAGCCGAGGTTCCAGAGGTTCGATGATTTGTCGCCGTAGGTGTAGCCCTGCCGAAAGCGGAAGCCGAACGACCACATTTTTTGCCGGTCGCGGTTGAGGCGCACGTCGTTCGAGGTCAGGTAGACAGGCTCCCAACGCCCGTTGTTGTCCCAGAAAACCGCTTCTGATAGGAGCAATTCGCGGGCATAATACTCCGCGTCGGCTTGGTTTCGGAAGACATACCCAGTCGAGGTCTCGTACTCGTCCTGCCCGCCCACCTCGTGGTTCCACATTTCCGCATCCTGCATCGAGTAGTTCGCCGGGATGACCTGCGTGGCCACTTCGCGCTCGGTGGTCAGGGTCTTGGTCATGATGCCGCCGCAGCGCAGGGTTTCCCAGCCGCCGAGTTGGTTGCGGAAAAGGAAATATCGTGTGAAAGACGGGCACTTGTCCACTATCTCGAATGTAAACGCAGGTTCCAAGCCACTCGACGTGAACGAGACCGTCACGACGTATTTCGCCACTGTTTTGCCCGCATTGCCGCCTGTCAGCACCGATGCGATGTTGCGCTGGGTGTAGCCGACCGGGAAGTGGAAAACGCCCGGCCCGCTCAGCGCGGGCGGTGTGGGCGGCGAAGCCATGCTGACCGAAGTGCCGTCTGTGAACGTGACGACGATGTTCGTCGTCCACGCGCCCGACCCGCCTTGCGGCGAAAGCACCGTGAGCCATTCGCGTTGCTCGGTCGTCACCTTTTTGGTGGTATTGCGACCCGTCAGGATTCCCTCCGGGATGCTGTTCGCGTTGTTGACGGTCGTGGCCTGCGGCAGCCGGGCGCGGATGGCGTGAAAATTCGTTCCGATTTGCCCGACCGACTGAATGACTGCGGGCACGTTGAATGACTCCGCTACGAACACCCTGTACCGTAATAATGCGCCAGTGGCGATGACGATGCTTGTGCCAGCGTAGGCAGGCACGACATCTTTCATGTACGCATCGAGTACCGCGCCGATGTCGAAGGTGAAGTAACCGATGGAGTCTGGGGTCTGAGACAGTTTGGCAATCGGCTCCTCGCCGAAGTTGCCGCTGTTCAGTACCGTTTCCAGCCAGACATCGAGCAGGCAGGTGAAGTTGCTGCGAACAACCTTGTCCGCGCCTGCGGTCAGGGTGCCGAGCGTGTAGCCCGACCATGTGCCCGTGAACGTGATGCCATAGGCCGTGCCCACCTGCCGCGCTGTGAACGTCACCGTCGCGCCGCTCGACGTGATGACGAACCACAGGTTCAGCCAGTAGTTTTTTTGGAAATCGTCGGCGAGCGTGGAGCCGGTGGTCGTGCTCGCGCTGAACTGCGTTCCGCTCGCGTCTGGCGTGGTTGCCGCTGTCATGGTGACAACTGTGCCGTTGCCGAGGGTGAAAACAAGCGTCTGCCCGACCGTCGCGCCGGACGTGGCGGTGAGGGTGCGGGCAAAGGCCGTCCCCGTCGCCGTGACCCAGTTGTTTGTGCTGAGCCTGACGATGACGGGGCGGCCTGTGCCCACGATGTTGGCAGGGGTGTTCGCGGCGGTCAGTGCCATGCTTTACGGAGTGATTGTCCAGCCGCGAGCGGCCAGCGCGGTCTTGGTCTCGGAGACGTTGGTGCCCGTCGGCGCGAGTGCGAGCGTAAGCGTCCCGTCCGGGACGATGCTCGCGGCAGCGAGTTGGCACATGAATTTGCCGCCGTTAGCGGCTGTCACGCCCGTACTACTCACGTCCACCGTTTTGAGGGCCTTGTTTGCGCCGGGCGAAGGCAAAGCCGTGAGGCTTGTGCAGCCGTTCGCCTTGAAAGTATCCAGCGTGGCCGGGAGCGTCAGCGCGGAGTAGCTCGTGACGGTCGTGTTCGCGCCCACATCGAGCACTACGAGGCCAGCAGGCAGTGCGGGCAAAGCCGACGTGCCGTGACCGCGAGCGAACAACCGCAGCAGCGTGGTCGGCAGCGTCGGCAGCGTGGTCGTGATGCTGTTCGTGTTCAGGTTCAACTCTTCCAGCCCAGCAGGCAGGCTCGTGCCCACGACTGCGGTCAGGAGGTTGCTGTCCATTTTCAGCGTTTTCAGGCTGCTTGGCAAGTTGGTAGGCACCGCCGTGAAGCGGTTGCTTGTCAGCACAAGCGTACTGATGTCCGGCATGGTGCCGCCCAGGGCTTTGAAGCCCCCACCGCTCAGGATGATTCGGTCGCACTCCGGCCCGACCTTGATGGTGATGGTGAAATCCGCCGTGCTCGCATAGGTGTGGGAAAAATCGCCGCCACCGCTCGATTGGGAGCCGTCGCCCCAGTCAATCGTCACGGCTGCATCGTCCCCAAATTTTTGCAGGGCCTCGACGGTCGCGGCGAACCGCCCGGAAGCCGCATCGTATGTTGCTGTGAACTCGAATACCGAGGATTGTGGAATGGATGTCATTGTGTTGGATATGGTGGTTGAAGTTTGCCGCCTGTGCAGGTGTTGATGAGCGTGGCGAAGCCAGCGAGCAAAAACAGTAGCAGGGCGAGGATGGCAATGCCTTTTGCGAGGGTTTTCATCAGTAAATTATTTCTACAGTGCTGATTGTGCCAACAATCACATTGCTCACGTCGGCAGCCCCCCATGTCGCAGTGAGGTCTATGGCATTGCTTGTGGTCGTGTTGATTGTGGTGGTCTGGTTGGCGAACTGCACCATGTTCGGGGTCGCGGCAGTGCTGAAATAGGTCAAAGTACCGCTCGTCACGACCGAGCCGCTTGCGCCCGCAGTTCGGCAAGTGACAAGAAACGTCGCGGTAAAATTTCCTGTCCCGGTTATAGTCGCAAGTGTCGTTGCGCCCGTCGAGGCGATTACGGTGCTGCCGTATTTCAATTTCAGGTCGAGCGTTGGCGTGGCGGTATTAGTGATTGTGCCACAGACTGTTATCCGCGCCGTGCTGCCCGAAGTGCTAAAAAAGTTGGTCGGCAACGTCTTTGTTCCGGCCACCGTGCCGAGTACAGTGGTCTCGATCGTGGTATTGCTGACGCTGCCGTCTGCTGTTGCAGAGAAAACGACCCCCGCAATTTTCGCCGCTACGCTGTTCGCGCCTGCCGACGTGCCGCCGACGTATTGTGTTGCCAGCCCTCCGGTTCCGTTCGGCACAAAGAATCGTGGGTAGAATGTTCCGCCGACTGTTGTTGAGAGTTGAACATCCATGCCGCCGTTGCCCTCTCCATACAAACCGAGAGCAGTGGTGTTATTGCCCCCAAAAAGTTGGCGAGAATTATTGTTTCTCGTTTCTGTGTAATTGTAACTATCCGCCCTCTGGAAGGCCATAGAGGCAAGCGTGTACGGGGTAAACACGGTTGCGGAGGTGGCAAATCGGCAGATGCCTCTTACGTCCATTCTGTAGCCCGGAGCCGTCGTGCCCAAGCCAATGCCGAGGTTTCCGCCGATTGGGTTGATGTTCAGATTGCTTGCCGTTCCATTGTTGTACGACTGAATGCTGCCCCTGTTGGTGCCGTTGTCATACCCAAGAATCATGAGGTTCAATCCGTTGTTTTCCCCAATCGCAAGCCCCTGATTTTCTGCCGACGAAATAACGTGTAGAGTTTTTTGTGGCGAGTTCGTGCCGACGCCGAGACGGTCGTTTGTAAAATCCCAGAATAAAGTTGCCTCGCCTCCAAACCCGCCAGAATTGTTCACTTGCACCTGCCCCGAACTGCCGCCCGGCGCAGTGCTGCCTGTGTTGTCTGCGCTCGGCTCCCAATATGTCCCGTTCCACTTGAGCACCTGCCCGGCACTCGCGCCCATGTCGGAAATGTCGTCCGGCTGGATGCTGCCGTCTGCGATGTCGTCCGAGGTCAGGGAGTTGTCGGTCACTTCCGCAGACCCAACGACGATGTCGCCGGGTGCCCAACCGCTTGCCGTCGTCCATTTCAGTACCTGCCCGTCGGTCGCGGCCATGTCCGCAATCTTATCCCCGGTCACGGCTCCGCCTGCAATCTTGGGCGTGATGACTGCCTCGTCTGCGATGTCTGCCGTTTCCACGCCCGCATCGGCCAGTTGGTTCGTACCGATTACGTTGGCGTTGATTGCCAGCACCCCGCTGGAGGATGTGATGTCGCCCTTGTTGCCGGTTGTCAAGCTGCCAGCATTCCCTGTGATGTCGCCGGAAATCTTGCTACCCGGAATCGTGGGCAAGTCGTCCGCGACGATAACCCGCATGGTCGGTGTGCCCGTCGCGCTGGTTGGCGAAGCAAGGAATTTTTTGGCGGTCTGTGCGTCGAACGTGACGCTGAACGTGCCATTGGTGGTGATTGGATTGCCGCCCACATCAAACACATCGGTTGGCAAACTAAGGTCAACAGACGTGACGGTGCCACTGCCATCGCCGCCTGAGCCGTTCGAGAATGTAGTGGCGCGGCCAGCGGCATCGAACGTGACGTTGCAGTTCGTGCAACTGCCTGGCGTAACCGTCGAGGTCATGTCCGCGCTGGCCACCGAGCCGTTGGCGATTTCAGCGGTGCCGACAGCGTTAGCCGCGATTTGCAGGTTTGAGAAAGTGCCAGTCAGGTCGCCACCTGCCGTGCTCGATATGGTCAGGTCGTCAGCGGCGTTTGTGTCGCCTGTATTGGTCACGGTGAAGTTTTGACCCGTCTGGACGACCGAAATCCCCGTGCCCGCCGAGACGGTCTGGTTCTCGTTCGTCGCCGACTTGTCGCCGTCGGCGGCATCCAGCGCGTCCACATAGTCCTTTGGCACAAGGGTTTCGGCGGTCAAAACCACATCCTCCGAATATTCGATTCTCTTCGAGAAATAGGAGACAGAATCGTTTACCACGATGGCATTGTTGCCGTCGTGGACTTGCAGGAAGAAATAATCCTTGTTCATCTCGATGTCGCTTCCAGCCGAGAAACTGTAGTCGCCGTCGCCGGTGAGCGGCAGCGAAGCGGGAGACGGATATGCCGAGACCCTGAATGCGCCGTTGTCGTTCGGGCAAATCACAGTGCCTGCGCCACTTGGCGACTGAGAAATAAGTTTCCGGTTCGTCACGATGCTGCGGGTGGTGTCGCCGGGAGCATTGCCCCAAGCGAATCGCTGTGCGGTTTTTCGTAGCCCTTCGCCCGCGCCAGTCGTGGCCGCCTGTGCATAGTAGGCCGTCACGCACTGTGCAAGGTCGGTCGGCAGGCCGCCCGCGCCCACAGCGACCGGCGGCGCGGCGGCCACGCCGCCGGTCGCCGCAACCGTTTCGCGGCAGATGAAGGCAACTTCATGCTCAACGGGTTCCGGCTGGTTGATGTCGTCGGGCACGATTTCGAGATACAGCGGCGTGATGTTTCCGGTCGCCGTGACGGTGAAACGGGCGCAGTGCAGCCAAACCGCATCGCCGACGGCAATACTGGCAGGTTGATAAGATTCTGCCCCGCCCGGCTGCAAGCCGCCGACGAAACCATTTATGACGATTTCGTGAAATGGAG
This sequence comes from Saprospiraceae bacterium, assembly GCA_046299435.1. Lineage (GTDB taxonomy): Bacteria > Bacteroidota > Bacteroidia > Chitinophagales > Saprospiraceae > M3007. The sequence continues at coordinate 8,214 of JBKBIC010000039.1, forward strand.
AGCCGGGGTTGGCGGTGATGATGCTCACCGTGCCGTAGCCGTTGAATTGTTGCGCCCGCAGCAGGCAGGCCAAGCCCAGAATGAAAAAAGTAAGGGTGTTTCTCATCGTCAAAGGGTTGGGAAAACGCCCTGAATCATCGAGGCTCCCGATGATACCAGTGCGGTTGTCCAGTTTGTGAATCTGAGTGTGAGGTCGCCGTTGCCGACCGCGCTGACTTGCAGGCCGAGCACGGCGGAGCTGCCCGACCCGGTGGAGACAACCTGATATGGCGTGGCGGGCGGCGTGGCCGTGCCCATGCGGATGCCGGACACAATCGGGACGTTGGCGGTCGTATAGTCTTGATTCGTCGTGGTGTTACCCGTGTAATCGAACGTCAGGAAAACGATTTGTGTGGTCGGCGGCGAGGGCGAAAGGATGCGCCAGCCCTCGATGCGTACACCGGACGGGATGGAGAATGTCCACGTCTGGTCGCCGCTGGTCGTCTTGCTCAGCGTCACGCCAGTCCCCGTCGCCCGCACCCAGCCGTCCGCGCCCGTGCTGTACTCGTAGAACGTCGTGCCACCACCTCCGCCTGAGCCGTTCGAGAAGGTGGTGGCGCGGCCAGCGGCATCGAACGTGACGTTGCAGTTCGTGCAACTGCCTGGCGTAACCGTCGAGGTCATGTCCGCGCTGGCCACCGAGCCGTTGGCGATTTCAGCGGTGCCGACAGCGTTAGCCGCGATTTGCAGGTTTGAGAAAGTGCCAGTCAGGTCGCCACCTGCCGTGCTCGATATGGTCAGGTCGTCAGCGGCGTTTGTGTCGCCTGTATTGGTCACGGTGAAGTTTTGACCCGTCTGGACGACCGAAATCCCCGTGCCCGCCGAGACGGTCTGGTTCTCGTTCGTGCTCGACTTATCCCCGTCGGTGGCATCCAGCGCGTCGGCGTAGGTCTTCACGGCGAGCGCGGTGGGCAGTTGTGTGTTGGCCGCACCAGACAGCGCGGCATCCGTTGAAATGGATGTGACGCTGGTGCCTGCGAGCGTGAGTTTTTCTGTGGCGATGAGGTTCTTGGCCTTAACCTGAGCGGGCTGGCTCCGGGCCAGCGACGCAAACAGCAGCAGCGCGGCTGCCGCGAAAAGCAATCGTTTCATAATCAGATGATTAGATAGTTGAGCGTAAGAGAACCGCCCGAAATGGGCGTGATGTACAGTGTCAGTCCGCCAGTTGGTGCATACACCATCACCGGGAGCGTGGCGGTTTGTCCGGCAGCGATTTCTGCAGCAGGCGCGATGTCGCTTCCGCCGAGTGTCGTGCCGACGTTGAAAGTTTGCGTGGTACCCGTCGCGTTGGTCACAGCGATTGCAAGGCACCATTGGCCCGCCTCCAGCGGCTTGGTCAGCGGCGATGCAGAGAGTGCAGCGGAGGACTTCAGTTTTGTACGCAGCCACGCCAGCAAGGTGGCGAGCGTGAAGCGACTGTTCGACCCAGCAGCGTTGTTTCCGGGTTTGCCAGAAGGGATTTCGGTGTCGTCGTACACCGTTCCGAGCACTGTGAATGCTGATGCCTTGATGTCCATTTTTATTCGAGTTTCCACCGCCCGCTGCCGTCTTCGAGCAGCCAGTAGCCGGTGCCGTTTTCAAGTTGCCAGAGTTCGGTTTCTGGGGCGTACCCGCCGCCGCCCCAACGGGACAGGTTGAAGGGATATGTGCGCGTGGCCATGCAGCCGCGCTGGGTCTTCACGGTCTGCGTGATTGTCCACTCCACGTCTGGGGAGAGCGACGCGATTTCAGCATCGCTCAGCAGCCGGTCAAACTCTGCGACGAGCACCGTGCTGGTGCCGTCCGTCAGGGTGTAGTACACGTCGCGGCGGCGGTCGAGGGGTTGGTATGTCGTGCAGTCGGTCAGCCGCAGGCCACGCGCCGGGTCGTAATGCACCGCAAAATCAGCGACCGTGTTGCACTCAAATTCAGGTTCGGATGGCGTGACATAGGGCTGGTATTCGGGTTCGAGCGGCAGGTTTTCCGCGCCTGTGCCGTCCAGCAGCGTCCACGCCGAGGGCTGCACACAGTCGTCCCAGCCTTTCACCTCAATCGTAAACTCAACGCGCCAACCGTGCGCGTCATCGGCCATCAGGACGGCCAGCGGGTCGAGGCGCGTGTTGTCAATCAGCAGGTCGAACTCGTCGTTGTCGCTGTCCTGCTTCATCCGGTTGATTAGCTCCACAGCGATTTGCTGTGTGAGTTGCAGGATTGCCTCTTGTCGGTCGTAGTCGTCCACTGCCGCGCCGCCGACGATGCTGAACGCGCCCTCGACCGAGAGCCGCAGGCTGTCGCCGTCCGGGGCAAAAAGCGGGCGAAGCACAGGGCGTTCGAGCCACAAGGCCGGGTACTGCATCCCGGTACGCTGCGCCGAGATAATCGTCCACGAATCCCCGACGAAAAATGACCCGCGCAGCCGATTGTGCTGCCAAGCGAGTTTTCGGAAGTACGCGACGAAGGGCAAGTAGCCGGAAATCATGCCGCAAAAGTCCCGACAGTCGTTCGCGGCGAATAGAAGCGAAGTGGTCAGTACCTGAGGCGCGCCGGACTGCGGTCGCGCCGGGACTCCGTTTCGCGCTCGCGGCGGGAAGCCTCCTGTTTTTTGTGGCAGAGATAGTACAGCACCGTGTGGATGTCGGTGCGGAGCACGGCGTTGAAGTCGCCGAACACGCCTTGCTCTGCGACCGAGTAGGCGGTGCCAATCCACCCAAAATCAATCTCCTCGTCGTCGCCAAAATTGATGTTGCCGCGCACGTCGCCGTCTTCTTCGCCAGTCCACAGGTAGGCGAACTGTTCCCGGATGCAGGCGCGGTAGCCGTGCATCAGCCAGAGCGCGTACAGTTTCACGCGCACATCGAGGCTGGTTTGTGCCGCCACATCGTGGTCGAGGCGGTAAGGGTCGAACGCTGTCCGCCTGTCGACGAAGGAATCGCTCGGCGACAGGCGGCGCAGGATTGTCGCGCAGAGCTTGTGTAGCGCGTCCGCGTCTCCCTCGGTGAAGGCCAGCAAGAAACCCTCGGCATGGTAGTATTCCAGCAGGGTCATGTTGCTCCCCTCCTTCGCGGGAAACACCCAGCCCTCCAATTCAGTCCACGCGGGTTCACGAATCGGCTCCGTCCAGAGCCAGTCGGTGAGGGCCATGATTTCAGCGTATTGCCAGGGCTGCAGGTACGCCAAAACCGTGTCTGGGATGTTGGAGAGCAGCCGCACCAATTCGGCCTGTGCCTCGGCGCGGTCGAGCGCAAACAGGTGCGGCATCACGTCCAGCATCTTGCCGGGCGGGATTTCCGCCCACATTCCGGGCAGGGAAAACTGCGCGTCGCCAATTTCAATTTGGTGCATTTGTGTCGGGTTTCCGGTCGAAGGTTTTGTCGCCGATTTGGTAGTCGAGTGCCCGCAGGCGCGGCAGCACCCATGTCGGGAGGAGGCGCGGTTCGAGCACCGCGATTTTTTCCAAAACCGAGATGCTCTCCCGGATGACCATACCGACCAACATGAAGTACGCGAACCAGTCCAGCACGGTCGGGTGCTCGCCCCGAATGGTGAAGTTGTACAAGACGTTCGTGACGATGAGGCCCGCGCCGTACATGGCGATTTTCACGAAAAACTTGGAAAAGCCGAGGCTGCTGAAGGCGTGCTCTTTCCATGCCTGCACCATGCCGAGCACGGTGTCCACGACAATGAGAACAGCTATCCATTTCAGGAACTCCCAGTCCCTGAAAATATAGGTGCTGACTATTTTCAGGAGGGTGGCCCAGAAGGCCAGCAGGATTACTTGAATGCTCATGGGTCGCAGTTTGGGAAAGGCAAGTGCTGTGACCATAGTGGATGACAGTTAGACCATGAATGAACGCTGACCGCGATTGTCTGGCAGCGTGTAAAACGGCTGGGCATTTCGGGTTTCGTCGCTCTCGTAGAGCGGGTATTTCGTGCAGTTGAGGTCGAGGAATTGCCGCAGCGACCGGAGCAGGCTTTGCCCTGTCTGGTCGGTGTGGGTGACGAGCGTCTCGTAGGCTTTGCGGTCGGCAGGGCTTCGGCTGTCCTGCCCGTCGTTCGCACTCGATGTCGTGATGCCCAGCGCAGAGACCTGAATAGCGAGGAAAGGCATGGCCTTGTACATCGAGAGGTAGGCCAATGCCCGCTGCACGAGCGCGAGCAGTTTGGCATCGTCAGCCGACAAGGGCGTGTCGCGGTCGGCGATTTTCGCCTTCAAATCATTGAACAGCGATTCGCCCAGTGCGGGCAGGATGTATTCCTGCTCGGCCAGCCGGATGTAGGGGCATAGCGCGAGGAATGTGCGGCGACTGCCACCGATGCCGAGCAGGTTGTCGAACTCGGCGGTCGTGTTCAGGAAAAGTGCTTTGGCGGCGGTCGCCGCGCTGCTGCCTGCCCAATCGGTGTAAGTCGTCGCGTTCGCCTCCAAAAACTGGAGCAACCAGTCGGCATGGTTGTCGGCGGATTGGATTGCGCTCGCCCGCAAGTCTTTCGCAATCCACTGCCGGGCAGGCGTGGCCGTGCCCTCGCTGGCTTGCGCCTCCGTCACGCCCATGTCGCCGACCATCGCAGCGAGGTATGGCACCGCCTCGTACAGCGCGTAATAGGCCAGCGAGCGTTGGACGTGCCGCAGCAGATTGATGTGCTCGGCGGTCATCGTGCTGGACTGGTAGGCGGCGTGCAGCGAGCCATGCTGCGCGGTGCCGAGCAGTGGCAGGATGTATCGAATCTCTGCCTGCTCGATGTGCGGCAGCAGCGACGCGAATTCCATGTTTCGGTTGAAGGCGGAGACGTAGTTTTTCACTTCCGCCATGCTTTTGAAAAGTGCCATAACTATTGCACTACGGCTTTTTGTCCGGTCGGAGCCTCATCAAGCGTGGTCAGTTCGATGTCGCGGAATCCGAACTTCAGGCGCGGGTTCCAACCGTTCATTTTCTTGAAAATGTGGAGTGCCGCCAGCAATTCCGCTCGCGGACGCGGGGTCTTCAACGCCATGTGGATGCCGTAGGCGATGCGTTTTTCGGAGGCGTTGCCGAGGCCGCCCTCCATTTGTACGCCCGCCAAAGTCGGATCCATGCCGAGACCGGAGACAACCGCGATGTTCGACTGCGCGAAGAGTGCGGTGTACGCCTCGTCGCTCAGTTTCGAGTCAATCGGCAGGATTTCCCAGCCGTCGGGAAGACTCCCGGTATTTGAGAAGGTGGAGAAAAAAGCCTTGCCCGCGTTTTTCGCGCCGGACAAGAAGTCGTCCATTTCCTCCCGGACGCGCATCTTCTGCGCCTCGCGTTGGTCGGCAGGGAATTGCTCCAACCACGAGCGAGGAATCTTGACGTGGTATCGGATGCTGTACCCGTTGTCAATCCCCGACGAGTGCCACTTTGGGATTTTAACGGCCAGCCTAATCCACTCGCTTGTGGCCCACCAGTCGGGCAGCGGGTAGTACGGGTGGCCGGGCATATAGGACTTTGTGGCGAGGATGCACTTCTCGTAGCGCGTGGGGTTGGTCGGGTCGAAGGCGGGCACCCGGCGCACGTTGTTGTCCTTGCGGGCTTCGCCACGCGCAGACGGGTCGTACTTGGGGTTCTTCCAGTCCGGGCAGACGAAGTAGTTCTCCACGCGCCCGGTGCGGAGGTTCTTCCACCCGGAGCGCACGGTCATCGCGTCGAGGTGCTTGACCGAATACACCCTGCCCTCGTCGTTGAGCAGCATCTCAATAAAGTCCACTCCGAACACCGCTCGGTCAATCGCCCGGCGGTGCATGAGTTCGGCCACGTTGTTTTCCTCGAAAAACTGCTCCACCGCCGCGTCCTGCACGAACCGAACCGACCGTTTGCCCGTCGCCGGGTCGAGGTCTTCCTCAAAAAGCACGATGCCCTGCCCAAGCAGGAATTCCACCTTCGTGCTGAGGATGCCGTGCAGGATGTTGTTCGAGGTAAACAATTCCAGCGCGGTCGCCGGGAAGTCGTTGTCAGGGGAGTACCAGTTCACCCACTTGGTGCGGTCAGCGGCAGTCGCGCTGCTCGAATAACCACCGCCTGTGCCCCTGCGCGTGTCGCCGGAGAAATCAATCAAGGCCCCGCTCTTTTTCAGGAAAAAAGCATCGCCGCCGAGGTCAACAAATTCGGTCATCAATGGAAGACACGCACCCCATTGTAGGTGCGGATGAGGCTGATTGTGATGTACTTGTGGGTTTCCGCGTCATGGTCGAAGACGAGCATCAGGTCGTTTGCCCGCAGGTTGGTTTTGGCCCCGCCGGATTTCACTGGCCCCTTCACGTTGCGGCTGGCTTTTCGGATGACCGAGATGCTGCCGTCGTCCTTGTAAAAGGTGACTGAGAAATATTTGGGGGCGGCTCCCTGCCGCGTGATTTGGCTGGCCGCCAAAGCCTCTGCGATGCTGATTTGCCGCTCTGCCATGTGCGATTTTGGTGGCAAGGTTTCGGATGTGCGCCCCAATCGAATAGAAGGGAACTGACTTTGCGCGGCATTTTGGTGCAAATCATTGATTTCTAAACACTTACCTCGCCATTTCCCGGATTTTTTACGCCGTTTGCCACGAAAAAGTGCCGCCCTCGCCAGCCGACGGCAATTGCCTTTTGCTTTTCGGGGTGCTATCTGAATCGCACAAACGACAAAGCCCCGACACCTTGCGGATGCCGGGGCTTGCCGAGTTTTGGCCGAGTGGCGCCTGTTGGTCTTTTGGGTGGTGGGGGTTGTGGTCTAATACTAACCCTAATTCTTGACGGCTTGGGGTTGTGACGGGATTACAGAGTATGGCACCGTATTGAGGTGCCCTTCGAGCCAATCCGCGCTTGCTTCGAGTTCATCCATAATGAGTTCACAGCAGACCTCCATGTAGTGCGCGTCAGTCCCATAGGGAATGGGTGTCTCATCGCAAAGCGAGCGGCGTAAGATGGCAGCAAGTGCCAGTGCGCGATGGATGTGGTGGGTGGCACTAAGGTTTTGGGTTTCCATCCACGACCATACATTGGTCGTGTAGGCGGGCGGGTTGGAATCTTTCTCGTTGTTGGGTAGCATACCACTTTGAGCGTTTGGTGAAAAAATAAGGGAGCCATGCGTGCTACCCAACACCGCTTGCGCGAAACGTGGCACATGACCCCCAGCCCTTGCGGGCTTTCGTTTATCCAGACTTGAAATTTTGCGGGAAAACCGTCCGCGCTCGGTATTGAGTAGCGGGACAAAAGTAGCAATGCGCGTGCCAATTGTGCAATCATCAAATTGGTGATGTTTTATCACCAATTTGAGGCTATGCAGGTTGCGGCGGGCGAAATAGGTTTGTGCATTGTTTCACCAAACCAGTTTTTTTATGAAAAACCTGATATTTCTCCTGTTCCTGCTGCCTTTGACAGCTTCTGCCCAAAAACCGCTGCCGACGACCGTTGGTGAGTTTGTGGATGTGTACGTCTCCGACCATCCAATCTCAAAAGGCTACATAGCATTTTTTAAAAGCGGCTCCGATGACGGCTTCATCGAATCTGCTGATTCCAAGAAAGGGCACAAATTTGGCTCTGTCAGCGAAGTAGCCTCTTGGATGTCGTCGCAAGGCTTTGATTTTGTGGCATTTGAACCGTACACCATCAAGGATTACCATACGGCGATGCTTTTCCGTCGGCGTAAATAAATTCCAGTGAGTGCCGAACGACGAAGCCCCGGTTGCATGAGCAGCCGGGGCTTTGTCGTTGATGCGTCTTGCTTCTATTTGCAGCGACGTACCACTGGGACTTTTGTGGCAAAAATCCAGCGCATGGCAACTAAGACAAATAGAGAGAGCATCCACTTCGAGGTCAAAATCAACGGCGAACAGGCCAGCAACAACATCAAGAGCCTCTCCAAAGACCTTGATAATCTACGCGACGAGTTCTACAACCTCGAAGATGCTGGGCAGCAAAACACCCGCAGGTATCAGGAACTCAAACAGTTGATACCCGGAGTCATCAAGAGCATCAACGAGCGGTATCAGGCAGAAAAGGCCGCAGCCGAGCGGTTGGCAGACTTGCAGGTAAATCAAGGCAAGACCCTCAAAAAATTGGAGAACGAGTACCGACACTTAATGGCAGCAATCAAAAATCTCAATCCAGAGTCGGAAGAGTTTGCCCAAAAAGTCCAGCTGATGAACAGCAAAAAGGCCGCCATTGATGAAATCAAAACAGCTTTCAGACAGGTAAAAAACGAAGCAATGGCGGCCAAAGAAGAGGTTGGAGAAACAGTGGTGACTATAGACGAACTGGCCAACAATGGCGGCAAGGCTCTGAAACAACTCGAAAAGGATTATGGAGAGTTGCTGGAAATCGTCTCGGCATTGCCGCCAGAGCACGGTAGTTTCAATGACCTTGTGGAAAAACTCAGGAGCAAAAAAGCAGCCATCGAAGAAATCAAAACAGCTTTCAAAGAGGTCAAAGAGGAGATTGTCGAAGTGAAGCAGGAAATCATCATCCCGACCAACAGCCTGCGGGCACTGCAAACAGAGGCGAAACAACTCCGGGAACAGATAGACCTGCTCGACCCCGCGACGGACGAATTCAAGCGGGCGCTTGCCGAGTTGAAGGCAAAAGAGGCCGTTATTGACGAAATCAGAGCCGCCTTCAAAGAGGTAAAAGAGGAGATCAAAGAAGTGGCCGCAGAGACCAACACCCTCGGCAACACAGCCCTCGACCTCGGCGACCTCGTGACCGGCGGGCTGCTCACGGGCGGCATCACGGCGGTGGCGGGTGCCGCGCTGGCGGGCGCACAGGCCATCGCGGAGGAGGTGGCACAGGTGCGGAAACTCAAGGGCGAGGTGCAGCAACTCACCGGCGCGACGGGGCCGGAACTCGACGCGCAGACCGCCAAAATCCAAGCACTCGCCAACACTTTCGAGCAGGAGCAGGGCGAATTGCTGCAATCGGCCAATGCCCTCAGCAAGCAGATGGGCATCAGCACGACAGAAGCCCTCACGCTCATCGAGAACGGTTTTTTGTCGGGCGCGAACGCCAACGGCGAGTTCCTCGACCAGTTGAAGGAGTATCCGGCGCAGTTCGCCCAAGCGGGCGCGAGCGCGGACGAGTTCGTGGCCATCATCAGCCAGAATGCCAAAGAAGGGGTCTTTTCCGACAAGGGCGTGGATGTCATCAAGGAGTTCGGCCTACGCATCCGGGAGCAGACGCAGAGCACCCGCGACGCGATGACCGCAGCGTTCGGGCCAGAATTTTCCACCAAAATCTTCAAGGGCATCAGCGACGGCAGCCTGACCGTCGTGGACGCGATGAAACTCGTCAGCACCGAGATGGGCAACACGGCCATCCCAGCCGAAAAACTGCAAACCGTCGTGGCCGATGTTTTTGGTGGCGCGGGCGAGGACGCGGGATTGAAATACCTGCAAAGCCTTAAAGACATAAAAGGCAGCACGGCAGAGCTGATTGACACGACCAACCCCTACGTCCAGCAGCAATTGCAGTTGCAGGCCGCGAACGAGGATTTGGCCGAGGCGCAGGTGGCATTGTCCGATACGCTCAGCGACGTGGCGGGCGGCTTCAACACCCTGAAAACACGGGGCGAGGAGTTTTTATACCGCTTCCTGACCGCGACAATCGCCTCGTGGAATTTCCTGTACGACGGCTTCGTGGCCTTCGTCAACTTCGTGCCAGGGCTGGGCAAGGCATGGGACTTCTTGAAAGCCGCAGGAAGCGGTTTTCTCGACATCCTGTACAACTACCCCGCGATTTTAGAGGGCGTGAAGGCAGGCGCGAAGCAGATGGTGGATAACGTCGGAGACTTCTTCGAGGAATTGAAAATCAAGGCCAAAATCGTCGGCCTCGAACTCAAAAAGCTGCTGCCTTTCTCAGACGACGCGGAAATAGACCGCCAAATCGCCGAACTCCAAAACACCAAGACCAAACTGGCCGCCGAGTACCGCTCGATCGGCGAGGCGTTCTCGGCGGCATACAACGAGGGACTTGCGGTGGGTGAAGCCAAGCGCGGCAGCGCGGGCGGCAAATCGGAGGGCGGCAATCGGCCACCACAGGCAAGCGGAGGGCTGGGCGGAAAATCGGGTGGCGGCACAAAAGATGGCAAGACAGGCAGCGCGTTCGACTTGACAGACGAGCAGCGCGCCGAAAAGGAACTCGGCGGCAAGGGCGCGGCCACCGATCCGCAGCAAGCACGACTCGACCGGCTGGCGCAGACGCTTGGGCAGGAACTCAAACTGGAGCAGGACAAAAACCAGTATGTCCTCGAAGAAAACCAGAAGCACTTAGCCAATCTCAAAGCCCTCGAAGAGCAGCAAAAGCAGTTCACCGAGGAGCGCGTCAAAAAGCAAATCGAACTCGAAAACGCCAAGTTCGATGCGGCCAAGAGCGTGACCAGCGGCGTTATTGACCTGCTGAGCACCGATGCCAAAGCCCGAAAACAAAACGCCGGCGTGATAAAGGCATCGGCAAAGGCTGGCATCGCAATTGACCTTGCCAAAGAGATTCAGGGCATCTGGAAGAACGCGAACAGCAACCCGATAAACGCCATCATTCCCGGCTTCGGGCAGGCGTTCGCAGCGGTGCAGACCGCGTTCGCCGTAGGCCGAGCTGCAAAATCCGCGAAGCAAGTGGACGCGCAACAATACGCCCTCGGCGGCATCGCGCCCGGCCCACGCCACGCCCAGGGTGGCGTGAAGATGGTAGACGGGCGATCCGGGCAAATCGTGGGCGAAATGGAGGGCGGCGAACCCTACATGATTCTCAGTCGCAATACCTACGCGAACAACAAAGGCATCGTGGACGCGCTGCTCTACTCCTCGACGCGCCTCGGCGGAAGGCGCATCTTCGCCGACGGCGGGATGTTCTCGACCGCGCCGAGATTGCCAGCAGGTGTTTCCGGCACGGACGGCGGGCGCACTGAGGCACTTATCGGTGCATTGCTTGCCGAGCAGCAGCGCACCCGGTCGGCAATCGAGGCCATGCCCGTCGTGCTGAAAGCAGAGGTGAAGTTTCAGGACATCGAGGAGGCAGGTAACACACTCAGCGAAATCAAAGCGGCCTCCGCGCTCTGAAATATCCCGGATTGAGGGAACGCAAAAAGCCCCGGCGCGTCGAGCACCGGGGCTTTGTTTTTTGCAAGGAGCAGCGCGGCTGGGTTGCCCCAGACCGCGCCAGCCAAGACTTGCACGCTCTTATTTGCGACGGAACCAGCCTTTCACCCAGAGCCAGATTTCGCGGATGGGCGAAACGAGGCGCACGACGGTGTTGGACACGTCCACGATTTTTTCAAAGCCGTCCGCGCCGGTCATTTTGACGCGGGTGATGAGGCCGCTCACCTCGTCAATGGCGGTGACGATTGCCTCGCAGGGCGGCTCGCCGACTTGCTCGACGATGACCCGTTTGCCGATGAGGTCTTTGGATGCCTTCTTGTTGAGTAGCATGGTGTGCGATGCGGTTTGTGCCAAAAAGCCAGCCGCGCTGGCGGGCGCGGCTGGTCAGCATGGCGGTTTTTAAACTCTTACCCGGCCTTCGGTGCCTTTTCTGGCAATGCGGCGGCCTGCTTGATTTCCTCGAAAATCCGCTCAAAATCATCGGGATAGTGCTGCTTGAACACATCCACCTGTGCATCGGTGATGCCGTTGAATCGGAGCGTGCCGTAGGGCAATTTGGGGCCATGAATGGCCTCGAACTCTTGGCCTTCCCGGACTTTGTATTTGTTGAGCATGGCGGTGAAAAGCGTATGGGCGCGGGGCTCGGCGAACCAAGCCCCGCGCCACTGGTGTTTTTATCAGATGGTGAATGTGCCCGTGTAGAAGGGCGGCGTGTCGGTCACGCCCGTGTCGCGGGCGAACTCGATGTCAAAGCCGGACTTGGACGAGTCGAAGTCGAACTTCGAGACCGTGACCGGATTCTCCAAAGTGCCCCAGATTTGCTGCTTGCCGTTGCCGTTTTTCCAGCCGACCAGCACATCGGAGCCGACGCTGATGCCTGCATTGTAAAAAGCCTCCTCGACGCTTTCCGGGTAGAACCCGACCAGCCGCTCCTCGCGGCCTTGGTTCGCGTCAATCTCGCCCTTTACGGGGTTGGTGAACTTGATGTCCTTCCGACGGAGCATCACGGGCTGCCATTTTTTGGAGGCGGCGAGCGTGGGCGCGGTGCTGATGACATTGAAGATGTTGTTGGCAACATCGGTGGTGGCAGCAGGCAGCACCGTCACGTCAGCGACCGGGATGACGTACATGATGACCGGGGTGGCATCATTGGGACCGCAGATTTTTTTGAGTGCGCGGAATTGGCACATATCGAATGGATTTGAAGTTCGAGTGAATTTTCAAAAACCGGGGCGGGCTGCTCGCCGCGCCCCGGACATCCTAAATCTCACGAAAGTTTTTACGCTTGGTTGTTGCAGAAGATGAGGCGCGTGTCGGCGATTTGGACACCCATGCTGAAGTCAATCATCAGGTCGAGGCCGCGACGGTTCTGCTGCAGGTTGATGTGCTCGTGGTCGGACAGCATATCCACGCCCAGCACGAGGTTGTCCGGGGTGGTGATGATGATGCGCGAGCTGCTGCCCATTTCTGCGGACGGCACGAGTTCGACGTTGGTGCCGGGCAACATGGCTTTTTCGTAGGTCATGTTGTACGGCGCGGCGGTAAACTGGCTGCCATAGTCTTCGTTGAAGGCATCGAAGGTGGCGTAGGACATAAAGCACTTCAGCTTTTTGCCACGCAGCGCTGCGGGGACTTTCTTGTACACAAGCAGCACTTGGTCGTATGCGTTGCTCGACGTGATTGCCGCACCCGAAGTGACCTGACCAGCGGCGATGCCGCCTCCAGTAATCTCGTCGGTCACGATTTTCAACCAGCCGTCAAAGATGTCCGCCGGGGTCGTGCCCGATGCGTTGTAGGTGCCGCCGAAAATCGCTTTCGTGCCCACATCCTCGGCTGTGCGCTCGACGATGTACTGGAACATGAAGGCTTCCATCGGAATGGCCTGCTGGTTCGATGCGCCGCGCTTGGCTTGCTCGCCGAGGTACGTTGCCCACAGTTCAGCAGGCACGATGCTCAGGTCAACCTTGCAGGGGCGCACTTTCAGGATGCGCGGGATGTATTCGATAGCGTCAGCCGTCGGGTTCCATGCGTTGTCGCGCAGGCTGGGACGCACGAGGCTGGGGCCGCCGATGGTGATGAGCGGCAGTTCATCCTTCACCTGCTTGATGGAGACGTGTTTGAGGATGTCAAGCCCTTGCGCCACGCGGGGCATGAACACGCCGTTGTTCGTGCGGAAGTACGCACCGAGTTTGGAGGTAAGTGTGGAAAGTTTGAGCGATGCGGACATTTTGCTATGTGGTTGATTTGCAAAAAGTTGTGTTCGACTCGTGCAGTCTTGGCATCGCTCTCCTTTGAGGCTATTGGTCTTTTGCGGCTTTGACGGCGTTGTAGATTTTCATCCCCTCCGCGCTGATGTCGTCGTCTCCGACTTTTTGGAACCCTCTTGAAAAGTCCTCACCCATGTCGCCGTCCTCGTGGATGGGCGCAGGGCGTTTTTTCAATCGGGCGATTTCCTTTTCTTGTTTTTCGACGGTGGCCGTGAGCGCGTCTACTTGCTGTTGAAGCGCAGCAAACTGCGGCTCCGACATCGGTGGCGGTGTTTCCGCGCCGCTGTCATCGGCCTGCGGCTCTTCCTCCGCCGGGACGATTTCGGTGATTTTGCCCTCGGCCACGACGAGCACTTGCCCGTCCATGTCGCCGCCAGAAATTGCATAGTTGCCGTCTGGCGCGGCGGCTGGCTCGGATTCGTCTTCAGGCACCAAGAGCACGTCGTCGCTCACGGCAGGGGCTTCGCCGTCGCTGATGACCAGCAGGTTATTGCCTTCGGTGTCCTTCAGTTTGATGTCGAACTGGGTGTTGAACCAGCTTTTGACCGTCTCCCAAAACGATTTCTTCTTCATGGGTTTGGCTGTTTTTCCAGCTTCATCGCGCCGGGCTTTGTAGTCTTTGTATTTGGCGAGGAACCGCTCCACCGCGTCCGGGTTGCGCTCGACGAACCGCCAGACCAGCGGGTTGGTATCGAAGAACTCCGTGACCCGCACGGCAAAGGCTTTGTCGAAAATTTGGACAGAAAACAGGCCATCGGTGGCTGCTGGCGTGTCCACGAGGTCGGCGGCGTACAGGTTTTTCAGCCGGAGGTACAGTTTTGGTGGCGTGGCATCGTCTGCGCCAGGTTTCCATTGCACTTTGTTGCCATCGTCGTCGTACTCGTACAGATACCCGTCGTGCAAAAACTCGATGCTCAAGCCAAAGTGCTCCGGGTGGTTTTCTGCGAGCGCGAAGATGTACTCGCGCAAATCGCCTTCGGGCGAGACGGCAGCGGCTGGCGACAAATGCAGGTCGGCAATCGCCTGCTGGTCGTTGTTCTCGACCCGGAAGTTGTGCAGGGTGCCGACCATCGAGCCGAGCGCGCCGAAGCACATATTGGGGTGATTGAAGCGAGACTTCAAGCCCGGTTCGCCTGCGGCATTTCCCGCTGCTGCGATGTCTCGCACGAACTCCGCGTCCACCCACACGCCGTGCCCGCGAGCCTCGCCCTGACGTACCACCTGCACATCGTGGATGATGCCACCCTCGCGGTCAACATAGGCGGTCGGCTTCATCGCTTCCGGTGTTGCCGGGGCAACACGGAACATCGTCATCGGCTGCCCTTTTTGGGCGGCCTCGATAATGTCGTGGAAGTGCGATTTCAACTTGCTCATGCCACAAAAGTCCGGGCAGGTGCTTCCGGCAAAATAGAAGGGAACTGCCGGGCACAAAGAGGCTCGACGTTGTTGCAACGGCGGGCCTATGCAGTGGATGATAAAAGTTCGTTCAGCAGGTCATTTCTGGGTGCTTTGTTTTCCAAGTCTTCCAGACCATGTACGCTGCCTCGGCAGCGTACTCGTCCTCGCTGATGTCGTAGAGCGCGAGGAAGTCGCGCATGGCATCCCATGCCTTGCGCCCAGCGCGAACGCCGCCGAGGATGTAGGTCACGAGCATCTGCTGCGCGACCTTCTCGAAGTAAAACCCCGACTGGAACAAGTCCTCGTATTTCTGAAAATGGCGGGAAAGGCGGGTGCTGATTTCGACGCTGAGCGGCTCGCCAAAACACCCGTGCTGCGGCACCTCGCTCTCTGCGTAATCGAACAGCATGGCGAGCACGTTTTTGCCGAGCAGCGACTGCTGGGTGATACGGATAGGCTCCGGCCCGTGCTCGCGGAGGATGATTTTGCGGACATACGCCCGCACCGGGATTTGCAGGGTGGATGTAGTCTGGTTGTTCATGCGCCGGATTATCAACAATTTGCGTCTCAAATTTACGCAAATTGTTGATATATTTTGACTTGAATTATATTTCAAGCCGCAATACCTGTGCCGTTCTATTTCAAAACCAGATGTCGCCGCCGCCTGCGTCGCCAAACAGGTGCGCGTACTTTTTTGCGTAATAATTGTCGAAACAGTCCGACAAGTGCGTGGCGAACTCCTGCGAGGGGTTGCGGCGCGGGTCTTCACTTGATTTGTCCTTCTTGCCCTCCATCGTCACTGCCGCGCCCTGCATCGAAAGGATAAGGGCTTTGCAGCGATTTTGGTTGATGCGGACGCGCGGCAGTTTTGGGTCGCTTTCAGACAACAATTTGTTGACGACGTGGTGCTTCAACAGGTGCGGTGGGTCGAGCGAGCCACGCGGCACCATGAGCTGCGTGAGCAGGCCAGCCGCCCGCATCTGTGCTTGAATGTCCTCGAACAGGCTGCTCGTGCTGTTCATCTGCGCGTTGTTGCCGTTTCGGTCGCCCCAGATTTCCACGATGACTTTATGAGTCTTGTACTCCGCAAGGAAGTCTTCCACCAGCGCGGTGAGCAGCGGGCGAGGCTCGGTGGTGTCCATGTCGCGCTTGCGGAACAGGGCGTTGATTGTCCTGTCTTCCTGCCCATGCACCTGATGCACAGTGCAGGTGCAGATGGACGTGCCGAAGTCGAACGACACAGCGAGCGGGGCATCAGGCTTGTAGTCCCGGTTTCGCGTGAACAGCGAACGGTCAGGCAGGAAATCGTAGTCGAAGGAGTCGAAGTAGCAATGCCGCGCCGGGTCAAGCGCGGCGTAAAAGCAATCAGGCACGGCCTGCACCCGGACATTTTCCACTTCGACATCGTACACGAGCCGGGGCAGTTCTTTCCGCATCCGGGTCATGTATTTCTCGCCGCCGACCGCTGCGTTGTCGCGGGCCGTGCTCTCGATGTAAAACACGGCGGTCGGGTCGTTCGGGTCAACTTCGGTCGCCATGTCGGGCACCCAGTTGCCGCTGGGCAGCCACGATTGCGAGGATGCGAAAAGCACCGTCTGGTGCAAGTGGTGGGAAAAACGGTGCTCGTTGCCGCGCAGCATCGGCATTATCTCCTTGTCGATGCGCTCCTTGTTCAGCAGGACGGCCTCATCGAACAGGCCCCAGTCGTAACTGCCGCCGCGCGCCAGGTCTTTCCTGTCCATGCTGATGAGCACGATGCAGGTGCCGTTCCAAAAGGTGACGGTGTTTTCGTATTCCTTCGGCGGCTTGAACGGGCGCGCCCAGTGCGCCGGCGGGCGGATGCCGACGACGTAGTGCAGCCCTTCGCGCAAGCCCATGACGGCCCACACGTCCTGCATTTGCGGGAGAAAGTTGTTGAGGATTTGCTTGTACGTCAGGCCGACGATGAAGCCCTTGCTGCGGGGCAGATTGTGCAGGAAAAGATACACCTGCAAGCCCTCGCCAGTGGTTTTGCCTGCGCCACGCCCGGCGACGAACGTCTTTTTCTTCGCCGGGCTTTCGAGCAATTGCCGCTGCGGCTCGGTGACGTACACGGCGCGAGGGTCACGGTACTTCCTCATAGTCTGCTTCGTCTTCGGCCTGCTCGATGTCGCGCTGGAGCTCGAGCGCGGCAGGGTCGGTGGTGAAAATGAGGGCCTTGGGCAGCAGGATGAGCTTGGCGTTGTCGCGGCTCGTGTGGTCGTATGCCCCGGTGAGTTTGGCGATTTGGTCTTGGCACTTGAGGTAGAGTTCGTGCTCGCCCGCCTCGTCGAGTTGCTGTGCCTTTTTCCGCAACTGCTCGACGATGATGTACCGCTCGCCCTCGCGGTCGTTGGTCTCTTTTCGGAAAACCGACTTCGCGTCGCGGATGATTGTGTAGCAGGCGGTCTGTTTCAACCCGAACCTTTTTTCCAAAAACTTGCGCGTCTCCGCGTCGGTGTGCCCGGCGAGCAGCAGGTCGTGGGCGCACACGATGCGCTGCCGATATTCCTCTTGCGCCGCTGTGAGCCGACGGCCCGCGAAGTAGTGCTCGCGGATGGCCTCCACCGTCGTCAGTTCCCGCGACGGCGTTTTGCTGGCCAGCCGGAGCGCGGCAGGAAGGCGTATGGGGTCAGACATCCGCGAAACGTTGTTTGAGTTTTGCGAGGTGGGCTTCAATTATTTCTATCGCGGCCAACTGCAATGCCTTTGTCGCCTCCCTGTCGAGAAGATAATGTTCCGGCTCCCGAATAAATCTGGCCTCGCTTTCCGCGCCCGTGAAGGAGACCATGTTGCCATAGTTTCTGGGGTTGGCGCGGGTCTTATCCATACCGATTGGCGTGAAATCAATCCGCAGGTCGTGGTGCCGAACACTCTCCAAATACCACTCAAAATCCTCAATACAATCCGCAAGGCGGCGCGCCTCCTGTAATTTTTCGTGCGTCATTGGCTGTTTATGATTTTGTCGCACGAGGCGACGGTGATGTTGAACTGGGCGATTTTGGCGGCTGCGGCCTCATGTGCCGCACTGCCTTTCGGGGCTGCCGCCAGTTTCTTTTTCCACTTCGATATGTTGGTCATCGCGTTCTGCTTGGCGCGGAGGGCTTCCAGCACGTTGGTGGGCGCGGCCACCTCCTTCTGTTTCGGCAGGGCGGGTTGGGTGGGCGCGCCGGACTTGGCGACATTGATTTGGCGCGTGAGCGATTTGATTTCCTGCACGATTGGGTATCGTCCGGCATCGTCTTCCGGCGCGAAGCCCCACAGGGAATTGCTCAGCCGGGCGCGGCGCACCAACAGGTCTTTGACCTCCCCTACTCCTCCGATGGGCTTTTTTTTTCAGCATCGGGGCCGTCGCCGTCTTCTTCGCCCGGCTCGAAAGCGGGCGGCGCATCGGGTGTAGATTCGCCGTCGTCTGGGTTGGCGGCATAGGAAGCCACGAATCCCATATCGCCCTCGACCAGTGGCACGTCGG
Source organism: Saprospiraceae bacterium (assembly GCA_046299435.1). Classification (GTDB taxonomy): domain Bacteria; phylum Bacteroidota; class Bacteroidia; order Chitinophagales; family Saprospiraceae; genus M3007. The sequence continues at coordinate 26,457 of JBKBIC010000039.1, forward strand.
GCACAGGCTCAGGGTGGCCATCAAGCCTGTTGAGGAAAGCGACGACGGGTGAAACACCCAAGTCGCCCTCGGCGATTTTCGGGCTGGCCTCGCCAGCTGCAACTTCTGGGCGCGTCTCGGCGATTTTGCCGAGTTCGTACTCTAATTTTTCACGGGTGTACTCCTTTTCGCGGGTCTGGAAAAGACGGAGGAGGTTGGTGTTCTTGCCGTGTTTGGCATAGAGGGCTACGCCTGTGGCGTAGTCTTTTTCGGGGCTTTCGAGCCATTCGTTGATTGTCATGTCCGGCGATTTTGGGCAAAGGTGGCCGGGCAAGGTGTGCGGAAAATAGAAGGCAATTGCCCCGAAACAAAGAAGGCCAGCCGTGTACACAGCTGACCTTCAAGAAATATAACCCCAAAAAACCTGATGCGAAGGTAAATCGAATGGTGCAAAAACAAAGCAGCCCGGCAATCAAATTGCCGGGCCGACTCATACTTGGGTGGCAACCTGTCCTCTGGAAGCATCCACCCTGATGTTTACATTTGACAGTTTCCTGCCAAGATTACGCAGAGCGGTTTCGATGCGATGGGCAGTAGCCGCTGTGGGAAATTTGATGCCGGAGGCGTACTGGCGCAAAAGGCCCGCATTAATTCCAGCTTCTCGTGCTAATGCAGTCATGTTGACCGGGTGCGCCTCGAATACTGTGGTGAGGTCGTACACGTCCTCGTATTCGATGTCGCGGGAGGCATCAAGATGATGCCAAGTGGGGTCGCTCTTTCCTTCGTGGTCAATATAATCTTGCACGAGTTCGATAAGCGTCCTGCGGATTGCATTGAAATCGGCCCCTTGCTCAAAGAAGGCGAAAGTGTCGGGCACAACAATGCGACCCACAATCTCGCCGTCATCACTGGTTTCCCAGACGATTGGGAGACGATTTTTCAAGCTCATTTGTCATGTTAAGTTGAATTAAAAAATTCACGTGAATCTACGGATAACTCAGAAACTGTTTGCTCCCCAAAAGGGGGCTTACTTGAGACCAGCTTCCTTCAAAATAGCATTTAGCGTTCCTTTTGCAATATCTCTTTTGCCGTGCTCTGGAACAGTAATCAGCATTCTCTTTTCGTCATGCTTAAAAACCTTGTGGCTTCCCTTTTGCCGAACTTCGTACCAGCCGTTGTCCTTCAGAAGGTTGATAAGTTCTTTTGAACTCATTTGTTATTTGATTTTTAGTTTAATTTTTTTTCCATTTCGTCGGTTGGTAAAATTTGTCATGTTAAATTGAATTAAAAAAAGTCCGTTCTGGTCTTCAAGAAAGCCCAAAGGTAGCGGAATCGCTACCAATCGCACAAGAGATTCCGGTAACTTTTTTGCTACTTTTTAAATCAGCCGCCCCTGCACTGGTTTCTCGGTGCAGGGGCGGTGCTGTTTACGACGCGAACAACGTCGCAGGCTCCTGCTTCCGAGCCGCCAGCCGCGCCCGCGCCGCACTCTCGGAGGTGTAGCGCAGCAGGTAGTAATAGACGGGCTGCCTGCTCCAGTCCTGCACATCGCGGTACATCCGGGCGAGGATGTTCCGAGTCTCGTCGGCGGAGTAGCCCGTATCGAGTTGTGCCACCCACTCGTTGATGACGGCGGGCGATTCAAACCGTTTTTTGTCAATGACCTCGACCACGCCGAGGAAGGTGTCTTTCAGCCAGACCTCTCCCCTATCGCCGACGGCGAAGCGGCCACTGAGCCGCAGCGTCGTGAAGGCCGCGCAGGAGAGTTTGTTGTTCCAGTTAGTGGAAAAGTCGAAGCGGTTGGTTTGGCTCATGGCTGCACCTCCTTTTCGTACCTTTTCAATTTTAGAATGACTTTGGCCTCGTAACCATCTGGCGTTTCAATTCGCATGACGGTCTTTTTGACCGAAGAGCAAGGGAAATTCCAGCCCGGTTTCGAGGTGAAATCTTCCTCAATCATTTGTTCTACGGCCTCAATGAGTAGCCGTTTTTGGTCGTCGGTGAGCATGATAAGTATGTTGAGTTGTGAAGAAATCAACCTGCGTGCGCCTCCATGAAGCGGATGTAGTCCAGCACCC
>JBKBIC010000040.1:0-28001 GCA_046299435.1 Saprospiraceae bacterium
TCACCTCTCACCGTCTCACCTCTCACCGTCTCACAAAAATGATTTCCACGCGGCGGTTTTGGTAGCGGCCTTCGGGCGTGTCGTTGGAGGCGCGGGGGCGCATCTCGCCGTGCGAACGGACGACGATTTGGCCGGGCTTCACACCTTTTTTGACGAGGATGTCGCGGATGTTTTTGGCGCGCCGTTCGGCGATGCCAAAATTGGATTTCGGGTCGCCGATGCCGTCCGTGTGGCCCTCGATGCTCACGCGCCTGCCAGACTGCGCGAGCTGGTCAGCCAAACGAGAGAGGTACTCGTCAATGGCCTCGCTTTCCTCTTTTTGCGTGGAATTGTACGGAAAGTGGATTTCGGCGTTTTCGCCCGTTTCGATGACCTGCACGGATTCGCTTTTCGCGCTACTTTCCTGCGGGCGGGCGGGTTCGAGCCGGGCGGCTTCCGCTGGTTCCGTCGCGCTCGTAACCGGCACAGAGTCAGCGGTTTCGTCGGATTCAATGGCAACGGGAAGTTCGGTTTCGGCGGCGATGGCCGGGCGCGTGCCGCAGGCTTGTTTGATGTGGCAAACGTACCACCAGCTGCAAAGGATGCTCCATCCGGCGAAGGCGATGAGTACCAAGTTTCTCGAATTCATGATGTTTGTTGCGCGGGAATGTTTGGTTATGTCCTCCAAATTCGGTCGCTCAAATGTAGCATGAAAGGTTTTCAAAATACGCGCCGGAGCGGGCAGTTTTTGGTCTCCCGGCGAGCGCAATTTTTTCAACAGCCCGCTCCAAGCAACTGATTGTCAATCCATTCTTTCGTGCGCGTCTGCAAATCTTCGGCATCGTTGCCCGCGATGGTCGGGCCGTACACGAGCCATACATCCACGTTTTTTTTGCCAAAACACTGGAAAAAATGCGGCAGGAACGTCGCGTCGCCAATCCAATAATCGCGCGGGTCGCTGTACGAAATCGCCACCGGGACAATCGGGATTGCGTTCTGCGCCGCCAGCTGAAAACTGCCCCGGCGAAACGGCGCGGTCGCGGGCAAATCGGTCGTCGTGCCTTCCGGGAACAGGATGACAGGCCAGCCTTCGGCCACTTTTTCGGCGATGCCGCGCAGGGTGCGCTTGCGGCTTTTCAAGCTTTCGCGTTTGAGGAACAACACACCAGACAGCCGCGCACCCGCCCCGACGATGGGCCAGCTGGCAACTTCGGCCTTCGACACAGGCCAGCCGAGCACATCACATATAATAATGATGGGGTCGAGGTACGAACGGTGATTGCCCAGCACGAGGCTGGGAAAATCCGGGGGCACACCTTCCACGCGAAGCCGAACGCCGATGGCGGGCAGCAAATGCCGCGCCCACGACCGCCGGACACGCAGCGCAAAATGGATTTTGTCGCGGACAAACAGCGAACCGATGAGGATTTGCGTGATGCGAATGAGGGTATAAACTGCGAAATAAACGAGGCGGGCTGCGGCCCGCAAACTTGAAATCATGGGTTGGCGAGAGGTTGGTTTTGCATTTTAAATAATTGGTTTTCAATCCATTGGCGCGATTCGGCGGCCAGCGCGGCGGCATCTTCGGCATACATTGCCGGGCCGTAGCGCAGCCGGACGCGGATGTGTGCTTTCTGGAAACTTCGCCGGGCATGGCGCACGAGTGGCACGTTGCCCACCCAAAAATCGTGCGGGTCGTCAAAATGGATGGCCACCGGCACGACCAGAAACCCGTTTTTGGCGGCTATTTGAAAAGCACTTTTTTTGAACTCCAATGTCCCCGGCAAACTCGAAGTGGTGCCTTCCGGGAATAAAATGACCGGAAAACCGCCCCAAATCGTCTCGCCGATGGCTTTCAAAGTCGAGGCACGGCTGCCCCGATGTTCCCGTTTCAGGAACAAAATGCCACTCAGCTCCGCGCCGTAACCGAGGAAAGGGTATTTGCGGACTTCTGCTTTGGCAACCGGGTAGCCATCCACATGGCAAAGCAACGCGAGCGGGTCGAGATAAGAACGATGGTTGCAGACCAACAAACAGGGGAAATCCGGCGGCACACCCTCCACTTCCAGCCGAACGCCGATGCCGTGCAGCACACGCCGCGCCCAACGCCGACGCACCGACATGGCCTCGCGGATGCCGAAGCCACGCCAGAACTTGGATTTCAGCAAAATTTCGAGGACGATTTTCGCTGTGTACCCCAAAAAGAAGACGGCCCGCCAGCCGAGTCGCAATGTTTTCATACAGGGACGATGGGTGCGCGAATGTACGCGCAAACAAAAAAGGCGCGGCTTTCGCCTGCGCCTTTGCTCTTTGATGTTCATGGATTCGAGTTCAACCGACGTTGGTTTGGGCGAGGGCCTCGTTCAATTCCTCGACGGAAACATCGAGATGCGAGGCATCGAACACACATTCGCCGTCCACGATGAGGAGCACTTGTGGGGATTCGTGATGCACCCCAAAAACATCGGCAACATATTGTGAGACAGGGCGGTACGCAATCAGGTCGAGGTAATACGGTTCAATCTCGGCAGTGATTTGGGGCCAATCGTCCTCCAACCTGTATTTGGCAATGGCACTGATTTCGCAACGAGTACTGTGTTTGAGAATCAGGCAGGGTACTTCAAACGAACGCGATTTCAGGGCATCAACTTGGGCTTCGGAGGTCAGCGGTAGCCAATTCAGCGGCATGGGAATCTCTGTTTTTGAAAGTTTTGTGTCGGGGCGTGCCCGGTTTAGAGGTCGGTGGGGCAGCCGTAGCCGCGATGGCAAGCGTCGAGCAGGAGGACGAGGGAGGCCGCGAGCAGCATGAATGCGATTTTTTTCAGATTTTTCATTGCGATTTGCGTTAATGAATGGTTGAAAAATATGGTCGGAAAATTTGTTGGCACGAACGGAATTTTTCGCGCTTGTAGTATTGCGTTTTCGCCGTGCCAGTTAATTTCGCCACAAAATTACAGAAAACAAGTTCGGACTTCCAGAATTATCCTTTGGCCTTCTGTTAAATAATTCCTCTCCTCGAAACTATATTTTGGAATCCCTTTGAACGCGCATTGGCCCCGCGCCCCGATTGGCTCACCTGATTTCGCCCGTTCCGAGCACCTCACATACCGGATTTTTTCACGCTCCAACGTCCCGAAACGCCCTGCCCTATGCGCGTTCACCTTTTTGCCGTCGGCAGCCAGGTCGTGCCCGGCCTTGCAATGGCTTTGTTACAAGCGGGGCACGAAGTCTCTATTTCCAGCGATGATGTTCCGGGTGTTTCCCGCGAACGCCTTGCGGCAATCAAGCCTTTGAGCATCGGTTGGCCACCTGAAAACATCCTTCGGAGCACGGATGTCGTCGTTGTCGGCCCGAACGCAAACCCCGACGACCCACATCTTTTGCAAGCCCGGAGACTGCCAATCCCTATCCAGTCGCTCCCGGAATTCATCGGCAATTTGAGCGAGGGGCAAACGCGCATCGTGGTCGCAGGCACGCATGGCAAGAGCACAGTTTTGGCGATGGCGATGCATTCTTTGCGCAGGCAAAAGATTGATTTTGATTATGTGGTCGGGGAAACGGTCGAGGGCTTCGAAAGTTCAGTGCGACTGTCGGGCGCACCATTCATCTTGCTCGAAGGCGACGAAAACCCAGCCTCGCCGCTCGACCCAACACCCGCCATGGTCAAATGCCGCCCCAACGTGGCCGTTGTCACGGGTATCCATTGGTCTGAACCGGAGGCGCACCCCAGCCCCGACGAGTACCGAGCTGCTTTCGAGCAACTCATCGCTGCCTTGCCGCCCGGCGCAAACTTCATCTGGAACAATCAGGACACCGTTTTGCGGAACCTTGTCGCCTCGCGCAGGGCGGATGCACAATTTTTCAGCGTGCCCTACGAGCCTTTCCCGGCAATAGTCCAGCGGGGCACCCAAATCGTCAAAATGTGGGGCAAGCCCCGCGCCCCGATGCAGGCTTTCGGCGAACATAACCTCGCCAATGCAAAGGCCGCGTTCATGGTTTGCCGCGAAATGGGCGTGTGGATGGAGGATTTTCTCCGCGATTTAGCCTCTTACAAAGGGCTGCCCAAACGGCTCGAACCGCTGGCCACCGCCCGCACTTGTGCCGCTTGGTCGGATGCCGCGCACACCCCAGCAAGCGTGGCCGCGACGGTTGATGCCGTCAAGGCCCTCTTCCCCGAACGGCCAATCGTGGCCTGTTTGGAGTTGCAAAATTTAGCGGGGGCGTTGTTGGGCCAGTTTGCCCATGTTATGGACAAGGCGGAGCAAGCTTTTGTGCTGACGAGTCAGCAAATCCCGGCTGCCAAAGTCCAAGAAGCGTTTCAACGCCTTGATTTACAGGTTTTTACCTCCATGCCCGAACTCGAAAGAACGCTCGAAGATTTGCACTGGTTGAGCCGCAATTTACTCTTCATGTCGGCTGGCAACTTCGGCGGCACGGATTTGTCGCGGCTTGCCCGGCTGCTGTTTTCGTGACTCGTCACGACTTCATCAACACCAGGCCTTCGCCTCGCCTGACTTTGCCAAGCAAGCACAACCCATTGTCAATCAGCAAATTAGCACGACTCACTTCTCCCGGCTCTGTTGAAAACACCTTTGCCGTTCCATCCCCGGCCCAAGTTTTGGGCACGGGGATTTTTGCGTCCGGGTAGTCATTCTCGGTATCGAGATTGGCGACGAAGACAAACTCCGGGGCGGCGTTGGCCTGCGTCCAAGCCAGCAATTTTTCCTCGCCAATCAGGTCGGGCGCGAGCAGCCACTCCAATTTTTGGCCGCTGATTTTGTCAAAAATCGCGTTTGAGAACTGCTTGATGCGAACGATATTTTGATAAAGCGAGCGGTTCTTGCCCCATACGAACGGGCCGTTCGTGGCTTTCGGCCCCTCTCCCATCTGGAAAACGTAGAATTTCGTGTAATGCTCGTTCGGGGCGGGTCGTGGGTGCGGGTCGCGGCACTCAAAACCGAGGCCCATGTACGAGGGCATATCCGTCAAAAACACAGCCATGAAAAACCGCAACTCATTGCCCGTCAGATAAAAACCGTCGAAGCGTGGGTCGTCCTTGTCGGCAGTCATCACCGTGAAGTTTGGGGCAAAATCGCAGGCATCCAGCCACGCCCGGTATTGGGCGAACGAACGCATAAACAACTGTGTGCCAACGGGTTCCGACTGCAAATCGCCCAGCGTCGAGTCGGCGTGCGAGGCTTCCAAGTGGTCGCACTCGTCGCCATAGGCCATCTCGCCGGGGGGCGCGAGGAAGCTTTCGGCGAAGTACCCGAAGGTCGGCACCGAGCGCAAAACGTGTTTTTTCACCGCGCCCAGGATGTCGTAAAAAGGGTCGGCACCGGCACCGGGCGGCACTCCCGCCGGGCGCATCTGGACGTGCGACATATCGCCCCGCATGAAATCGAAGCCAAACTCGGCCTGCACACGGGCGTAATTTTCACAAACGTATTCCCATGTTTCGCGGCGCGGCTGCGCGAAATCCAGTTCCCAATCGGTGTTGTCGTTTTTGGACTCGTAAAGTTTGTACCGCGCCAGCGGGCCAAATACCCGTGAAAATTTCTGGGGCCGCGTGATGCGGTAGTCGCGCCATTCGCGCCCGTCCTCGTCCACCGTTTTCGCTTCCGGGTTTGGGTCAACCTCGATGCCCCGGTACGGCGGCCCCATCGTGGCGGGCACGGTTTCGAGGCCAAGCTGATAAAACAGGTTGACCAATTCTTTGCGCCGAGCCAACCGGCCTTCGTAATCATCTTTTTCGCCAAAAATCACGCGCAACCGCTCCGTTTCGGGAAAATCCCTGCCAAAAAACTCGCTCGCATTTTTCGGGTACGGCACATCGGCCACTGCCCGGCCCCAGTATTGCAGGTATTCGAGGATGGTCGCCTGCGCTTTTTCGTGCAGGTTGGCGCGGTGGTCTTTGATTTTCAGGCCGTCGCGGACAAGCCACTCAAAATGCTGTGGGTTGGCCAAAGCCATTTCCGAAAAACGGTCTGTGTGCGGCACCACGTCCATCCCGACGGCCTTGCCGAGCAGGTGCAGCACGTTGACAACGGCCTTCAACTGCTTTTCGACGGTATCCAAATGCGGGAAATGCGCTTGCAATTCCGGGCTGAAATACTCCGGGTTGATGTTCCAGCTCGCTGGCCCGTACAGGCTCGCGGCCACGCCAGCCTCCCAAATCGGCAGGATGTGGATGGCATTTTGCGCCCTCGGCAAGGTCATGGCATAAGGCACGAGGTGCCAAAAATGGGCGATTGTCCGCACGTTCACGCCCACGCAATTGGTTGTTTTCAACCACTCAGTACCACGCTCCGAGGCAACGGGAGAAGACACAAACACTTGATGGTCAAAGGCTTGCGTCAATTTCGCGTGCCCGAACTGCTCGCGCAGCAATTCGAGCACCGTAGGCAGGGGCGTTTTCAGGGCAGCTTCCGGCATCAGGTGCAGGAATGGAGCGAAAGTTTGGCGATTGTCAGATGTGTCCAAGTTAAAACCGAAATTATTACGGGAATGGTTATTTTTTTACTGACAAAGAAAGAGCGCAGCAAATTTTTTGTTAGTTGGGCAAAAATAGTTGGAATTTGCAGGGCAAAGCAAAACCTGTTCCCGGATTGAATGCTGCGAAAACCTCGGTACCATCCACCTATTCATCCATGTTTTGGCTCTTATCCCTACTCTAGTCAAGTAATACAATTTGAAAACATCGTGATTTACAAAGTCAAACTCAAAAATGCCGAGGATATGGTGCTACTCGACGACCATGTTTATGAGTGGCTCACCACCGACCCATATCTCGCCAAAGTTGACTTCGTCAACAACCTCCGCAAACATTCCAGCGGCTGCGCGGTATTCCAAAAAACATGGAAAAAAGCCGACGGTGGCTTCAAAACCGAAACCATTTACCTGCACAAGTTGGTGGCAGAAAAATTTCTCGCCGATTCCAAAACAAAAGAAAAGCGGCTCGTCGGCAGCAAAAACGGCGATAAGCTCGACTGTCGGCTCGAAAACCTGCTCTATCGCTCCCGCTCGGTCGCCAGCCGGATGCGAAAGACCAGCAGCAAGACTGGCTACACAGGTGTTTACCGCGAGCACAACCGCTTCCGGGCGGTCATTTCCGTCAACGGCAAAAGCGTCCACATCGGGATGTTCGACTCCGCCGAAGAAGCCGCTGCCGCCTACAACAAACTCTCCCTCGAAGTCTATGGCCCGGAGGGCAAGATGAACAAAGTGAAATAGCGAGGTGATGAGTTGTGAGTGATAAATGATGAGTGCATCGCTGGTACTCATCGTTCATCACTCACAACTCATCATTTGCGCTTAGTGCATCCGGTCGCCGCGCACTTCCAAAGTTTTCAAAAGTTCGGCCTCGTAGCGGAGGTACGCTTGCCAGCGGGTCATCGCTTGCTCCTCGCCCGCGTACAAAATTGCCAAATCGAGGAACATCCGGTAGTGCCCAGCCTCCGAGACCATCAATTTGTGATAAAAATCGCGCAGGGCCAGCTCCGATATTTCAAGCGACAGCAGCCGGAAACGCTCCGCGCTGCGGGCTTCGATGAGCGCGAACGTGATGAGCCGCTCCACAAGGGCTTGGTCGCGGGTACCGCCGCGCTGCTGGAATTTCATCAAGCCGTTCACATATTCGTCCTTGCGCTGCGGCCCCAGCGGCAGGCCGCGCTTTTTCAGTTCGGCCAAAACCATGCGAAAATGCCCCCACTCCTCCGTGACGACGGGCGCGAGTTCGTCCACCAGTTCCGTTTTGTCCGGGTATGATTGGATGAGCGAAATGCAGGAAGTGGCCGCTTTTTGCTCGCAGTAGGCGTGGTCGGTCAGGATTTCGCCCAAATCCATCTCGGCCAGATTCACCCAACGCGGGTCGGTGGGCAGGTGCAGGCCGAGTTTTGTTTTTGAAATTTGCTCCATGCCGCAAAGATATTGAGTGGTTGAGTGATTAGCGATTGAGCGATTTTTGCGGCAAGCAATCGCCCAACCACCAATCGCTCGATGCAAAAACTCACCATGCCCGACCTCAACCGCCTGACGGTCGCAGACTTCAAAACCGCCGAAAAACTGCCCGTCGTGTTCGTGCTCGACAACCTGCGCTCCGGGCTGAACATCGGCTCCATTTTCCGCACCGCCGATGCCTTCGCACTCGAAAAAGTGCTGCTTTGCGGCATCACTGCCCAGCCGCCGCACCGCGAAATCCTGAAAACCGCTCTCGGCAGCACCGAGTCCGTCGAGTGGGCATATTTCCCTGAAACAGCCGAGGCCATTGATTTCCTGAAAAAAGAAGGCCGCACCGTGCTGGCCATCGAGCAAGCCGAACCGAAAATCTGGCTGCACGATTTCCAAGTGGAGCCGGGTAAAAAATACGCCTTCGTGCTCGGCAACGAGGTGGACGGCGTGGATGCCGATGCCCTGAAATTGTGCGACGGCGCGGTGGAAATCCCACAATTCGGCACCAAACACTCGCTCAACGTGGCAGTCGCAGCGGGCATCGTCGCGTGGGACTTGATGCTCCGCCTGCGCCGCTGAGCTGCGCGATTCCCGCAATTTTGCCCGCGCCCCGGCTGCCCGGCGGCTTTTTCATTTGCTTTGTTGCCGCTTGCTTTGACCCATTTTCCCGCCCTTTTCAGATGAGAAAACTCGCCTTGCTCGGCCTTGCCGCGCTCTTTTTTGCACAAACCAACTGCTCCGCACCACCCACTTTCACCGCCGATGATTGGGTGCCGCCCTACAACGCGCCTTTCGGTTTTGGCGTGAACTTGGGCTATTACCCACCCTTTTTCCGGGACGAAGACCTCGCCTTGCTCGCGCACGGCTCGCCCGACGGCGCGGTGCAGGGCGTGGGCGTGACCACCATCCGGCCTTCGCTGCCCGACCATTTTTTGGAATATTGGGGCTACGACATTCGGCTGCCGACGTTCCGGTTTTACGACTCCATCGGCCTGCGCGATAACGTGGTTTTCCTCGGTTTCCCCGCGCCGCAGCACCGCGACAGCACTTTTTATTGCCCGGAAGCCCGCAGCACCATCTTCAAAAATATTTACGAACCCATTTGGGACGACGGCGCGCACGGCACGCCCGTCAATGACGACAACCCTTTCGCGCTGTACGTTTGGAAAACTGTCAGCCGCTACGGCAAATCCGTCCGTTTTTGGGAAATCTGGAACGAACCTGACCTCGACATGAAAGGCAACGGCTGGAAACCCGCCAGCCTCGAAGGCAACTGGTGGACGAACGTGCCCGGCCCCTGCGAGACTCAACTCCGCGCCCCGGTTTTCAGCTATATCCGAATGTTGCGAATCAGTCACGAGGTCATCAAAAGCATTGACCCACAGGCGTTTGTGTGCATCGGTGGCATTGGGTACACGAGTTATTTGGACGTGATTTGCCGGCTGACCGACAACCCGAACGGCGGCGTACCGACCACGAAATACCCGAAAAAAGGCGGCGCGTATTTCGATTGTTTGAGCTACCACTCGTACCCGCACATCGAGGGCGCGACGCGGGCATGGAGCAACCAAATCAACGGTTTCAGGTATTTCCGGCACTCCGACGCGGCGGTGGACGGCGTGTGGTCGAAGCAAAAAGAGTTCGATTTCGTGCTGCGGAAATACGGCTACGACGGCCAACAACTCCCTGAAAAACAGTGGATTATCACCGAAATCAACATTCCGCGCCGAGCCTTCGGCGAGTATATCGGCTCAGATATGGCGCAGGTAAATTTCGTGATGAAAGCCCTCTTGCTCGCCCCCGCGCACGGCATCCGGCAGATGCACCTGTACAGTTTGGCCGACGACCAACCCGCCGCCGAGGCCACGAGCGAATTCTCGTTCATGGGCCTTTTTCAGAATCTCAACAACGTCCAACCCGCCGACGCACGGCCCAACCAAGTCGCCATCGCGCACAAAACCACGAGCGAAATGCTGCGCGGCAAAACCTACGATGCGGCCCAAACCGAGCGGCTCCGGCTCCCGCCCGACGTGCGCGGCGCGGCCTTCCGCGATGCCGACGGGCGGCACATTTACGCACTTTGGGCCGCCACAAAAACTGACCGCGACGAGTCGGCTGCGGCGACCTATAAATTCCCGGACGAGTTGAAAATCAAATACTTGCGTCAATTTTACTGGCACCACTCGAAGTCTGGCGCGGCCCATTTGGTCAATGCCCAGCAGCTGAAATTGGACGGCAGCCCGGCGTTTTTCGTGGAGGCCGAGGTCTTTGAAAAGGACTACCCGAAGTCGCCCAAAGTGTTCCCGAACCCGGTGGCCGACAGTTTCGCGGTCTATTCTTTTTGGCTCGAAAAGCCCGGCAGCGTGACCGTCGAGGTGTTCGATTCAAAAGGGAAACTGGCCCAAACCCTGCTCGCCAACGACCCGCGCCCGGCCGGGGCGCACCAGATTCTGCTCGATTGGGTGCAACTCGGGGCGGGTACTTATTACGTCCGGCTGCTCGCCGAAGGTGTGAACCGCGTGATTCCGGTGGTGAAAATTTAGGCGCGATAGGATTGGAACACGGATGAAACGGATTGGGCGGATTTGTACGGATTTTTTGTTTGGGCCAAACTGACCACGAACCGTTCACAACTGACAGCAATCAAAAAATCCGTACAAATCCGCCCAATCCGTTTCATCCGTGTTCCAATCCTATCGCATCGGTTTTTGCCCAAATTTGCCACATGAAAAAAGACATCCTCGCCCTCGCCGCCCTTGCCCGAAAACGCACCCGGCATATCGTTGGCCTCATGTCGGGCACTTCGCTCGATGGTTTGGACGTAGCTTGGTGCGCGTTTTCGGGCGCGGGCACACGCACAAAGGTGAAGGTGCTGGGCTTCGAGACCATGCCTTACGACGACGATTTCAAGGCCGACATCCGCCGCGTCTTTGCTCAAAAACAGATTGATTTTCAGCAACTTGTGTTGCTCAACGTGCTCGTCGCCGAACGCCACGCCCGCATCGTGCTGGATTGCTTGCGCCGCTGGGATGCGCCACCTGCGGCCATTGATTTGCTGGCAAGTCATGGTCAAACGGTTTTCCACGCCCCCCGCATCTTGCACGGCTTGGCCGACCAGCCCAATGCCACCTTGCAAATCGGCGACGGCGACCACTTGGCCGTTCGCACGGGCATCCCGACGGTCAGCGATTTTCGGCAAAAACACTGCGCTGCCGGGGGCGAAGGCGCGCCGCTGGCCCTGTACGGCGACTATTTTCTGTTCTCAAAACCCGGCGAAACGCGGGTGCTGCTGAACATGGGCGGCATCGCCAATTTCACTTTTTTGCCTGCCGACGGCGACCCTGCGCGGGCATTTGCCACCGATACCGGCCCCGGAAATACGCTGCTCGACCTCGTCGCCCGCGAGCAATTCGGCGTGGCGTTCGACCGCGACGCGCTGCTGGCCTCCGCCGGGCGCGTGGACGAACGGCTGCTCGACATTTTCAAGTCCGACCCGTTTTTTGAAGAGCCGATGCCGAAGACCACCGGCCCGGAATTGTTCGGCAAAACTTGGCTCGAAAACGCGCTCGCCCAACTGCCCAAAGGCCGCCCGAACCCGCACGATGTGATGGCAACTTTGACCGAATTGAGCGTGCAATCCATCACCGACGCGCTGCGAAAAATCTTCCCCGACGGCACCGGATTCACGGCCTACGCTTCGGGCGGCGGGGCGCACAACCCGTTGTTGATGAAGGGTTTGCGCCAAAATTTCCCGTCGGCGAAATTTTGGCCGATGTCGAAATTGGGCGTGCATGGCGATGCGAAGGAGGCCGTGCTGTTCGCAGCATTGGCCAACGAATTGGTCGCAGGCGAGGCCGCCGACGGCGCACGGCTGGGCGGGCTGCCGCTCGTTTCGATGGGGAAAATATCGTTGCCGACCTGACAAGTGAAGTGCGCGACAAAACCCGACGCACCGATTTGCATTCCAATCCGGTCTCGCAACTTATCTTAAAAGAAAAAATCTGAATCATGTCAACCATGACCGCTGAAATAGAAATAGGACACCTTGCCACCCTGCACCACCAACGGGCCATCAAAAAACTCATCGTGGGCTTGGACAAACTGTACGAGCAAGGCCACATCTCGCTGGAAGCCCTTCCTGAAACCGACCTCGACCCCGGCAACCCGGAAAGCAAATGCCCGGACATCATCCTGCGCGACAACGTGCGCCTCCAAGTGCCAGTCATCATTGAAGTGGCGACGCACTTTGGAGCAAAAACGGACTTTAAAAAACTCCGCAGCCTGATTACCGAGACCGAATACGGCATCGAAGAAGGTTTTGTCTTCGATTTCGAGCGCGGCCAATGGATGAAATTTTCGAAGAGCAAGGGCATTGAAACCGAAAACCCTGCTTGGTCGGAAATACTCAACTTCGATTTGAGCCAAATTTTGGCGTAACCAGAGCCTCACATTTTCTGGAAACCCACTGCCCCCGCCCCGCGCTTGCCGTGCAGCCAAAGCCAATACATCCCCGCTGGCAAATCGCCGACGGGGATTTGTTTTTCGCGGCAACCGTCGAACGACAATTCGCGCATGGCATCGCCTAACGCGCTGAAAATCACGAGTTTGGAGAAATCTTGGTCAGCAGCCACGCGCACAAAATCGCTGGCCGGGTTCGGCGAAACGGAGGCCAAAATCTGCACCGCAGGCTCGGCGGTGCCGATGATTTCCGACACACCTTTGCCAATCGTGTAGTCGCCGGGCAGCAAATGGTCGGCCCGCAGCAAGCCAAAACGGTCGTTCGGCGCGGCGACGAACTTCGTGTACGTCGGGAATTCGCGCCAAGCCGCGCCCGCGCCGGGGCGGTACAGCAGCAGGATGCTGTCCTCGTTCGGGCTGGTCTGGCGGAAAAGTTCGGCATCGAGCAAATCGAGTTGGCCGCGCCCATCGTATTGGAACGTGGCTTGCGCGTCAAAGCCCGGCTCAAATTCGCCGCGCACCGACCAAAAACGGTTCGTCAATCGGTAGTTTTTCGGGTTGGCCGCGCCCGATGTGTCGGGCCGCGCGAAGTAATATTCCACGCGGACGAAGGCCGAATCGGGCAGCGTGTTCACTTTCAAATCCAGTTTGGCAGGCGCAAACGGCTGATTTCCAGTGGTTTTGATGACGCGCTCGCGGTCGGCGCGGGCGAGGTTGAGCAAGTGACCCGTGTTGACGAACACCCATTTTGCCTCGAACGGCAGGTCAAAATTGAGCGTCGAGTTTTCGCCCGAAACCATCGCCATGCGGGCTGCGCGGTTGCGGTTCGCATCCAGAAAGGTGAATTCGAGCGGTACGTTTTGGTGGAAATGCGGCGCGCCGCGCAGTTTTTGTTTGACGAAAACCCGCGCCAGCGGCCCGTTGGCTTGGAACGAATCCACCACAAAAACCGAGTAACCGGGCGCGAAAACCCAGTCCTCGAAAAAATCTGTGAGGTCAACGCCGGTCGCGGCGGTCAGTTTGTCGCGGAATTCCGCGCTGCTCCAATCCTTGAAGGCCGTTCGAGCCAGCACCTCCCGGCAGCCCAAGCGAAAAAGCGAATCGCCGAGGTAAGTACGCAGGTTGTGCGCCACCACCGCACCTTTATTATAGACGTGTGTGCCGTAAGTGTACGCCGCTGGCACACCCGCGACCGCCCGATAGCCGCCCTCGTTGACGTGGGCCGATTGCAAAACGGAGAGGTGATGCCCGTTCACCACATCAAGGTATTCAGCTCGACCGTATGTTTTTTCGATGAAAAGGTGCTCGCAAAACGAAGCCCAACCCTCGTTCAGCCACATATCGCCTGCGGAGGAGCAGGTCGCCAAGTCGCCCCACCAATGGTGGCTCAATTCGTGGGCCATGAGCGTCTCGCTGGCCGTCGTGCCGTCCACCGCCGGGCGCATATAGGCAATATTCGTGGCGTGTTCCATCGCGCCGGAACTGAACGGCACGACGGAGTAGCCCACCTTCGGCCAGCGGTACGGTCCGAACCAGTACTCAAAAGCCGCGATTGCCTCCGGCAAATGCACGAACGACTGCCGCAATTTCACGCTGTCGCTCGCTGCGACGGCAATTTCCACGGGAATCGGGCCGGTTTCGCCGGGAAAAACCCGCTCCCAAGTCGTGTACGGCCCGACTGCCACGCAAGCCAAGTACGAGGGTATCGGTGCGCCGAGATGCCAAAAACGACGTTCGCGCCCGTCGGGCAGTATCTCGTGGGAGGCCAGCACGCCATTGCAAAATGCCGACTTGCCCGCCGGGACGAGCGTTTGGAAAGTATAGCGGCTGCGCTCCTCGAAATTGTCGAAACACGGGAACCACGCCCGGCCAAAATTCGGCGGGTCGGTGGCGATGCCCACGCCCAAATTGTAGGCATAACCCGACTGAAAATAGAAGCCGCCCCACGAAGTTGTCACCGGTTTGCCGCGATAAAACACGCGCACCTCGGCGGTGTCCGAGGGGTTCATGGCCGCCGGGAAAACCACGCGCACGACTTTGTTTTGGTGCGTAAACGCGGTTTTTTGGCCGTCCAACTGCACCGAATCCACCGTCAGGGCCTCCAAATCGAGGCGGATTTCGGGCACGCCCGCGACTTTCGGCGTGAAAATCTGGCGGCAGTTGGCCGCGATTCTTTGGTTCGCCATGTCCGACAAATCCAGTTCGATGATGGTTTGCAGCAAGTCAATCGAGTCGCTGCGGAAGTCATCGGCCAATGGCGGCGGCGCGGCGGCGAGCTTTTTTTGGGCGGCGCAAACAGCGGAGCCGTCCGTGATTTTTTGGGCGAAAGCGTTGGCTGTCAAGCAGATAGACAGAGCGAAAACGAGTAGGCGCATGGTCGGCGGAAATTTTGACAGCGAAGGACGCGAAGTTTCACGAAGGCAAAAACCCCGACGGGGCTTTGTGCCTGTCTCTGCCAAAAAAATTGCCGGGACGAACAGTGTCGCCCCGGCAATAACTTTCTATTTGTCAATCGCTTGCGCGGTCAAAATCAGTTTTTCACCACCACAAACGGCTTGCTTTCCGTGCGTCCGTCTTGGCCGATGAAGGTCAGGCGGTACAGCCCGGCGGCGAAGCGGTCGAGCGTGATTTGCACCGTTTCGCTGGGTTCGAGCGCGAGGTCGTCGGTCAGCACGGTGCGGCCCGAAGCGTCCACGACAAAGATTTGGCCTTGCAAACCCTGCGTCCCGGCAGCGCGGATTTGCAGGAATTCGCTGGCCGGGTTCGGGCTGATGAACAGTTGATTTTCAGCGACTTGCATCAATTCCGGCTCCGTGCGGTCGTCGGCTGCGGGTGTCAAATTCGTGGTCGGGATGGTCGCCTCGAACGGCGCGCTGAGGCATTGGTTTTTGTCCTGCGCGACGAAAGTGTACGTCCCGGCGGGCACGTTGAGCAACGGATTGGCTGTCGTGAACGAGGGTGAGCCAGGCGTGCGGCGGTAGCGGTAGCCCGTGGGCCAGCCCGCGTTGGGCGTACCGCCTGTGGCTGCGATGGTCACGCTGAAATTCGCGCCGTTCGGCGTGGAGGTGATGCCCGTGATTTCGACGGCGGTCGGTTCGGTGATGACGGCAGTTGCGGTGGCTTGGCAGCCCGTGTGGTCGGTCACGGTCAGGATGTAGTTGCCTGCCGGGAGGTTGGCGATGGTGTCGTTGGTGGAACCGTTGCTCCACGCGAGGTCGTAACGGGTGTCGGTCGTCGTGCCTGCGGGGTCGGGCACACCGCCCGTGACGGTGGCAATGACGCGGCCTGTGGCTTGGCCGTTGCACTTGTTTTGGAGCAGTTTGAACTTGATAACCAATGCTTTAGGCTCGGTGACTTTGGCAGTCGCGGTTTTGAAACAGCCGTTTGCGTCGGTGGCCTTCACTTTGTAGGTGCCTGCGTCGAGGCTGATTAGTGTGGCCGTGTTGCCGCCGATGGGTGTGCTGCCGAGCGTCCATTCAAAATTGATGGGCGCGGTGCCGCCCGTCACGATTGCGGTGGCCGTGCCGTCGTTCGAGCCAAAGCAGGAGACATTGGTGCTGCTGGCCGTGAGCACGATATTCGGCTCGAAAGTGATGGTTTGGCTGGCGGTGCAGCCGTTCGCGCCTTTCACGACGACCGTGTAAGTACCGGGCGCGAGGCCGCTGAACGTCGGGCTGGTTTGGAAAGTCGCGCCGCCGTCTTTCGAGTAGGTAAATGGCGCGCCAGAACCGGGCGCGACGATGTTGGAAACGACGATTTTCTTGGTGGTGGAGCAAAAACCGGAGGGCGTGGCCGTGAACGACTGGATGCCGTCCTCGTCAATGAGGCCGTTGCAGTTGTCATCGGCGTTGTTGCAGAGGTCGGTTGCGCCGGGGTAAACATTGGCGTTCGCGTCGTTGCAATCCAGCGAATTGGCCGAATAGCCAGTCGGCAAAGTGCAAGCTTGTGTGGTTTGCGTACCGCCGAAACCATCGCCGTCCGTGTCGGCGTACCAAGTTTGCAGGGTGCCGCCGCCCGCGCAAACCGCGTAAATCGAGAACGTGCTCGACACTTCGTTTGCCACGACCAAGATTTCTTGGCCGAGCGGTGCGTCGCCCGCGTTGATGAAGACCAAGCCTTCCGCGCCCCGGTCGGGGCCATTGGTGGCGAGGTTGCGGTTGTTGACATAGGTGACGAAAGTCGGAGCAGCGGGGTCGGTCACGTTGAAAGCCATCACGCCGCCGATGCGTTCGAGGCCGACGAAGGCGTATTGGTTGCTGCCAATGGTGCCGACGGCCACGCCTTCGGGTTCGGGGCCTTTGTCGTCGGAGCGGTCTTTGACGACGATGGAGCCGCCGTTGCTGGCGTTGAACATGGCCGAAAAAGTCGGGTCGTTGGCTGTGATTTGCTCGAAATCGTCGCCGCTTTCATAGACGAGTGCGCCCGTCGAGGCATTGATGATGGAAAACGAGCGGCCACCGAACACATGGATTTCGTCAATGTCGCCGTCGCCGTCGGTGTCGCCCGTTTTGTTCGTGGCAAGCAAGCGGCCAAGCGCGTTGTTGTTTTTGTAAAAGCTGCCGTTCGGGAAAGCCGTCGGGTCGAGGTTGAGGGCAGAGACGCGGGCTTCCTCGTTGAAAGCCGTGTACGCACGGGCATCGCCTTCGTTGGCGGTCACGAGGTAATCTTGGCCTGCGACCGTGAAAAGGCCCATTTCATCGGGCAAATACATGCCTTTCACGGGCCAAGCGGCGATGTTGACGGCCGAGGTGACGTTCGAGGCATCGAGCGCGTTGGCTGCGAGGCTGTGGTCTTTGTAGCCGAGCGGGCGGATTTCGATGACGGAATCTTGCGTCAAATCCACCACAGCAATGGCGTTGTTTTCCTGCAAAGTGACGTAAGCCGTCTGGTCGTCGGAGGAAATGGCGATGTACTCCGGCTCAAAATCCTGTGCGGCATTGGCGTTCAGGCCGTAAATGCGGACACCCGCAGCCCGCAGCGCGGCTTCTTGGCCGACGAACTGGCCGAAACCGATGTTCACACTTGTGGCCGAGGCCACGCCGTTGGAAATGTCCACGCAAGTCACACTGCCCTCCGGGTCGGAAGTGTAGGCCGCGTTGGGTTCGCCTTCGTTGGCGGTGTAAACTTTGGTGCCGGCGTTGTTGAAGGTAATCATGTCGGGCATCGCGCCAGCCGGGACTTCTTTCAGGAAATTGCCGATGGAGTCGAAAAACACCACTTTGCCCGGCATTTGCGGGTCGCTGTTTTCGATGGCCGCTGCCACGATGCCGTTTTTCGCAGCCACCGAATTGATGTTGCCGTAGCTGGCGATGGAGACGTTGGCGAGCAGGACAGCCGCCGCCGGGTTTTTCAAGTCGTAGATGTCAATTTTTTTGCCGATGCTGTTGGCGATGTAGAGGTACTTGGTGGCCGGGTCGTATTCCACGACTTCGGCGGCGTTCGTGCCGGCCGTGCCGTTGCTGTAATTGCCCAACAGGTTGAGTGCCAATTCGTTAGAAGCTGTCGGGGCAGTCGCGTCGTTGTCTTTGATGTAAAACGTGTACTGGTTTGTGCCAATCACGTTGGCATTTACCGGGTTCACGAGGCGCAGGAAAACGTACTCGGTGGCCTCCGTGTCGGTGTCGTCGGTGAGGTTGATGGTCACGGGATAAGTGCCGTTCGCGCTGGCCGGGATGTTGACGGTCGTGGCTGCGAACGTGAAATCCGCGCCCAGCGTGGCCGTGCCGGTGACGACTTCCACGTCAATCGAAGAGGGGTTTCCGTTGGCATTTGCAACGGTCAGGTTGACTGTCGCGGTGCCTGCGGTTTCCAAAACCGTCTGGTGCGTCCCCGAAAAGCTGACACTGGCCGGGGGCGCAGCACCCGTGAGGCTGACGCTCGAAGTCGAAGTGTAGGCACCTGCCGACGCAAACGTGCGGGCGATGGCCCATTGGTTGAGCAGCGTGTCGTAAGTGCCCGTCGCCACGAGGTAAGTGCCCGAAGCCGGGTCGGGCGCGAAAAAACTGCTCGACTGCAAAAAGCCGCCGGGGTACAAATCGCTCACGGGCAAGGTGTAGCCCGCCGTGCCGCCGCTGACGACCGCCGTACCGATGCCCGTGCCGAAAAACACCGCATCAATCGGGGCAGTCGTGGGCGTGATGGAGCCAATGGCGACGTTGAACACGGCCACGCCGTCGGCGTTGCCGCCACCGTTGCCGAGCACGCCGGAGATGTTGGCGTTGCCGAAGCCGTCGCCAGCGGTGTTGACATTGTTGATTGCCCGCAGGCGCGGGCCGACGGGCTGCATCCCAGTGCCACCGACGTACACCACATCGCCCGTATTGACGGTGCCGGACGTGATGTTGTAGCCATAAGTAAGGGAGCCGCCGGCAATCCAGCCGTTCGCAGTGGCTGTGCCGTTGTTGTTGAACACCACACTATATGGCGTGGTGGCAAAATTGATGAACTGGGTGGCCCGCAACTCGATGAACTCCTTGGCGGAGTCAACGCCTGAGGGGTTGGTCAAGATTTCCGAGATGACCAGCCCTTGCGCCCGGAGGCTGGGGGCGCAAGCCACGAGCATAGCGATGGCTGTCGCGCGGAGCGCGAGGAGGAAAGATTTTGGCATAGTTTTGAAAATTTGATTGAGAAAAACCGGCCAAAAGTACCCGCGCCCTTTTCCGAGGTCGGCGAAGCCTGTGTTACCTAAGTTTTAAGATACGGTTAAGCGACGGCCGTGAAGAGCGGCTGGTGTTTGAAAAATATCACCCGAAAACACGAGACACACCCGACTGTCTTCGCGTACTTTTGGGGGCCGCTCGGCATCGCCCGGCCACTCAATTTTTCCTTTTTCTCAACGCTTCAAACTATCAAATGAAACACCCACGCACGTTTCTGACGGCTGCCCTGCTTTTTGCGGCGGCCACGTTGTTTGCCCAGCAGCTGGGCACGACCGACAACCACATCAAGGTTGACCAATTCGGCTACCCGCCGTTTGCCCAAAAAATCGGCATCGTTTCCAATCCGCAGGTCGGTTACAACAACAACCAACCGTTCACGAACCCTTCGGCGACTTACGAAGTCCGGCGTTGGGCCGATAATTCGGTGGCTTTCAGCGGGCCGCTCGTGGCCTGGAACGGCGGCGCGACCCACGCCCAGAGCGGCGACAAAGTGTGGCACTTCGATTTTTCCGCGCTGACCGAGACGGGGTCATTCTACCTCTACGACCCCGTGAAACTGAAACGCTCGTACCGTTTCGACATCTCGAACACCATATATAATGGTGTGCTGAAACAGGCCGTCCGCAGTTTTTACTACCAACGTTGTGGCACGGCCAAGTCCGCGCCGCACGCCCAAAGCCCGTGGACGGACGGCGTTTGCCACACCCACGCGCAACAGGACGTTGACTGCCGCCTCGTCTCGAACCCGGTGGCCGGGACGGCCAAAAACTTGCGCGGCGGCTGGCACGACGCGGGCGATTACAACAAGTACACGAATTTCACTTTCGGCACCCTGACCGATATGCTGCTGGCCTACGAGGAAAACCCGGCAGCTTGGGCCGACGATTACGGCATACCCGAATCGGGCAACGGCGTGCCCGACCTTTTGGACGAAATCAAATACGAACTGGATTGGCTGCGCCGGATGCAACTGACCAATGGCGCATTGTTGAGCAAGGTCTCGGTCACGGATTTCGGCGCGGCCAGCCCGCCGAGCGCGGACAACAATTTCCGGCGGTACGGCGCGGAAAGCACTTCTTCGACTTTGACCGGGGCGGCGATTTTCGCGCTGGCAGCTTTGCAGTACAAACAAATCCCGGCGCGGGTGGCCTACGCCGACACCCTGAAAAAAGCCGCCGAAAAGGCATGGACTTGGGCCAACAACAACCCAGCGGTGATTTTCAGCAACGCGGGTTTCAGCAGCGCGAACCCCGAAGTGAGCGATTACGACCGCCTCGCCCGCAAGGTTTGCGCGGCGGCATACCTCTTCGCGCTGACCAACAAGGGCACGTACAAGACTTTTTTCGATGCCAACTACCAGCAAATGCACCTGATGCAGTGGTCGTTCGCGTACCCTTTCGAGACGCACTACCAAGACGGGATGCTCTATTACACGCGCATCGCCAACTCGACAGCCGCCGTCCGCGCGGCCATCCAAAACACCTACGCCACCAACCTCGCCACCGGAAATGCCGACAATCTGCCCGCGTTTTTGAACAAAACCGATGCGTACCGGGCGTTTTTGTCCGACAACAACACCGTGTGGGGCAGCAATACTTTCCGCTCCGAGCAGGGCAGCATGTTTCATTCGATGAACTCCGTCGGCCTCGACGAGGGCAACCACGCCAACTACCGCAACGCCGGCTACGGCATCACGACTTGGCTGCACGGCACCAACCCGACGGCCTATTGTATGCTCTCGAACATGGGCACGCACGGCGCGGAATTCAGCATCCCAGAGTTTTACCACTCTTGGTTCGGCGACGGCACACCACTCGACCAGAACCCCGCGCCCGGTTTCATGCCCGGCGGCCCGAACAAATACTTCGCGCCCGACCCAGCCTGCGGCTGCACCATCGCGCCGCCACAAAACCAACCGACGCAAAAATCTTTCAAAGCGTGGAACACGAGTTGGCCGCAAAACAGCTGGGAAATCACCGAAAACGCCATTTACACCAACGCAGCCTACATCCGGCTTTTGTCCAAAATGGTCGGCACCGACGGCAACAACTACTGCCGCACGCGCGGATTGGACAACTCGAAAGAGTGGATTGACCGCGTGGCTTTCTCAACGGTTGACCGCACATCGGGCGCGGATGCATCGGGCTACGTTTCGACTGGCCTGACCGGCACTTTGGTCAAAGGCGCGGCAGCCACCGTGACGTACAGCGCGGGATTCCCCGGCGTAGCCAAAGCCGAAAAATGGTACTGCTACATTGACTACAACCAAAACGGCGTGTTCGAGGCCACCGAACGAGCCTTCACCGCGAGCCGCAACGGGCTGGGCGATTTTTCCAACACTTTCACCGTGCCCAATACCGCGCTCACCGGCCCGACCCGACTCCGCATGGTCATGAGCCGCACGGCTTGGACGAACCCCTGCGGCCTGTTCCGCACGGGCGAAGTGGAGGATTATCTCGTCAACATCACGCCAGCAGCCGATGCCAGCGACGACCGTGCGGCACAAATACCGCCGCGCATCCGTGTTTTCCCAAACCCAGCGGGCGCGGTTTTGAACTTCGAAACCGACGGCGAGCAAGTGCGGTCAGCGGCCATTTTCGATTTTTCAGGCAAAAAACTGAGCGAAAACCTCCCGGTCAATAGCCCAGCAGGCAGCCTCCCGACCGGGCACCTCGCAACCGGGATTTACCTGCTCGTGCTCGACATGGAAGATGGACGGCAGGAAAAACTGCGGTTTGTCCGGCAGTGACGCAAGGCCTTTTGCGTCCATTTACTGCCCAGAAGCAGCAAAAAACAGAAAACCAGAAAAATGCAGGCCAGCCGACGTTCGCGGCTGGCCTGCATTTTTTGTGCTTAGGAGGCGGATTGGACGAACGCACCCAAATCAAGTGTGAACGCGGCCCGTCATTGATTGAACGGTCGCCGAGTTGGACGGAAGCAACTCGCCAAAAGTTTTGTTTTTGCAAAAAAAGGGAGCGAAAGGCAGCCATTCACAAATAAAATTGGTCATAAGCGGGCTGTAATAAAATCAATTTAGCCTGAGGCTTTCTTGCAAATTGTAAGTGTCTCACTACTTTTACCGCTGCGAAAAACGACTATCGGGCATCCGCAAAAAGTTTTTTGGGCCGAAAAAATCTTTCTCATCCGCCCGCCAAAAATTGATTGGCCTGCATCTAACCAATCAAACGGGCGGGAAAACAGAAAGATAATATTTGCCCGGAGAAAAATTTTGGTTGTTTTGCGCCACCTTCTTACAGCAAAAACATTGTTTAACTAAATTCAAATCAGCAGCATGTCAGCAGCAAAAACTAACAACCAATCCTCCAACTCCGGCGGCATCTCGAACATTTTTCCGCTCATTGCCATTCCGCTTTGCTTTGTGGCTTCTACCCTGATTTACAAATTCGTCTTCGGCGACCCGAAACACTTCGTCGGCGGCGACCCATCGAAAGACCCGCTTCCGGGCGACTACCTCGGCACGATTTACAAAGGCGGTTTCGTGGTGCCTATCCTGTTGGGCTTGTTCTTCATCGTGATTGTGTTCGTGCTCGAACGCTTCATCACCCTCCAAAAAGCACGCGGCACGAATGATGTGAGCACGTTCGTGCGCGGCATCAAAGTCCAGCTCGACAAAGGCGACCTCGGCGCAGCCACTGCTGCTTGCGACAAACAAAAAGGCTCGGTAGCAAACGTCGTCCGCGCAGGCCTCGTCAAGTACGGCGAAATGGAAAAAGCCTCCGGCATGGACAAGGACCAAAAAGTGCTGGCCATTCAAAAAGAAGTGGAAGAAGCCACCACCTTGGAACTCCCGATGCTGGAAAAGAACCTCAACATCCTTGCGACCATCGCATCCGTCGCAACGCTCATGGGTCTGTTCGGTACAGTGTTGGGGATGATCCGGGCGTTCGCCTCGCTCGCAACCGCAGGCGCGCCGGACTCGACAGCACTCGCAACCGGTATCTCGGAAGCCCTCATCAACACGGCACTCGGTATCGGGACATCCGCGCTTGCCATCATCTTCTACAACTTTTTCACCGCGAAGATTGACGGCATGACTTACAGCATTGACGAAGCAGGGTACAGCTTGACGCAAACCTTCGCCTCCAAAAACCACTGAGTGAATTGAGGCAATGAGCGCACAGGTGTTTTTTCGCACAAATCGTTGATAATCACTTGTCCAATCATTGGTTAGAATGTTCTGCCGTCGGCAAAACCCTTCACTCATCATTCATCACTCATAATTTGAAACATTATGCCTAAGCATAAACCAGCGCGAAAAAGCCCCTCGCTCGACATGACCGCCATGTGCGACGTGGCCTTCCTGCTGCTCACATTCTTCATGCTCACGGCGAAGATGAAGCCGCAAGAAGCCATCGTGGTGGACACGCCCTCGTCGGTCTCGGAAACCAAACTGCCCGATGCAGGTACGCTGACTATCTCCGTCGGCAAGGACGGGCGGGTATTCCTCGACATGGCAGGCTCGCACACGCGCAAGTACCTCATCGAGGACATGAACTCGCGGTATTCGCTCGGTTTGGATGAGAAAGACCAAGTTCGCTTTGCCAATGCAGGGATGTTTGGCGTACCGAAAGACCAGCTCCGCCAATGGCTCCGGCTCGACCCGGCGGAACGCTCGGCCATGAACACAAAAGTGCCCGGCATCCCCTGCGATACCATCGCCGAAAAGAACGAGCTCGGCCCTTGGGTCCACCAAGCCCGCCTCGCTCAATTTGAGATGAAAAAAGAGGGCAAAGTGAAAGACGAGTATGTCATCGTGGTGAAAGCCGACAAAGACACGCCCTACCCGGCTGTCCAGCGCGTCATCAACACCTTGACCGACATCAACGTCAACAAGTTCAACCTCATCACAAACATGGAGGCCGACCCCAACAAGAAGGTCGCCGCAGGTGGGAAGGCCGAATAACATCGGCCTCTTTCAAAAACCCATTTATTCACAATCAAAACTGTTCTGAAACATGGCAGAAATAGCCGATACCGGTGGAGGTGGGCATAAGAAAGGTGGGAAGGTTCGCTCAAAAAAAATGTCCACGAAAATTGACTTCACGCCAATGGTGGACTTGGGCTTCCTGCTCATCACGTTCTTCATGCTCACCACGACACTGAACAAGCCGCAAATCATGGCCGTCGTGTTGCCGGAAAAGGATAAAGTCGAGGAAAAAGACCAGCCTCCCGTCAAAGAAGGCAAGGTGATAACGCTGTTGTTAGGCGCGAACGACAAAGTCTATTACTACAACGGCATCACCGCCCCCAAACTCGACTCCTGCGACTACAGTCAAGACGGCCTCCGCAAAGTCCTGCTGGAAAAAATCACCGACGTGGACAGGACCTACGGCAAGATGGAGTTCAAGACCAAAAACAAGGAGACCGGCGCGGAAGAACCAATCATGGGGACGGCAACCACCGTGCTCATCAAACCAACAAAGGATGCACGTTACAAAAACCTCGTGGACGCGCTGGACGAAATGGCCATCTGTCAAATCCGTTCCTACGTCATGCTTGACATCTCGACTGCCGAGGAAGAGTTCATCAAAAACCCCGCAAAGGGGATGAACGTGAACCCAACCACCGTCGGCAAATAAGTGCAGTCAGCCCCTTTAAACCACTTTCAATCAACAAATAAAAACTCAATCAGAAATGGCATCAGAAACAGGGAACATCCGGGATATGCTGGACATCGTCTTCCAGAGCCGGAACCGTGCCTACGGAGCCTACCAACTCCGCCGCGAATACCCCAAGTACATGGGGCGCGCACTCGGCATAGGTCTGCTTCTCATCGTGCTGTTCTTTGCCGCGCCGTACATCTTGGAATCCGTCGCAGGCGCATTTGACAAAGACAAGCCGATAGATGTCGTGGCCGAAATGGGGCCACCACCAGACATTGACCCGAACCAGCCGCCGCCGCCGCCCCCACCCCCGGTCGAAACGCCACCGCCGCCACAACGCTCGACTGTCGCGTTTGTGCCGCCAGTAGTGAAAAAAGACGAGGAAGTGGCAGAGGAAAAAATCCAAGACACAAAAGACTTGGAGGAACAGGACAAAGACATCGCTGCCAAAACTGTGGAAGGCACCGACGACGCGCCGCCACCGGAGGAAGTGCGCGAACTCGAAACAAAAGTTGAGGCTCCGCCCGCCCCAAAGGAAGACGACACCATCCACGACTATGTGGAAAAACCCCCGAGCTTCCCCGGCGGTGAGGCAGAACTGTTGAAGTTCCTGCAAGCGAACATCAAGTATCCGCCGTTGGCGAAAGAAAGCAACATTCAAGGCCGTGCCATCCTGTCTTTCATCGTGAACAAACGCGGTGAAATCGAGGACATTAAAGTCATCAAAGACATTGGCGGCGGCTGCGGCAAGGAAGCCGTGCGCGTCGTCGGCATGATGCCGAAATGGAACCCCGGCGAGCAGAACGGCCACCCCGTGAAGGTGAAATACACCCTCCCGGTGCTCTTCCGCCTCGAGTAGTGGGAACCTTTTGGTCAAAATTGACACGAAAGGTGCGATGCCCCCGGCCACGGGATGTCGCACCTTTTTTTGTGCCTTCACTTTTCAAAAACTTGAAGTCATGGTACGCATCATTTCAGCCGACCAACACCCCAAAAAACGTTGCAGCCAACTGCTGCATCTAGGCTTTTCCTTCGTAAGAAACTGATACCCGCCTGCGGGGGCTGCCCGGAAATTTTTTCACCTATAAATTTTCACGACATGAAACCGACAACCGCCCACGCCGCGCCTGCGGACGTGCTGGAGATGCTTTTCTCCAATCGAAACAAGGCTTATGGGGCCTACCAACTCCGCCGCGAATACCCCGAGGCCATGCGAAAGGCCACCCTGCTGATGCTTTTGGCAACTGGCTTGCTGGCTCTTGGGGCCTTCCGAAAATCAACGGCCAAGTCGCATGGTACCAAAACCGAGGTAGTCGTGGATTGGAAAAAGGATGCCAGAATCGAGGAGAAAAAAGCCCCAGCCCCCGTCGCCCAACCCAAATTGGAGCCGCCAAAGGCCGCTCCGCAAATCAAGTTTTTGCCGCCAAAATTGACGGCCAACACCGTCTCCGAGCCATCGGAGGAGCCGCCCACGCTTCGCCCGGAGGACATCCCAGAAGGCACGCGCATTGGAGCCAGCAATATTGGCGGAGAGCCTTCGGAGATTCCAACCTTAAATTCGGGCGATACAGGAAAACGAGCGGGCATCATCGAAAATCCGCCAGCCTCAACCCCGGATGACGAGCCGCTAACTTTCGTATCGGCCATGCCCACGTTTCCGGGAGGCGAACTTGAATTGCTGCGATACCTTCAAACGCATATCCGATACCCGGAGCTGGCAGTGGAAGCGGGCGTGCGGGGGCGCGTCGTCCTGCAATTTGTGGTGGAAAAAGACGGCCGGATTTCGGATGCCAAAATCGTGCGCGACATCGGAAGCGGCTGTGGGCGAGAGGCTTTGCGGGTGCTGGCATCCATGCCGCCGTGGAAGCCCGGCAACCAGAACGGGCAGCTTGTCAGGGTACGCATGACCCTGCCCGTCGTTTTTGAATTCAAGTAACCGCTCGTTGTAAATCTTTGATTTTCAGGCAGCTACTTGCGCCACTTCAGATGCTGCCAATTCTTCCAGTTTGGACTCCGGCGAGTTCATCGCCTGTTGGTAGGCCTGTGCGGTTTTGGGCAGGGTGAAGAAAAAAGTGGTGCCCACGCCTGCGGTGGATTCCACCCAAATCCCGCCGCCGAGGTTCTGCACGATTTTTTTGCAGGTGGCGAGGCCAATGCCCGAACCTTCGTATTGATGGCTGCCGTGCAACCGCTCGAAAAGGTCGAACACTTTGTTGTGGTGTTGTTTTTCGATGCCGATGCCGTTGTCGGAAAGCGAGAACGTGTAAAAACCGCGCAGCTCGACCCAAGTGATGCGGATTTCGGGCGGCACGTCGGGTTTGCGGAATTTTATGGCATTGCTCACGAGGTTTTGGAAAAGCTGCACCATCTCGGAATAGCGGCCATAGACTTGCGGCAGGTGTTTTTCTTCGATGATAGTCGTGCCGGTCTCCTCGATGCGAAGTTTGAGGGCACTTTTGACGTAGAAAAACACGTCATCAAGGTCAATTTCTTTCATCTTATCCTGCCCGCGCCCGATGCGCGAGTATTCGAGGAGGTCTTCCAAGAGGCGTTGCATCTTTTCCACGCCTTGCCGCACGAAGGTCATCATCTCGGCGGTGTCGGGGGTGATGACGCTGGCGAGGCGTTTTTGTACCAATTGCGTGTAGCTACCTATCATCCGAAGCGGCTCTTTGAGGTCGTGGCTGGCGGCATAGGCAAAGGATTCGAGGTCGCGGTTGGAGCGTTGCAGGTGGTCGCTGAGCTGGCGCAGTTGTTGGTTGATGAGGATGAGTTCTTGCCGCTGGCTTTCGAGGGCTTCCTTGTTTTCGCGCAGGTCGTTGATGATGGATTCCTCGCCGATTTTGAACAGAAAAACTACGAGCACGACCGCCGTGAACAGCAACGTGTAGCCAATCATGTAGTAATCCGGGGTGTGGCCGGCGATTTGCAGCTTGAAAATGCCCGGATTTGCAACGTCTTGGTTGAACAAGTAAACGATGAATCCGCAGATGCCGAGCAGCCAAAAAACCACGTCCACTTTTGCGCCGAACAACATCACAACGAGGGGACAAAGGAGCATCCAAAGCAGGTTGTCGGAGTACAGCCCGCCCGACACCAAGACCATCGGTGCCAAGATGGCTGCCATGCCGACGGCCAATAGGTTGCCGGAAAGGCGCATGTTCCCCACTTTTTTGAACAAAAAAGCTAGGCAGATAAATATGGCAAGGGGAAATAGTAGAGAAAACTGGTTTTCTGTGGCTACAAGCACTGTCATCACATAACTGACAATTATGATGGCAGTTAAGAACAGATGGATTCCAGACAGAATTCTTGCCTTATACAGGGAATG
>JBKBIC010000041.1:0-7462 GCA_046299435.1 Saprospiraceae bacterium
TCGCTTTGTTTCACTTATTGTCAGGTCCCAGTTGTGTATGCTCTGTCGGATGAAAACCGCCTGACTATTGTCCACAAAAATGGCGCGACGACCACTTTGAACGACCTGACCATAGACGAAGCCAACAGCCTGAAAATATTTAATAGGACGGGCGAGGTTGTTCAAATCCATGTTCAAATCAAACCGTCCATTTTGAAATAACATGAAAACGAGGTGGCAAATAGCGAGCATCCTGTTGGCTTTGGCCTTCAGTTTTTCATGCCACACAAGGCATCTTGACAAAACGCATCAAAATTCAAAAGCATTGACAGCAAAGGACATCTTGGGCAATCCCAAATATCTGGCTATTTCTTACGGCGGCTATCGGGGAGAAAGCCGCGAATTGCAACCGACGGTGGAGCAATTGAAAGAGGACATGAAAATCCTTGCGGCCATGAACGTCGGGGTGCTGCGGACGTACAACACCAAGTTGGCAGAGGCCAGCAACCTGTTGAAGGCCATTCGTGCCTTGAAACAGGAAGACCCGAATTTTGAGATGTACGTCATGTTGGGCGCGTGGATTGATTGCCGGAAGGCATGGACGGCTCATCCCGACCACGAACACGAGGACGAGGCAGCCAACGCCGCCGAAATCCAAAGGGCTGTGGACATGGCCAATGAATACCCCGACATCGTGAAAATCATCGCCGTCGGCAACGAGGCAATGGTGCATTGGGCGGCCAGTTATTTCGTGCGGCCCTGGGTTATCCTGAAATATGTGAACCAATTGCAGGCATTG
Source organism: Saprospiraceae bacterium (assembly GCA_046299435.1). Taxonomy (GTDB): domain Bacteria; phylum Bacteroidota; class Bacteroidia; order Chitinophagales; family Saprospiraceae; genus M3007. The sequence goes on from JBKBIC010000041.1 coordinate 779, forward strand.
AAAAAGGCCGGCAAACTGCCCAAAGACCTGTGGGTCACGAGCTCCGACAACTTCGCCTCGTGGGGCGGCGGCGGCACGGAGTATCACCTCGAAGATTTGACGAAACTGTTTGCGGCGGTTGATTTCGTGTCCATGCACACCTACCCGATGCACGACACGCACTACAACCCCGCTTTTTGGGGCAATTTCGAGGGCGAGGAAAACCTCTCCGACTCGGCCAAAATCGCCGCTGCCATGGCCCGTGCCAGGGACTATGCCGTTGCGCAGTACCATAGTGTCGCCAAGTACATGAAAGGGTTGGGCATCGAAAAGCCCATCCACGTTGGCGAAACGGGCTGGGCGAGCGCGTGCAACGACCACTACGGCAGCAAAGGCTCGAAGGCGACCGACGAATACAAAGAAGGACTTTACTATCAGATGATGCGCGAATGGACCAACCGAGAGGGCATCGCCTGTTTCTACTTCGAGGCTTTTGACGAAATCTGGAAAGACGCTGCCAACCCCGGCGGCTCCGAGAACCACTTCGGGTTGTTCACATTGGACGGGCAAGCCAAATATGCCGTGTGGGATTTTGTGGACAAAGGCGTGTTCAAAGGGCTTTCGAGGGGCGGGCATCCCATCGGGAAGACTTACGGCGGAGAGAAATCCGCGCTGCTCAAAAACGTGCCGCTCCCGCCTGTGAAACAGGGAAAAGCGGCCCGCAACTGACAATCACCATTCAAAAAAAGACCTCTTGCGAAAGTCTCTGTGGGACGCTGCGAGACCTCTGTGCCACTCTGCGTAACAGTCTATCACGCAGAGTTCCGCGGAGCAGGCGCAGAGTTTCGCGGAGTTTCGCAAGAAGTCTAATACATCGATTCATAAACGACGCACCAACAATGAGCAATCCTACAACGTCATTGCACAAAATTCCTTTCGGGCAGAAGGTTGCCTTCGGGCTGGGCATGCTGGCCAATCAGATGTTCCCCGCTGCACTGGGGATATTCATGGTTGTGCTGGTGCAAGATTTGGGCTTCCCCGGCTGGATGTGGGGCATCCTGTTTTTCCTGCCCCGCGTGTATGATTCCATCACAGACCCCATCATGGGGTTCATCACGGACAATACCCGCTCCGTGTGGGGCAGGCGCAGGCACTATGTGTTCATTGGTGCCATCATCATGGGCATTTCATTTGTGGCGATGTGGCAGTTGCACCGGGAAAATGGCATGGAGTACAATTTCATGTATTTCCTGCTTTGGTCTTTCGTGTTTTACACCGGGCTGACCATTTTCAGCGTGCCCTACGTCGCCATGGGCTACGAGATGAGCGACGATTTCCACGAGCGCACCAACATCATGGCGGTGGCGCAATGGATAGGCCAGTGGGCGTGGGTCATTGCTCCTTGGTTTTGGGTGGTGATGTACGACCCAACTTGGTTCGAAAATGCAGACACCGCAACCCGGACGCTCTCGGTTTGGGTGGGCATCTTTTGCATGATATTGGCAATGATTCCCGCTTTTTTCATCAAAGGCAAATCCACCAAAGACGACAGCAGCCTCATTCCCCTGAGTTTGAAAAACATCGGGGGCGGCCTCCGGGAAATCCTCAACGGCTTCAAAGAGGCCTTTCGGATTCGTCCGTTCAGGAAGCTGTGCATCTCGACGTTCTTCATTTTCAACGCCTTCAACACGGTGGCATCGTTTTCCTTTTTCATCATCGTCTATCACCTGTTCAACGGGGATGCAGGAGCGGCGGGTGTCTGGCCCACTTTGTTCGGGAGCGTGGGGGCGTTGGTGACCACTTTCACGGTGATTCCCACAGTGGCTTGGATGTCCAAAAAAATGGGCAAAAAGAAGGCCTTCATGCTTTCGCAGGGCATTTCTATCATCGGATATGTCTTGTTTTGGTTCCTGTTTGTGCCGGGCAAACCCTACTTGTACATGTTTGCCCTCCCGTTCTTTTCGTTCGGCATCGGCAGTTTGTTCACCCTGATGATGTCCATGACAGCGGACGTGTGCGACTTGGACGAACTGAACACGGGCAAAAGGCGCGAGGGCATTTTCGGAGCCATTTACTGGTGGATGGTAAAGTTTGGCTTTGCCGTTGCCGGGCTGCTGAGCGGTGCCATCATGAGCTTTGTGGGGTTCACCCCCGATGCCGAAACCCAGCCGGAAGGTGCGGTGACTGGCTTGCGACTATTCTTCTCTGTCGTCCCCATTGCCGGAACCCTGATTGCCATGTGGCTCATGCACGATTACGACGTGAGCGAAGAGCGTGCGCTCGAAATACGCGCAGCCATAGAGCGGAAAAAGGGCGTTGGGAATTAAAAAGCATTGCTTCAACAGACTTATTGCGAAAGTCTCCGCGAAACTCTGCGCCTGCTCAGCGGAACTCTGCGTGATAGACTGTTACGCAGCGTTGCACAGAGGTCTCGCAGAGTCCCGCAGAGACTTTCGTAAGAGGTTTAACGCCGCGCGATTATCACATCATCGAATCAGCACATTACAATCATGTCTTTCAAACTTGGAAAATATTTGGCCCTTTCGGGGGCAGACTATTCCGGCAAATCGCCCGATGAAATTCAAGGCCTCTTTCGTCAGACGTTGAACGGAGGCATGCACGGCCTCTGTTACAGTGCTTACGAAGAAGGCCAAAAACCGGGCGATGTCCTGACGGCGGAGCAAATCCGGCGGCGGATGCAAATCATCGCCCCTTACACCAAGTGGATACGCTCCTTTTCCTGCATCGAAGGCAACGAACTGGTGCCCAAAGTGGCCCGCGAGTTTGGGCTGAAAACCCTCGTGGGTGCATGGCTGGGAAAGGACAAAGACCTGAACGAGCAGGAAATCGCTGGCCTGATTCAATTGGCCAAAGACGGATACGTGGACATCGCCGCCGTAGGCAACGAAGTGCTCTACCGCGAAGACCTGAGCGAAGCGGAGCTATTGGAGTACATCCTCCGGGTGAAAAAAGACATCCCGGATATTCCAACTGGGTATGTGGATGCCTACTACGAATTCACGGCCTGCCCCCGCATCGCCGAAGCCTGCGATGTCATTCTGTCCAATTGCTACCCTTTTTGGGAAGGTTGCCACCTCGACTATTCTTTGGTGTACATGAAACAGATGCACCAACAGGCCATGCAAGCCGCCAACGGCAAAAAAGTCATCATCACAGAAACGGGCTGGCCGAGTCAGGGAAAAAACTTCGAGGGTGCCGAACCCTCTGCGGAAAATGCCATGAAATATTTCATCAATACCCAACAGTGGTCGAGAGCGGAGGGCATAGAAATTTTCTATTTCGCCTCTTTTGATGAGTCTTGGAAAGTAGGCCCCGAAGGCGACGTGGGGGCGCATTGGGGCCTGTGGGACATGCACCATCAGCTTAAATTCTGACCTTCAACGTGAATCAATCCGCCCCGGCGACATCGTGCCGGGCAAGGTCTTCCCCTCCGCCAGAAAGGCCGTCGGGCTAAGCCCAGTCTTGGACTTGAAGAACTTCGTGAAATGCGAATTGTACTCGAAACCCAAACGGTAGGCCACCTCCGAAACGGTCAGTTCCGGCTTTTTGAGCAGGTTTTTTGCCTCGTTCACGACGAAAAGGTGGATGTGCTCCTGCGCCGTTTTGCATCCTACTGGACATTTTTGAAAAGCGGGTGCTTTTTACAGTATTGAGCATTTAGAACCTGTTTGAGTTAGTTTTTTGAATGGATTTGAGTGGATATTTTCGGGCTGACGCGACTCGTCTTTTGGGGCGAATGCGGGCGATTCATTCCAAAAAGCAGGCAAAGTCAGCATGGAAACAGCCCTCAAAGCCGCCAGAAACTTAACTCAAACAGGTTCTTAGGGCGGCTTCACCGACCCAAAAACAGCGGCAGAGCCGCCTAAAATAAAATCAAGCAAAAGACCTTATATGTAGGCATGAATTTTTTGACTTCCATAATGCTGACAGTTGTGTTGATGCTCGCCTTTACGGCAGCACCGACCGCACCCGCTTCGGCTTGCGGTAGCAATGGAAGTTGTTGCAAAACGGAGACAAAACAGGAAAAGAAAGGCTGTTGCGATAAAAAAACGGACGCATCAAGCCCATGCAAAGAGAAAAAGGGCTGCGGCGGCAACTGCGGCAAACACGGCTGCCCATGCCCGCACCCCGCGCCGACCGTGCCATCGGCATTGCCCGCTGAGCATTTCCAAATCCTCACATGGCTGCCGCTCACCGAAACCCGGACGAAAGCGGACTGGTATTTCCTCAACAAAATACCCGCCGCCGTCTATCTCTCCGTCTGGCTGCCGCCCAAAATATGAACGGTTGAACCGCCGGGCAGCCCGTACTGTGCCCGCTCGAAACCGCCCCGGTTTCACTCCTTTTTTGTTCACCGTTCAATTTTTCAAAAATGAAATTGCTCAATTTCATCGCCGCGACCGTCGTGGCGACCATGTTTTCTTTCAACTGCACCGCGCAGAACATCGCCCACGCAAAGACCGAGACCGTCAAAATCTACGGCAACTGCGGGATGTGCGAAAAAATCATCGAAAAAGCCGCCGCCCAAAACGGCACGGCCAAAGCCGATTGGGACATGGACACCAAAATGGCGAAAATCACCTTCGACAGCACCAAAACCACCCTCGCCGAGGTGTTGAAACGCATCGCCGCCGCCGGCTACGACAGCGACCAGTTCCGCGCCCCGGACGAGGTGTACCAAAACCTGCACGGGTGCTGCCAGTACGACCGCCCCGCAGCCATCGCGCCCACCAAGCCTGCGGGCATGGTCAAAAAGAAGGCGATGCCGACCTGCGAGCCGCCCAAAAACTGACCGCCGAAGGGCGCGGCCACGCCCCGCGCCGCGCCCTTTTTCTTTTCTCAAAAATTTTTCACGGCACGGTGCAGCGTTTCCACGCGCTGCGCCGCACCTCCATTTTGGCGGTCAACCATGCACGATTTTACGAAAAACAGCAACGACATCGACTTGGCCGCTGCCTGTTCGCAGGGCGACCCAAAGGCACAGCGCGCCCTGTTCGAGCGGGCGAAAAGCCCCATGTTCGGCGTTTGCCTGCGCTTTTCGGAGAGCCGCGCCGCCGCCGAAGACCTCTTGCAGGAGGGTTTCATCCGGGTTTTCCGCGACATCGGGCGGTATCGCGGCGAGGGCAGTTTGGACGGTTGGGTGCGGCGCGTCTTCGTCCGAACGGCCATCGAGGACTACCACCGGCGGCGAAAACTGCCGCCGACCGTCGAACTCGACCAACTCGAAAACCTCTTTTTCGAGCCGGAGAACTTCGACCCCAGCGACCCGGACGCAGCCATCGCCCTCCTGCAAAAACTCCCGCCGGGCTTCCGCGCCGTGCTGAACCTCGCGGTTTTGGAGGAGAAAAGCCACGAGGAAATCGCCCGCGAACTCGGCATCACGGCCAGCACCTCGCGCTCGCAACTGACAAGGGCAAAGGCATTTTTGAAAAAAACAGTCCAAAAAACGCTCGTTTTGATATGAAAAGCGACCAAAATCAGCCGCACGACCCGACCGAAAACTGGCTCCGCCAGACCCTCGGCGGCCACCGCCCCGACGCACCCGCCGACGCTTGGCAACGCCTCGCGCCGCACCTGCCGCAGCGCAAACGCCGCCGTCCGTTCGCGTTTTGGCTGTCCGCCGGGGCGGTTGGCGCTGCTGCCGTCGCCGCGCTTTTTTGGTTTTTGAAAAATGCCGAAACACCGACCGCGCCGCCCGTTTCGGTCGCAAAAGGGCAACCCATCGCGCAGGCCGCGCCCGCCGTTTTGCCCGAAAAACTGGGGAAAGAAGAGGCCACGATTTCAACTGAAAAAACCGCAGCGGCGACCGTCGAGCCTTTTTTCAAAAATCATTTTTCGAGAAAAAACAGCCCGAAGGCCGCGTCCGGTTTGCCCGAAAAACTGACAGCCGCCGCGCCCGCTTTTTTTGAAAAAAGCAACGGGCAGCCTGCGCCCGAACATCCCGAAAATTTAGCGGCGACTGCGCCCGGCAAGCCTGATTTTTCAGAAAAAACCGCGCCGCCGCGAACCGAAAGCCCGCTCGAAAAACTGCCCGGCAACCCTCTCGCGCCGCTCGTTTTGCCCGAAAAACGGCTGCCCAATTTCCAGTTTTCTGCCGCGCCTGTTTTGTCGAAAAAGGCCAAAAACCCACGCTTTTGGCTCGAAATCGAGGCCGCGCCCGCCCTTTTTATGCAAAAAAACATGGGCGAAACGCCCGGCGGCCTCGTCTTCCCGGAGGCGCACCCGCACCCCGGTCGTGGCTGGCAGGCGGGCGTTTCGCTGGCCGCCGAGCCGCTGAAAAACTGGCGCGTCGGCATCGGCATCCAGCACTTGCGGCAGACGCACGAGGCGGCGCACTCGGCCACGCTGCGGCTCATGGACGGCGTTTGCCTCAACCCACACGACCCCGGATTGAAGGAATATGAATTCCGCTACGCCGTCGTGTCCGGCGGCGAACGGAGCGACCTCACGCTGCGGCTGCAACAACAGGACATCGGCTCGGCGATGCCCGACGACGAGCCGTTCACGCTCGACATGAAAACCGTCCATCGCTCGGCGGCGTGGCGCGTCCCGCTGACCGTCGAACGGCGGTTCGGCGCGGGCAAGTGGCAAGGTTTCGTGCAGGGCGGCGCGGTCGCGTATTTTTCGGAAAAGACCCAAATCGAGGGCGCGCACTACGACGGGGCTTGCCAAGGTTTGTGTTTC
>JBKBIC010000041.1:7472-27460 GCA_046299435.1 Saprospiraceae bacterium
CCGGCGATTGAGGCTTCCAAGCCGAGCCGGGTTTCGCTTGGCTGGCTGGCTGGCGCGGGGCTTGAACGGCAAATTTCCGGCCGCGCCGCGCTGCGCTTCGAGCCGTTCATGGTCGGGCAAAAAGGCTCGATGCAATGTGGTTTGAACGTTGGCCTGCTATTTTCAAATTGACAAGCTCATCATCTTTTCAAACTCATTTTTCTATGAAAAAAGGCTTTTTACTCTCAATTCTGTTCGCTGTGGCGTTCGCAGCGAACGCCCAAAACGAAATCATGCTGCACCTCGCCCCGCGCCTCGGCTCGGCGGTTTTTTCGCTCAACCAAACGGTTGACCACCCCGGCGGCACTTACCAAATGAAGTACACCCGCTTCGAGTATTACATCTCGGAAATCAAAATCACGCACGACGGCGGGCAGGTCACGCCCTGCCCCGACCTGTACCTGCTCGTGCGCCCCGCGCAGGATTCGATGTACAGCCTCGGCCAGATGCCGGGCATCACGAACGTGGAAGCCATCACGTTTTCGGTCGGTGTGCCGGAGGCGATGAACCACGCCGACCCCGCCGCGCTGCCCGCCAGCCATCCGCTTGCGCCACAAAACCCTTCGATGCACTGGGGCTGGTCGGCGGGCTATCGCTTCGCGGCCATCGAAGGCGACGCGGGCACGAACCTCGCCCAGCACTTCGAAATCCACGCGCTCGGCGACGCGAACTACAAGATGCAAACCATCTCGACCGCGGCCGAGCAGGCCAGCCCGGACATGAAAATGATTCACCTCATCGCCGACTACGCGCAGGCGGTCAAAACAGTCAACCTATCCACCGGGCCGATTGTGCATGGCTCGTCGGGCGCGGCGGTGACGGTTTTGAACAACTTCAAAAACGTGGTTTTCACGGCAGAAACAAGTTCGGCGGTCATTGACCCGGCTTTTTCGGGCGCGTTCTCGGTCGCCCCGAACCCCGTGCGCGGTGCCGCGCCGACGGTCAATTTTTCACTCCCGGCAGGCGAGGGCTACGCGCTGACCGTGACCGATTTGACGGGCAAAATCGTGGCTCGCCAAGCACTTGCCGCAGGCGAAAACCAGTCGCTTTTGCTGGAAAAAATGCCCTCGGCGGGGCTGTTCTTCGTCCACCTGTGGCAAAACGGCAGCCCGGTGGCGGTGGAAAAATTGGTCGTTCTGAACTGATTTTCCATGAAAAAGGGCGTTTTCATCGGCTTGGGATTGCTGTTCTTTTTGGCTTGCCAGAAGGAACAGCAACCCGCCGTGCCCGCCGAACCCGAACCCTTGCTCGCCGTGCCGACGGGTTTCCCGACCCCAAATTTTCCGGCGGACAACGAACTGACGGCGGCGCGTTTCGCGCTCGGCAAGCGGCTTTTTTACGACGTGGCGATGTCGCGCGACAGCACGATTTCCTGCGCCTCTTGCCACGCGCCGAACCGGGCGTTTTCGGATTCGGTGGCTTTTTCGCCGGGCACGGGCGGGCTGCCGGGCAAGCGCAACGCGCCGACGCTGGCGAACGTCGCGTACCACCCGTACTTCACCCGCGAGGGCGGCGTGCCGACTTTGGAAATGCAAATCCTCGTGCCGATTCAGGAACACAACGAGTTCGATTTCAACATTTTGGAAATCGCCGAGCGGCTGAAAAAAGACACGGCCTACGTCCGGCTGAGCCGCGAAGCCTACGGGCGCGACCCGGATTTTTACATCATCACGCGGGGCATCGCCTGTTTTGAAAGAACCCTGATTTCGGGGCAGAGCCGCTTCGACGAGTTCTTTTTCCAGGGAAAAAGAGATGCGCTGACGGCTTCCGAGCGGCGCGGCAAGGAGTTGTTTTTTTACGAAAAAACGCACTGCGCGGGCTGCCACGCGGGGTTCAATTTTTCAAACTACGCCTTTGAAAACAACGGCCTCTACGAAAAATACCCCGACCCCGGACGCTTCCGACTGACCGAGGATTCGGCGGACATCGCCCGCTTCAAAGTACCGACCCTGCGGAACGTGGGCGTGACCGCGCCTTTCATGCACGACGGCAGTTTTTCGACGCTCGAAAAAGTGGTGGAACATTACGATTCGGGCGGAAAAAGCCACCCGCACAAAAGTCCGCTCGTCCGCCCGTTGGGCTTGACGGCGGCGGAGCGGGCAGATTTGGTGGCGTTTTTGGAAAGCCTGACGGACGAAAAATTTATCAATAATTCGAAATTCAAATAATTCTAAACCAGCGATTTATGAAAAAAATAGTACTTGCACTGTCCTTGTTGGCAGTCATTTTTTTTGCCTGTAAACCCGACCCAGTGGAAGAACCCGCCGTGTTCGACCCGACCCCGGCGACGGTCAACCTGCGCGACTTCCCCGACCCCGAGTTCCCGGCGGGCAACAAGCCGACCGTGCAGGGCGTGATGCTCGGCAGGATGCTTTTTTATGAAAAATTGCTCTCGAAAGACGGCTCGCAGGCCTGCGCCGACTGCCACCGCCAGCCCGACGGTTTTTCGGACAGCCTCCAATTTTCAATCGGCGTGGAAAAGCTCCCCGGCAAGCGGCAGGCGATGCCCGTGATGAACCTCGCGTGGCACAAAAACGGGATGTTCTGGGACGGCCGCGCCGCCACCGCCCACGAGCAGGCATTGATGCCGATTCAGGACCCGCTCGAAATGAACGAGACGCTGGCGAACGTCGTCGCCAAACTTTCGGCCGAAAAAAAATACCGCGACCAGTTCGTCCGTGCCTTCGGCGACGCGACCGTGACTGCAGAGCGAATCGGGCGTGCCATCGAGCAGTTCGAGTTTGTGATGATTTCCAACAACTCGAAATACGACCAGTGGAAGCGCGGCGAGGCCACGCTGACCGCCAGCGAGGAGCGCGGCAGGAAATTGTTTTTCACGGAATTTGACCCGTTCAGCGGGCAAATAGGTGCGGAATGCTTCCATTGCCACGCGGGTTTCAACTTCACCAACGACGAATACATGAACAACGGCCTCGACGCGGATGCCGACCAAAAAGACGAGGGCCGCATGAAAGTCACCCTCGACCCGGCAGACAAGGCGAAGTTCAAAACCCCGACGCTGCGCAACATCGCCCGCACCGCGCCCTACATGCACGACGGGCGGTTCAAAACTTTGGAGGAGGTGATTGACCACTACAACACGGGCGCGAGGAACTCGGCGACGGTGGAATTTTTGATGCAGTACAACCTCCAACCGGGCGGGCTGGGGCTGACGGCGAGCGAAAAAGCTGACCTTGTGGCGTTCCTTAAAACACTGACGGACGATGAGTTTCTGACGAACCCGGCGTTCAAAACACCTTTTTAAAATAGAAAAATCCGATGAATCGAAAACTGAATTTTACGATTGCAGGCTCCGTATTGGCTTTTTTGCTCGCCACGAGTTGTTGTTGGCTGCCCTTTTTGGCAGCGGCATTGTTCGGCAGCGCGGTCGGCACGGCGGCTTTTTTGGCGAAAGTCGAGCCGTTCGGCGGTGTTCTGATAGCGGTTGGGGCGGCTTTGGCAGCCGTTGCGGCGTGGCGGTTTTTTCAAAAAAGAAAGTCCGGGGCAGTCGGCGAAACAGTGGTTTTGCAATCGCGCATCACCTGCCCGAAATGCGGTTTCCAGAAAACCGAGACGATGCCGACAGATGCCTGTCAGTTCTTTTACGAATGCGAAAATTGCCACCAAATCCTGAAACCTAAAGCGGGCGATTGCTGCGTGTTTTGCAGTTTCGGGACGGTGAAATGCCCGCCAATTCAGGCTGGCGAGCATTGCTGTTGAGATGAACGGGCGTTCAAAACGTCTTTTTGAGCAATAGAAATTTTTCATAGAAAAGGGCAGCGGCGGTAAGTTTTCAGTAGTTTTTGATGTTCGCCGCTGCCTCTTTTTTCAAAAACAGGCTTTGAAAAAAGCCTTTTCCAAAAGAGATGAAAAAGACAGCAACCACTTGGCTGATTTCGGGCGCGTTCGCCGTTTCGGCGTTCGCCCAGGCCCAAATCCCCATCCCGCCCATGCTCGAAGGCACGACCTTCGACCTCACGGCGCAAAGCGGCACGACGGAGATTTTTCCCGGCATCCAAACCGCCACAAAGGGCTACAACGGCTCGCAACTCGCCCCGACCCTGATTTTTCAAAAAGGGCAGACCGTCACGCTCAACGTGATGAATATGCTCGGCGACACGACCACCACGCATTGGCACGGGCTGCACATCGCGCCCGCCAACGACGGCAGCCCGCACACGCCCATCATGGCGGGCGAAATGTGGTCGCCCTCGTTTGAGGTCATGGACAACGCCTCGACGTATTGGTACCACCCGCACCTGCACGGCAAAACCTTGAACCAAGTCGTGAAAGGCATGGCGGGCTTCATCATCGTGCGCGATGCCGAGGAGGCCGCGCTCGCCCTGCCGCGCACTTACGGCGTGGACGATGTGCCGCTCGTTTTTCAATGGAAAACCTTCGACGCGGCCAAGCAAATCGTCGAAATGGACGAGGCGGACAACGAGGTTTTGGTCAACGGCGTGCTGCGCGGCGGCACGTTGAACCTGCCCGCGCAGGTCGTGCGGCTGCGGCTTTTGAACGGGTCGAGCCACCGCTATTTTGATTTTGGCTTCGCCAATTCGCTGGCTTTCAAACAGATAGCGAGCGACGGCGGCTTGCTCGACGCGCCCGTTTCGATGACCAAACTCATCCTCGCGCCCGGCGAACGCGCCGAAATTTTGGTGGATTTGACTGGAAAAGAAGGGCAAACGTTGACGCTGCGCCAATTCGGCACCCAACTCCCGCAAGGCTATCCCGGCGGCGCGATGATGCAAATGGGCGGCGGCGCGAGCATGATGGGGCCGCTCGACGACACGGACTTCGACTTGATGACAATCGCTGTCACCGCGCCGACCGCCAACCCAATCACGAGCATTCCGACGGCTTTGACCACCAATACGCCCTACCCGCAAGCAGGCGCGGCCTCGCGCACGTTTGGTTTTTCGGCGCAGCCGATGATGAGCATGACCAATTTCTTCATCAACGGCTCGAAATTCGACATGGAAAAAATCAATTTCGAGGTCGAACTGGGCAAAAACGAGGTCTGGACTTTGACCAACCAAACGATGATGGCGCACCCGTTCCACGTGCACGGACTGTCGTTTTATGTGCTTTCGGTCAACGGTGCAGCCCCGCCCGCCAATTTGAAAGGGCGGAAAGATGTCGTGACCGTGCCGCCGATGCAGGGGCAGGTCAAAATCGCCGTGCGTTTCGATGATTTCGCCGACGCGGAAATGCCATACATGTACCATTGCCACATTTTGAGCCACGAGGACACGGGCATGATGGGGCAGTTTTTGGTCAAGTCGCCTTCGACCTCCACCGGCGAACCCGCGCCGAACGCGGCTTGCCAGATTTGCGTGAACGCGCTACCGATGCCGTCGGGCGTGGATTTGTCGAAAGTCGTGCGGGCAGAGGTATTCGACCAAGCCGGGCGGCTCATGCGCGTCCATGAAAAGGGTAGCCTCGGCGGGCAGTCGCTCGACGTTTCGGGCTTGCCGACGGGGCTTTATTTGATGAAAATATTGGGCGCAGCTGGGAAAACGGTGGCGGTGCAGCGGTTTTTCAAAAAATAAAAATGAGCTTGCTATACATCAAAAACATGGTCTGCGCCCGCTGCCTCCGAACCGTCAGCCGACTGGCGGAGGCAGCGGGCTTGGCCGCAAAAAATATCCAACTCGGCGAAATCCAGTTGGATGCCGCGCCCGCGCCCGAACAGTTGGCGGCTTTCCGCAAAAGCCTCGAAACCGAGGGTTTTGAACTCCTCGACGACCGCAACAGCCGCCTCGTGGAGCAGGTGAAAACGCTGGTCATCGGCGAAATCCACCACGCGGCGGGCAGGCGCGGGGCGGCAATGAACTTTTCGGAATTCCTCGCCCGCGAGACGCTGCACGAGTACGGGCAGTTGAGCCGCCTGTTTTCGTCGGTCGAGGGCCTGACGATCGAGAAATTCATCATCGCCCAAAAAATCGAGCGGGCGAAAGAATTGCTCCTGTACGACGAACTGACCCTCGCCGAGATCGCCGACGAAATGGGGTACAGCAGCCCGCAACACCTCAGCAACCAGTTCCGGCAGGCGACCGGCATGACCCCCTCGCAGTTCAAGAGCGGGCATCGGCGGCACGAGCGCAAGCCGCTCGACGGGGTTTGACTGCCAACCTTCTTATCCCTTTTGGAGCAGTTCAGAACAGAGTGTACCAGGAGCTTTTCCCTTTCCCGTTCAGCTTGACGAGCTGGTTTTGAACCAATTTTTCCAACTGCCGCCGCAAGAGGCTGCGCGAACGGTTCGTCAATTTTTCGAGCTCGCCCATGGACACGCGCCCGCGTTCTTTCAACAAATCGAGGATGAACTGCGCGGTTTCGGGCTGTTCCGAAAGCAAAACCTGTTCGCGGAGGACTTTGGCTTCGAGGTTGTCCTTCTGCCGTTTGAGCGTTTTCAGAAAAAAAACTATCCACGCCTGCCAATTGGGTTGCGGGAATTGCAGCGTGGTTTGCGTCTGCCGCAACGACAGGTAATAATCCTTTTTTTCCTGTTCGATGACGGCTTCGAGTGAGGCGTAGGGGACGTACCGATAGCCCGATTTGAGCAGCAAAAAAGTCGTCAACGCCCGCGACAGCCGCCCGTTCCCGTCCTGAAAAGGATGAATGGCCAAGAAGCAAACGACGAAAATGGCGATAATTAGCAAGGGGTGCAACTCGCCTTCGGCAAACGCTTCCTGTGCCCAAGCGACCAGTTCCTGCATTTTAAGCGGTGTTTCGAGCGGCGATGTAGTCTCGAAAACGACGCCGATTTGTTGCCCGTCGGCGTCCGTCGCCACGACGTGGTTGGGGTGCTGCTTGTACTGGCCTTTGTGCCATTGGTCTTTGTCGCTGTGTTTGAGGAGAATGCCGTGCAGTTGTTGGATGAAATTTTCGGTCAGCGGCATGTCCGCGAAACTCGAAAAAATGGTGTTCATCAGTTCGGCGTATCCGACCACTTCCTGTTCGTCGCGGGAGTCGAATTTTTGGATTTGCAGCCCCGAAAGCAATCTTTCCACCTGCCTGTCGGTCAACTTGCTGCCCTCGATGCGGGTGCTGGAACCGATGCTTTCAATGGTGGCCACCTTTTTCAGTTGCAGCAACTTATCAGGCGCGAGGTTGCCCAAAGCCCGCCAAGCACCTTTGAACTCGTCAATTTCGGCGATGAGCCGAATCATTTCTGGGGTAAAAACCAGCGTTTGCGTCTGCACCATGACTTGCATTTTGACGCAAAAAAACGCATTAAGAGCCATATGACACAAAAATTGACGCAAAAAGTCGCAAAAATTTGCATCGGCGGCACGAGCGCAAGCCGCTCGACGGGGTTTGACCAAACCTTGCACGATTGCCGCAAAATCCTGTAACGATCGCTTTTTGAAGCCCGCCGACCTTTGTGGGGCAATCAAAAAAGCATCGTAAAATGACACACGAATATCAAGTTTCCGGCATCACCTGCGAGGGATGCGTCGCCAAAGTCAAAAGCCTTCTGGAAAAAACTGCGGGCGTGACCGCCGCCGTCGTCGCCCTCGACGGGTCGGTGAAAATCACGATGAGCCGCCACGTTCCGACCGCCGATTTGCAGGCTGCGCTGCGCGATTTTCCCAAATACCAACTCTCCGAAAAATCGGTCGCCATGCCCGCCTTAGCTGCTTTCCCGCCCGACGGAGAGGAAGCCGAGCGCGGCTTTTTCGAGACGTACAAACCCATTTTGCTGGTCTTCGGCTACATCCTCGGCGCGACCTTGCTGGTCGAGTTTGCCAGCAGCGGCGGTTTCGACGGGATGCGCTGGATGCGGCATTTCATGGCGGGGTTTTTCCTCGTTTTCTCCTTTTTCAAAATGCTCGACGTGCCTGCGTTCGCCGTGTCGTACAGCGGTTACGACGTGCTGGCGCGGCGGTGGCCGGGTTGGGGCTACGCCTACCCGTTCGTCGAACTGGCGTTGGGCATCCTGTTTTTGCTCGATTTCCAGCCCGTTTTGACCAACCGGCTGACGCTCGCCGTCATGGGCATCAGCACGGTCGGCGTGGCGCAAAGCCTTTTGAAAAAACGCCGCTTCCAATGCGCCTGCCTCGGCGCGGTGTTCAACCTGCCGATGTCGCACATCACGCTCGTCGAGGATTTGCTCATGGTGGGCATGGCTGTCGTCGGGCTGGTCATGCTGAAATGAGTTTTTTTGAAAAAAAGAGCCGCCCGCGCAGCGTTTTAGGGTTGAAAAGCCCACCTCCATTGAAAAATGCTCAACCCGTCGCAGCCCGTTCGGGTGCAGAATTTATCAATGGAAAAGCAAAAATTCGTCCCCGCCCTCGGCTACGATTTTCCGGCGGTCGGCACTTTTTCTTATTTCACGGCAATCAAACGATGAACTTTCTAAAATGGCTTTTCAAAAAGGTTTTCTTCAAAAAATGCTGCCAGTAGCGGCTTTTGGGCTGGTTTTGGCAACAAACGCGCTGTATGCGCAGACAAAAATCGAGTGGAAAGATTCACTCGTCATTCGTCAGACGGCGCATTTCATCACTGCCCCGCGTGTCAGTTTGCTGGCCGACGGCACGGTGCTCGCCGTCTGGGGCGAGAGCTCAGGCCCGAACAAAATCTGGTGTAGCCGCTTGGAAAACGGGCAGTTTGCCGAGCCAGTCAGCGTGGTCACGACTGCGCCGGGGCCTGCGCTTTTTGGTTTCGGCGGGTTCGATGTGGCGGTGCATGGGCAAAAAATCTATGTGGTTTTCGAGCGCAACAGCGGCATTTTTTTGTCGAGGTCGGAGGACGGCGGGGCGAGTTTTTTGTCCCCCGTGAAAGTTTCGGCGGCGGTTTCGGGCGGCTACGCGACGCTCGCGAGCCTCGCGGTGGACGAATTGGACAATGTTTTCGTGGATTACATTCAGGAAAAAAGCGGCACCGCCACGCACCAAATCTGCCACTCGACCGACGGCGGGCAAACTTTTTCAGTGCCCGTCGAGGCCAGCACGCCCGCCGATGGCACGAATGTCTGCGAATGTTGCATCGCCGCGCCGCTCGCTTCGGAAGGCTCGGTTTGGCTGGCTTTCCGAAACAACGATGCGAACATCCGCGACCATTGGGTGAGCCGTTCGACGGATTTGGCAAGCACTTTCGACACCGCGACCGACGTGGACGACTCGGATTGGGCAATCAACGTCTGTCCAATCAGTGGCCCGCGCATTGCTCGCTCAGGCGATTCGCTGGTCGTCGTCTGGAAAACCGGCGCGGGCGGCGGCTCGAAAGTTTTTGCCAGCACCTTGCACGGCTTGACAATGGCGGTGGGGCAGCAAATCCGACTCGGCGACACGAACCACCTTTCGGCAAACCAAAACCAACCGGACATCGCGGCGGTGGGCGACACATTGGGCATCGTCTTTCAGGAAGGTCAACGCCTCGCGTTCGCTTTTTCAACCGAGGGATTGGCTGGTTTGGCTGAAAATTATGTGCATTTCGAGGAAACGGGGCAGGAGTTGCGCGTCCCGGCGTTGGCTTTTCGGGACGGAAATTTTCACATGGTTTATGCCAATGCAGCCTCCGGGGAAGTGATTTACCGGCGCGGCGCAATCGTTTCAACGGTCGAGGTTTCCGAAAACGAAGGGCCGATTTCCGCCATTTCAGTTTTTCCAAACCCCAGCGCGGACGACTCTTTTTGGGTAAAAAGCGAAGCCGCCGAGTTGGTGGCTTGTTCGGTTTTTGATGTTTTGGGAAAATGCCTCAGCACCAAAAAAATGAGCGGGCGGCTGTCGAAAATTGACCTAACGGGGCTGCCGCCGGGCGTTTATCACTTGAAAATCAAGACCGAACGGGGCGAGGTCGGGCGAAAATGGTTGCTCGGTTTTTAATCCACCCGGTCAAATTATTTCCTGCCGCTGAACGGCGGCGGCTCTTTCACAATCAAAATTTTTCAGACAATGAAAAACGCAGTCTTGTTTTCGCTCGCGCTTTTGCTCGGCTTTGCCGCCTGCCAAAACGCGCACAGCAACCACAACCACGACGAATCCAAGCCCGAAACGACCACCGCCCCTGCGCCCGCAGCCGAACCCGCGCCGACGGCAACCGCCGCCCCGGAAGCGGTCTTCGCCTGCCCGATGCACCCCGAAGTCACGGGGAAAAGCGGCGACAAATGCCCCAAGTGCAAGATGAATTTGGAAGAAAAGAAAACCCCGGAGGTCGTTTACGCCTGCCCGATGCACCCGGAGGTCACGGGGAAAAAGGGCGACAAATGCTCCAAGTGTAAAATGGATTTGGAGGAGAAAAAATAGGTCTCGCCCGCGCCCCGGAGTTTTTGCGGCTTCCGGGGCGCGGGTTATTGGTTTCTAAAAACATCGAACATGGTTTTTCAAAAAGGCTTTTTCCTGAAAATGCTGCCCGTGTGCTTGCTCGCAGGCTTTTCATTTTCCCCTAAAAACGACCTCGCGGCACAGACCCCGGCGGCGACATGGACTTGTCCGATGCACCCTGAAATCCATGCAAAAAGCCCCGGTTCTTGCCCGAAGTGCGGCATGGATTTGATAAAAGAGAAGCAAAAAAAACCGAAGCCCAAACCCAAGCCCGCCCCAACAAAACCGAGCGAGACCACCCCGCCGCCCGCTCCTGCCGAGCCGATGCCCGCGCACGAACACCACGCGCCTGAAACCATGCCGAAAGACAGCGCA
Organism: Saprospiraceae bacterium; assembly: GCA_046299435.1. Lineage (GTDB taxonomy): Bacteria > Bacteroidota > Bacteroidia > Chitinophagales > Saprospiraceae > M3007. Next base: position 18,158 of record JBKBIC010000041.1, read on the forward strand.
GCCCCGAAGATTTTGGAAAAAACAGAACCCGCGCCGACCCCAACGCCCGCGCCCGAACCACCCAAAATCGAGACACCGGCGATTCCAAAAATCGAAATCGCCCCGCCGCGAACCGTCCGCTACGACCTCTACATCCGCGACACGGTGGTCAATTTCACGGGCAAAAAACGCCGCGCCATCGCTGTCAACGGCCAAATCCCGATGCCCACGCTCACATTCACGGAGGGCGATACGGCGCAGATTTTCGTCCACAACGAACTCGACGAAACGACCTCGCTACACTGGCACGGGCTGTTTTTGCCCAACAAAGAGGACGGCGTGCCGAACCTCACTCAAATGCCCATCGAGCCGCACACGACACACCTCTACACCTTCCCAATCATCCAGCACGGGACGCATTGGTATCACAGCCACTCCGGTTTGCAGGAGCAAATCGGGATGTACGGCTCTTTCGTGATGAAAAAAAGGGAGGGTTTCAGGCTGGGCATTGACGATTTGCCCGAAATCCCTATCGTTTTGAGCGAATGGACGGACTTGAACCCGAACCAAGTCCACAGGATGCTGCACAACGCGACCGACTGGTTCGCCATCCGAAAAGGCGCGACGCAGAGCTACGCCGAGGCCATCAGGCAAGGCTATTTCCGAACCAAAGTGTCGAACGAGTGGAAGCGCATGAACGCGATGGACGTGAGCGACGTGGCCTATGACCGCTTTTTGATAAACGGCCAGCACGAGGCGCAACTTTCGCAGTTCCGGGCGGGCGAGCGGCTGCGGCTGCGGGTGTCGAACGGCGGCGCGTCGTCCTATTTTTGGTTGAAATGGGGCGGCGGCAAGATGACCGTAGTGGCGAACGACGGCAACGATGTCGAACCCGTCGAAGTGGACAGGTTGCTGATTGCCGTTTCCGAAACCTACGATGTCGTCGTGACCCTGCCCGCCGACGGAACGGCTGCCGAGTTTTTGGCGACCGCCGAAGACCGCACCCGTTCGGCCTCGCTGTTTTTGGGCGCGGGCGAGCGGCGAGCGAGCGCGCCGATGCCCAAACTCAAATACTTCGAGGGCATGAAAATGATGAATGGCATGACGAAGATGAACGGCGACCTCGACGACATGGGCATGAACATGGGCCTCAACGTGATGGACATGAACTCCGTGATGTACCCCGAAATCACGGGCGCAGCCGAGAGCGGACACCGCCACGCGGACAACATGAACATGGGCGCGGAACAGTACGACGTGAACGCCCTTTCAGACATCAAAACGCTAAACTACGCAATGCTCCGTTCGCCCACGCCGACCACGCTGCCCCGCGACGCGCCCGTCAAAGAACTGCGCTTCGAGTTGTCGGGCAACATGAACCGCTACGTTTGGAGCATGGACAACCGGGTGGTGTCGGAAACCGAGCGGATTTTGATAAAAAAGGGCGAGACCGTCCGCATCGTGTTGTACAACGGTTCGATGATGCGCCACCCGATGCACCTGCACGGCCACGACTTCCGCCTCCTCAACGGGCAGGGCGATCACGCGCCGCTGAAAAACATCGTGGACATCATGCCGATGGAAACCGACACGCTCGAATTTGCGGCCAACGTGGAGGGCGACTGGTTTTTCCATTGCCACATCCTCTACCACATGATGAGCGGCATGGGGCGCATTTTCACCTATGAAAATCAGGCAGCCAACCCGCTCATCCCGAACCCAAAACTGGCGCAACGCCGCTTGTTTGCCGACGACCGAAAACCGCATTTTATGGCACAAAACGATTTCGCCACCAACGGAAATGACGGAATGTTGATGCTGCAAAATACCCGTTGGAGCATTGGCACGGAATGGCGTTTGGGCTATCACGATTATCACGGCTACGAGGTGGAGACTCATTTTGGGCGATATATCGGCAGGATGCAGTGGTTCATGCCGTTTGTTGGCTTCGATTGGCGGTATCGTTCATCTGGGGGAATTGATGTTCAGGAGAAAAACCTGTTCAACCAAGCGAATACCAAAGACAAGCGTGGACTATTTAGTGCGGGTTTTGTCTACACCTTGCCCATGCTCGTTGATTTTCAAGCCGAAATATTCACCACAGGATATGTTCGCCTTCAACTTGTGCGGGAAGATATACCGCTTGGCAGGCGTTTGAGGGGGAGTTTTATGGTCAATACCGACAAGGAATACATGCTCGGCGGGCGATATATTTTTACGAAAAACCTTTCTGTTTCTTCTCATTATGACAGCGATATGGGGCTTGGTTTGGGATTGCTCATAACCTATTGAAAATGACTAAAATAAGGACTGTACCTCCGTAGGTAGTAAGGAGCGGATTTTTCAGGCTCTTACCTGCCGGGGGGGTGCCGCAAAGTTCACGCCGCCCCGGACTGTTTGACTACCCTCTTCCGCCCGATGATGCAGTACCCATCCCCAATAGCTTTGTCGCCCGCTTTCAGGCAGAACTTGACCGTGCAGTTCTTGTGTCCTTTTTCCATGTCGAACAGGTTTGGTGAAACATTGGTGAAACAAAAGCAGGAAAAAGGCGGGGCGAAAAGAAATGACACAAAATAAAAACGGCCTCAAAAGGGCAAAAAAAGCCGTTTTGAAGCCGTCTGAAGGTGGTTTTGTAGCCCCAAGTGGAATCGAACCACTATCTGAAGTTCCGGAAACTTCCATTCTATCCGTTGAACTATGGAGCCAGTTTTGGGAAGTAAAAACCTGCCGAAGCGGGCATTAGTTCCGAAGACGCGGCAAAGGTAGTTTTTTGAGCGATGAACGATGATTGGTGCATGAGGAATTTTCAAAGGCCCTCGCTTTTGTCCGGCCTGCGTAAAAATGAAAAGGCCCAGTGGCATGCCCACGAAGTTGGCCTAACTTTCGCCCCGCATTGCCCTTGTCTTTTTGCAAGACACTGTTTTTCAAGAAATTACATCACGTTCATGGGCACCCATTCCTTTTTCCTCATCCTCCATTCCTGAAAAAATGCTTGGCGAAAACATCCCTTTGCGGCAGCTGTCGCGCATCGTGATTGTTTACATGCTCCTCGCGTTCGCGTGGTGGGCAGTGCAGCTGTGGCGTGCCAATGAGCACGCATTCCACGTCGAATCCGCGCTTTTGGAACTCAAACACGGGGGCAAATCCGCTGGCGTGAACCTCACCCAACTGCACGAAACCGCCGAGTTCCGTGCCCTCGAACGCCGCTACCACAAGCACCACCGGATGATTCTGGCCGAAGGAATTTTTTTCACGGCCTGCCTCATTTTCGGGCTGTGGATGCTCAATCGGAGTGCGAACCGAGAGGTCGCCCTCGCCCGGCAACGGCGCAATTTCCTCCTCAGTATCACCCACGAGCTCAAATCACCCATCGCCGGGATGCGCCTTGTGTTCGAGACGATTGCCCGCCGCGAACTCACCCGCGAGCAACTTGGCAAGCTCTGCTCGAACGGCCTGCGCGATGCCGACCGGCTCCAAAATTTGGTCAACGACATCCTTCTCGCGGCACGGTTGGAAGAAAACTGGCGGCCATCGCCGGAGCAAATCAACCTGCAGCGCATGGTCTCCGAGGTGGCGAACAGCCTTGCGGTGCGTTTCCCGACAGCCAACATCCAGCTCGAAATCCCCAGTGATTTTCCGCTCGTCAAGGCCGACGCGCAAGGCCTGACGGCAATTATCCAAAACCTGCTCGAAAATGCTCTGAAATATTCGCCCGAAGGCTCGCCTGTTGTTTTCAGTGCCGAAAAATTGCCCTCTGGCAAGGTATGTTTGCGCGTCGCCGACAACGGCCCCGGCATTCCGGACACGGAAAAAAAGCAGGTTTTCGAGAAATTTTACCGCCTCGGCAACGAAGAAACCCGCAGCGCAACAGGCACCGGATTGGGGCTTTTCATCGTCCGGCAGGTCGTGCAGGCACACGGCGGCAAAGTCCAACTCACTGACAATCAACCGCATGGCGCGGTGTTTACCATCACAGTGGGCGGTGGCCAGTAGACAGTTTGCAGTGGCCAGTAGGCAGTTTGCAGTCGCCGATGTGTCCTGCCCACCGCCTACTGGCCTACTGCAAACCGCCTACTGTCCACTGCAAACTGCAAACTGTCCAAAATGACTGTTTTTGACCAACTGACTGCCGACCTCACGCCGCGTTACGGCCACTCGGAAGCGCGGAGCATTGCCCGCATCGTGTTCGAGGATGCGTTCGGCACAAAATCATATTCCGAAAAAAAATTCAACCCAGAAGAGGCCACCATTTTTGCGGACATCCGCGCTCGACTCCTGCGCGGCGAGCCGGTGCAATACGTCGTCGGACAAGCGGCGTTTTTTGGCTCTATGTTTCGCGTCAGCCCGGCGGTTCTGATTCCCCGGCAAGAGACCGAAGAACTCGTGGACTGGGCTTTGCAAATCTTGAAAACCCTTCATTCGGCTACCCCGAAAATTCTGGACATCGGCACCGGGAGCGGTTGCATCCCCATTATTTTGAAAAAACAATGGCCGCAAGCCGAACTCACGGCCACCGACATCAGCCACGACGCGCTCGAAATCGCGCAGGAAAACGCCCAACAACATGACGTTTTCGTGCATTTTCAGGCCAATAACATCCTTGACCGCGAAGGCTGGGCGACGCTCCCGGAGTTCGACTTGATTGTCTCGAACCCACCATACATCCCGCGCAGCGAGGCCGAATTGATGCCCGATTGGGTCAAAGACCACGAGCCGCACCTCGCCTTGTTCGTGCTCGACGAGCAGCCGCTGCTTTTTTACGAGACCATCGCGGATTTTGCCCTCGAAAAACTACGGCCTGGCGGCGCATTGCTGTTCGAGTGCAATGAGTTCAACGCCAAAAAAGTCCACCACCTCCTTTTTGAAAAAGGCTTTTCGGGCGTGGAGCTGCGCCGCGACCTGCTCGGCAAGCCGCGCATGGTCGGCGGTTGGCAGAGTTCGCAGTAGGCGGTAGGCAGCGGGCAGTTGGTAAATGCCCACTGCTAACTGCCCACCGCAAACTGCCCACTGCCCACTTCAAACTGCCCACCATTTCATGGTTGTATTTCGCAAATCCTGTCTTAAACTTGTGGCGATAAAATCATCATATTTTTTCACTCTCAAAACTTAACAAATATGAGCAAATTCGATGATGCCGTAGCCACCTACGCGAGCTCGCTTAAAGATGCTGTAAAGCGCAGCAGCTTCGACATGGACGTGCTCACCGCAGTCGCCAAGTCCCTCGGCCCGTCCATTTATTTGGAAGATGCTTCCCGCGTGTCGTGCGCCGACCAAGTGGAGAAAGACCGCGTGAAGGACAAATTCCTCATCGGCAAGCTTGGCCTCACGGACGGCCCGGAGCTGAGAGCAGCGGTTGACGAAGTTTGCGAAGCCATGGGTTCCTCCAACCGCAACAAGTACCGCGCCGTGTTCTACTACCTGTTGGTGGAAAAATTCGGCAAACAAGGCATGTACAAGTAAAACCAAACCGAACGCAACGTATTGTCAATCAATCACTTGGTTTCCAAACGACACCGTTCGTCATCCTGCACCTGCCCTGCAAATGTTGGCGAATCCGGCTCCGCTCCGGGTTCGCCAATTTTTTTGCACACGGTGGACGGTTGACGGCAACCGTCGGAACACATTTCTGCCGTCCACCATCCACCGTCCACCGTCCGCCGACATACCTTCGCCGCCATGTTCAGTACCACACAAAAAATTGGCATCCTCGGCGGCGGGCAATTGGGCAAAATGCTATGCCTCGCCGCCGCAAATTGGGACTTCAAAACCTACATCCTCGACGCGGACGGCTGCCCGGCCAGCGCAGTTTGCACCGGCCATGTGCCGGGCGATTTCAAAAATTACGACGACGTGCTGCGTTTTAGCCGCGACATGGACGTGCTGACCATCGAAATCGAGCACGTCAACACGGAGGCCCTGCACCAACTCGAACGCGAAGGCAAGCGCATCCATCCCGCGCCCGCCGCGCTCGACATCATCAAAGACAAGGGCCTGCAAAAGCAATTTTACCGCGAACACGCGCTGCCGACGGCTGATTTTCAGCTGTTTGACGACGAAAAAGCCCTGCTCGCAGCGGTCAAAAACGGCTCGCTCGCCGTGCCTTTTGTGCAAAAAAGCCGCACCGCTGGTTACGACGGCAAAGGCGTGGCCATCATCCGAAGCGAGGAGGACTTGGCCACGAAACTACTGCCCGGCGCGTGTTTGACCGAAAATTTAGTGCCCGTGCGAGCCGAAATCGCGGTCATCGCCGCCCAAAACGAGGCGGGCGAAGTGGCGGTTTTCCCGGCGGTCGAAATGGATTTCCACCCGGAGGCCAACCTCGTGGAGTTCCTCGTTTGCCCGGCGCGGGTGTCGCCGTTGGTCGAGGCCGAGGCACAGGCTTTGGCCGAGCAGGTCATCCGGGCGTTCGGTGTGTGCGGCGTGTTGGCCGTCGAAATGTTCCTGACCGACGCGGGCGAATTGCTCGTCAACGAGGTCGCGCCGCGCCCGCACAACTCCGGCCACCACACGATTGACAGCGCGTATGTGTCTCAATATCAACAACATCTGCTCGGCATTTGCAATTTGCCGCTCGGCGACACGGCCCAAAAACTGCCCGCCGTCATGGTCAATTTGCTCGGCGAAGCGGGGCAAAAAGGCCCGGTCAAATACGAGGGCATCGAGGCTTGCCTCGCGCTCGGCGGCGTGAACGTGCATTTGTACGGCAAGGCCACGACCTCGCCTTTTCGGAAAATGGGCCACGTCACCGTCGTGGATGCCTCGCTCGAACGCGCCATCAAAAAGGCGGAATTTGTGAAAAACACGCTGCGCGTGGTGGCGGCAAATTGACAAAAGCCCGACGATTGAGGCGGTTTCGTGTCGCCCGCACCGTTGTACTTTCGCCGCCCAAAACTCCGTGAGCCTCTGTGTCAATTGCAAGTTTTACAGAGGCTCACGGAAGATAATTGACTGAAAAATGCACCACTTCCGTCCGCACATTTTGCCCCTGTTTTGGCTGCTTTTTGTGGCCAATGCACTGTTTGCCCAAAGCCAACCCGCGTCCGATTCGCTTGCCTTCCCAGCCTCATGGGCGGGCGTTTGGTCCGGCAAATTGGAGATTTACAACGCGAAAGGTTTGGCACAAACAATCCCCATGTCGCTGGAAATCAGCAAGTTGGACACGTCCACGACGGGTCGCTACACTTGGGGCATGGTGTATGTCTCGAAAGAAAAAGACTGGCGTCCCTACGAGCTCGTGCCCGTTGACCCGGCCAAAGGGCTGTGGCGCGTGGACGAGAAAAACTCCATCCAAATGGAGAGCTACCTCTTCGGCCAAAAACTGCTGTGCTGGTTCGTCGTGCAGGGCAGCCGCATCCTTTGCACCTACGAAAAAACCGGCCCGAACGAAATGGTCTTCGAGGTCATGTCCGGCGCGGAAAAACCCGCCAGCACGACCGGCAACACCAAACAAGCCGACGAAGACATCCCGGAAGTCAAAACGTATCCGTTCGCGGGGTTCCAGCGGGCGGTGTTGCATAAATGAGAGATGCCAGATTGGGAGATTTCAGATGCCAGACAATACACGTCCCAAAATCTGAAATCTCAAAATCTGGCATCTGATAATCCCACAACTAAGCCAACAACATGGACTCTCTCACACAAATCGTCCTCGGCGCGGCTTGCGGCGAAATCGTGGCCGGCAAAAAACTCGGCAACCGCGCCATGCTTTGGGGCGCGGTCGGCGGCACGATTCCCGATTTGGACGTGTTCGCGTCGTTCGTCACCGACGAAATCACGGCGACGGCTTTCCACCGGGGTTTCATGCACTCTTTTTTGTTCGCCGCGCTCGCGCCCTGGCTGCTCGCCAAACTGACCGAATGGTTTTACAGCCGCGACATCCACCGACGACGAGGCTACAAAATCGGGGCGATGAGCATCTGGCTGTTGTTTTACATCGGCGCGGCGGCGGGCATCAATTTCATCCCCGTGCTGCTCGGCGAAGGGCTGCGCTGGCAAGTGCTCGCCCCCACCCTGCTGCTCGGCGGCTGGTTCGCGTGGAAACTTTGGCGCGACTACTGGCTCGCCAACCAGCGCACCGTCGAAGTGCCGTACCGGACGTGGGTGGCCGTGTTTTTCTGGTCAATTTTCACGCACCCGATTTTGGACTGTTTCACGAGCTGGGGCACGCAGATTTGGCAGCCGTTCAGCGACCTGCGCGTGCAATGGAACACCGTCTCGGTGGTTGACCCGCTGGCGACCGTGCCGTTCGGCCTCGCGCTCATCGCGGCCTCGCGGCTCGCGGCCAGCGACCGCCGCCGGGCACTTTGGAATTGGCTGGGCGTGGCGTGGTTTTGCGGGTACATTTTGATTTACACGGGTTGGCACAAATGGAAGGTCGGGCAGGTTTTTGAAAAATCGTTGCAAGCGCGACACATTCAGTATCAACGCTTTATGACCGGGCCGACGATTTTCAACAACCTTCTTTGGCTCGGCGTGGCAGAAGGCGACACGGCGTATTACAACGGCCTGTATTGCTTCAACGACTGCCGCGAGGAGTTTTTCCGCATCAATGTCATCCCGAAAAACCACGAAAAATTGGCCGCCGTCCGTCCCGACGACCGGGCTTTGAAATTCCTCAAATGGTTCTCCAACGACTACTGGAACGTGGTCGAACGCCCGGACGGCCAACTGCAAATCAACGACCTGCGCTTCGGCATTTTGGGCGACAGTATCCGCGATTCAAAATCGTATGTGTTCCCGTTTGTCGTGGACGAACTGCGCGACGGCCACCTCAAAATCCACCACGAACGCAACGTCAGCGAGAGCAAAAAAGCTTTTGCCGAACTCTGGCTACGGATAAAGGGCATCTGTCCAGACGCAGGGATGAAGAGGGAGGAATGAGGGATGCTTAGCCGTAAACCGTTAACCGTCAATCAATTATCTTGAAAATGAAGCAACGCGCTATCACGGCTGTGTTTTTTGTGGCCGCCATGTTGGGGGGCGTTTATGGCGGGCCAATCCCGTTTTTGCTGCTGTGCGCGGTCATCGTGGCGGGCTGCGTATGGGAATTCACCGGGCTGCTTTTGGCCGACGAGCCGGGCAAAATCGCCTTGCGCGTGGTGGCGATTGGGCTGGGCTTGGCGGTCGTTTTTGCCGACGGCAAAGGCACGCTCACGCCATTTCGCCCGACGATTTTCACGGCGGCGGCGTTCGTGCTGCTGCTTTTTGAGATGTTCCGCGCCTCCAAATCGCCGTTTCAAAATGTGGCGACGGTGCTGGCGGCCATTTACTACATCGCGTTGCCGATCCGCATCCTGCAAAATATCGCTTCGGACAGCGTGGACG
>JBKBIC010000042.1:0-27112 GCA_046299435.1 Saprospiraceae bacterium
TGCCCATCACGCCACAGATGCGGACGTTTTCAAGTCGTTGGAAATCAGGGGATTGGAGCAGTGCGCGGGCTTCGGTTTCGTCCAGCCCGAACTTGGTTTCTTCTTCGGCGATGTGGAACTGGAGCAGGCAATCAATCGTGCGCCCGCATTTTTTGGCTTCTTTGTCAATCTCGCAGAGGAGGCGCAGGCTATCCACCGAGTGAATCATGTGGACGAACGGCGCAACAAAGCGAACTTTGTTGGTCTGCAAATGCCCGATGAGGTGCCACTCGATGTCTTTCGGCAGGGCCTCGTACTTGGGCACAAGTTCTTGCACCCGGTTTTCGCCGAAGATGCGCTGGCCGCGCTGGTAAATTTCCATGATTTTCTCCGGCGAGTGGGTCTTCGAGACGGCGACGAGGCGAGCACCGGTTTGGGCGAGTTTGGTCAGGATGTCTTGCATAATCGGCACAAAATTCAGGCAGTGAACCGCAAAAAAGTATGGCTTGCGTGAAAAAACCCTGCCCGGCGGCGCAATGTTCAGCGGCTGTTAATTTTCGGGCGACGGCAGCCAAAGCAAAAAGGTTTCCGTGCCGAACCAAGCCTTTGCCATACCTTCGCACGTCTTTTTATTAAAGAGTTTTGGGTTGTGTGTTTTGGGGATTGGGCTTCTGCAAACAACTGATTGCCAGATAGTTACTCAATGCCTAACTGCAACTTGATTGCTTGCCCCGTTTTAATCCAATGTAATTTCGAGTTTCCCGTAATCCGCGCCAGCAAACCATGAACCGTAATATCAATTGAAAATAATGATTTTCCGCCTGCTTCGTCTGGGGCTGCTCCCCGCCTTTTTCGTACTGTCTCCCTACCTGCAAAAACTCCGCGCCCAATGCCCCAACCTGAACACGACGGCCACCCTCACCTCGCCTGATTGCACCAACGGCTCCACGCCCTGCGACGTGTGCCCCGGCGACCAAATCACCCTGACCGCCACCGGCACGGGCCTGCCGCCCGGCGGCTGCGTGGATTGGTACTACGGCACGACCAACAATTTCAACCCCTACGCCGGGCAGGGCACTTTCCTCGGCTGCTCGCCGATTGACGACGTGCCGCCGCCACAACCCTGCAATGACTGCCCCATCACGGTGATGCTTTTCGTGGATGCCTGCGGCACCGAACAGGACAATGAGTGGATGCTCCTATGGTCGGGCAGCGGCTTCAACGTCGGGCAACTTTCGGTGGATTTGTCGTCGAACAACAACTTCGGCGCAGGCAACGGCGACCTCGGCACCGACTGCCCCTGGATGGAACCGACGGCCAACGCTATCAGCAGCATCCAGACAATCTGCCCCGGTGCGACGGTCGTGGGCGCAGGCCCCGGCGACGCGGTGCCGCCGAACGTCCCGGTCATCATTTTCACGAGCGCGGGGCTGACGTTCAACTACAATTTCAGCAACCTGTGCCCGCTTTCGCCCGTGATTTATGTGATGCAAAACAGCTGCGTCCGCTCAGCGGGCGCGTTTTCAAATGCCAGTTCGGGCGGCACCTATACCATCACGACTTCGTTGGATTGCGGTTGCGATGACGTGACCACCTACAACAGCAACCTCGTGACAGGCGGCAACGGCGGTTTTGTCGTGGATGCGGGCCTACCTTTCCCGATATACGGCAATGCTGGCTGCCTGTTCCCGCCGCTGCCGTGGAGTCCGCCACCGCCGCCGCCGCCCATCCAGCCCGACCCCATCACCGTGCCCATCACCCAAGATATGTGCAACGGTGGGCCGTATTGGGTCGTTGGCATCGTTGACCCGCTCGCGGTCGGCTGTCCACAGGACTTCACGAACTACCTGCCATTCAACGTCGTTTGCCCCGACCCGCAACTTTTGACGGGCGAAACCTGCACAGGCGGTGGCCTTTTTGACCTGAACCAACTCGAAGACCCCGCTTGGCCCAACGGCACTTGGACTGGCCCCGGCGTTTCGGGCACGAACTTCAACCCCATCGGGCAAAGCGGCACTGTGCAACTGACCTTCACCGCCACAGGCCCTTGTGCCATCCCGGCCACCACGACCATCGAGGTGAGCAGCGGCCCGACGGCGCAGTTCCAGCCGCTCGGCCCCGTCTGCGAGGGCGCGACGGAAGATGTGCTCATCAATTTCACGGGCACGGGGCCTTGGTCGTTTTCGTTGGCACAAAGCGGCTCGCCGCTTGGCGATTTCACGACGAGCGACAACCCGTTCAGCATCCCGGTGACGTTCAACTCCACCAGCACGCTCCAACTGACCAACCTCGAAAACCCCAGCTGCACCGGCCAAAATGCGAGCATCGTCGTCAGCGTCGCGCCGCAAGTGGATGCCGAAATTGACAACAACGGCCCCTCGCAAATCTGCCCCGGCCAAAGCACGACCATCCGGGTGAATTTCAGTGGTGGCACGCCCCCGTACACCTTTATATATGACATCAACGGGCTTCCGCAAAACCCCATCACCACGAACAACAACCCGCACATCATCACCGTCGCGCCTAACGACGATACCAACTACTCGCTCGTGGACGTGCAGGCGAACGGCTGCCCCGGCACGGTGAGCGGTTTTGCCTCCATCAATGTCGTTGACCCGTCCATCGGCACTTTGGTAGATGGCACGACGAGCATTTGCGAAGGGCAATCGGCCACGCTGGAATTCGAGTTTGACGGCACCGCGCCGTTCATTTTCGTCTATTCCCTCAACGGCGTGAACCGCCCGCCGATAACCACCATCAACAACAATTATACGCTCACCGTCACGCCACCGCTTGGCGACAACACCTACGCCCTTGTCACGATGAGCGGCGGCAGCTGCCCCGGCTTGGTCAATGGCGAGCACATCGTGACCGTCAGCCCGCGCCCCGAAGTGGAGCTCAGCGGCGATGCATCCATCTGCGGCTCCGGCTCCGCCGAGCTGAATTTCAATTTTACGGGCACTGCGCCATTTGTGGTCAATTACACCGCCAACGGCCAGCCGCAGCCCTCGTTCACGAGCAACAGCGACTCGTATGATTTGACCGTAACGCCCTCGCAGACAACAACTTATGTGGCTACTGCCGTCTCGTCTAATGGCTGCACGGGCACTGCCGTCGGCCAAGCCGTCGTCACGGTCGGCAACGCCTTATCGGCCACGCTCAGCGGCGGCGGGCAAATTTGTCAAGGCGGCAACGGCATCGGCATCAGCGTCAGTTTCGTGGGCGACGGGCCGTACACATTCGTCTATTCGGCCAACAATGTGCCGCAGCCGCCCATCACCACCAGCGCAAACCCGTTCGTGCTGAACGTCAACCCTACTCTGGGAACTCTGTACCGCCTGGTCAGCGTCGAAAACCCGCAATGCACAGGAACCGCCAGCGGCCAAGCATGGGTGTTCGTGTTCACGTCGCCGACCGCAGAGATGCTGCCCGTCAACACAAGTTTTTGCAACACGGCCAACACCCAAATCGAAATCAACCTGACTGGCACTGGGCCGTTCACGCTCACCTATTCGGCCAACGGCGTAACGCAGCCAGCCGTGCAAACCAGTGACGACCCATATTTTTTGCCCGTAAACGTCACAAGCACAACGGTTTACACATTGGTCGGCGTGCAATCGCCCGGCTGCAACGGGACGGCCATCGGCACCGCGACCGTGCAAGTGAACACTGCGCCCGCGTTCGCCAACCTGCAAATCAATTGCGACCAAGCCGCTGGCACATATCGCGTGGAGTTCGATGCCATCAATTTCACGCCGCCGCTCTCGCTCACGCCGGGTTCTTTTTCGGGCACGTTTTCGCCCAGCGGGCATTTCGTGAGCGATAACCTCCCGCTCACAAGTTTTTACACCTTCACATGGGACGACGGCAACGGCTGCGGGCCTGTCACCGTCAGCGGCCAACCGAATTGCAACTGCACCACAGCCGCCGGCACGATGAACCTCACGCCGCTCACCGTCTGCCAAAATGCCCCGGCAACGGCGATTTTCAACAACAACGCCGTGCTCGATGCGGACGACACCCTGCGGTTCATCCTGCACACCAACCCCGCCATACCGGTCGGCCAAATCTTGGCTTGGAGCACCTCGCCATCGTTCCCGTTTTTGCCGGGGATGCAAACCGGGACGACCTATTACATCTCGGCCATCGCGGGCAACCAAACACCCATCGGGCAGGTGGATTTGACGGACCCGTGCCTGTCCGTCGCGCCCGGCACACCTGTCGTTTGGCGCATGATGCCGAGCGCGGATTTTGCGGGCAACGACACGATTTGCAGCGGCCAACAGGCTTCTTTGACCCTGAATTTGAGCGGCACACCGCCATTTTCGTTCGTGTATTTATTTGACGGCGTGGCACAACCACCTGTACTGAACCACCCGGACGCGACCTATACCATCAATTTTTCGCCCACCGCGACGACGCTCGTGACCATCGAAAACTTGGAGGACAATTTCTGCACCGACGGCACAGCGGTGGACAGTGGCCTCGTCGTCGTGAAAACCGGGCCGACAATCAGCAGTCTTATCGTCAACTGCAACGCCGCCAACAGCACCTACACGATTGAGTTTGACGCGAGCGGCACCGCGCCTTTCACGGTCAATGGCCTGGGCGGGACGTTCACAGGCGGGCATTTTGTCAGCGTGGCCGTGCCGTTCGGCGATGCGTACAGTTTCTCGGTGAGCGATGCCGACAACTGCGGCGCGGTGCCGTTTTCGGGCCAACCCAACTGCGCTTGCACCACCAACGCAGGCACCATGAGCCAAACGCCGCTCACCATCTGCCAGACCGAGACCGCCACTGCCACGCACAACGGCAACCAAACCCTCGATGCCAACGACGCGCTGTTGTTCATCCTGCACACGCTGCCGGGCAACGCTGCCGGGACGATTCTGGCTTGGAACAACACACCAACCTTCGGCTTCCAATCGGGCATGAGCACCGGGACGACCTATTACATCTCGGCCTTCGCGGGCAACCCGGCAACCGGCGGCCAGCAAATTGACCCCGCCGACCCTTGCCGCCACATCGCCCCCGGCACGCCCGTGACCTGGGTACCTGCGCCGACCGCCGGATTGACGGTGCCCGACATCACGGTTTGCCCCGGCGGCTTCGCGCAAGTGCCCGTTTCGCTGGGCGGCACCGGGCCGTTCACGTTGACATATTCGCTGAACAACGTGCCACAAACACCCGCAACCGGGCTGGCAGGGCCGACCTACACCATCACGCTCACGCCCAACCAAAGCACGACGGTCACGTTGGTCAACATCAGCACGGCGGCCTGCGCGAGCGGCACCGCATCGGGCCAGACCGAAATCGAGGTAAAAACCCGCCCGACCATTTCAAACCTCATCACTTCCTGCAACGCAGCCAATACATTTTACACCGTTGTTTTCAACATCGTGGGCGGCGAAGCCCCGTACACGGTGACGGGCGTGGCGGGCACAGTCACGGGCAACACCTTCACGAGCGTGCAAATCCCCGTCGGCACCAACTATTCGGTCACGCTCACCGATGGCAACCAATGCGGCTCCGACACCCGCAGCGGCACCGCCCTTTGCAACTGTGTCAGCAATGCCGGCCCGATGAGCCAAACGCCCTACTCGGCCTGCGTCGGGCAGCCGCTCGTCGGGCAATTCTTGGGCACCAACACGCTGGACGCGAACGACACCACGTGGTACATCCTGCACACGCTGCCGGGCAACCCGGTGGGCGACATCATCAGCTGGCGGCAAATCCCGTCGTTCCCGTTTTTCCCCGGCACGACCACGCCCGGCACGACGTACTACATTTCGGCCATCGTCGGCAACACACTTGCCAACGGCCTTGTGGATTTGCTCGACCCCTGCCTTTCCGTTTCCACTGGCACGCCAGTCATGTGGAACCCGCCGCCGACGGCCACTTTGCAAAATGACACCTTCGACATTTGCCCCGGCCAAAACCAACCGCTGACCATCTCCTTCACCGGGCGGCCCAATTACACCTTCCAATACACCCTCAACGGCTCGCCTATCCAAGGCCTTTCGGTGCAAAACCAAATCAACATCGGCACGACGCTGCTCCAAAACAGCACGTTCACGCTCACCTCCGTCTCCGACGCGAGCGGTTGCACGGGCACGGCCAGCGGCACGGTGCGCATCAACGTTCACCCTGCGCCGGTCATCACCAATGTGGGCATCACCTGCAACCCAATCGCGCAGACATACGTCCTCGAATTCGATGTGACCAATGCCGACCTGCCCAGCGTCTTCATCGGGGGCGGCATCACAGGCAGCTTGAACACCACGACGGGCCACTTCACCAGTGCGCCCATCTCGCTGGCGGCCCCAAACGACCAGTATTTCGTCACCATCGAAGACCAATGGCAGTGCGGACGCGACACGGTTTCGGGCATTGCCACGTGCAGCTGCGCAACTTATGCCGGCGACCTTGTCCCTGTGCCGGATGTGCTTTGCCCAGATGGGGTTTTCACGGCCCTGACGGGCGCGTTGCCAGAGTTGGACGTGAACGACACACTCGTTTACTTGCTCGTGACCACGCAGTTTCCGGCCACTTGGACAATCGTGGGAAGCAACTCGCAGCCTACTTTTGGTTTTGACCCCGCCACGATGGAGTACGATTCGGCCTATTTCGTCGTCCCAGTCGCGGGCAATACCTCGCCCAATGCGCCGGGGGTTGATTTTTCCGACCCGTGTTTTTCGCTTGGTTTTGGGCCTCCAGTCATCTGGCGGAAGCCCGCAACAGCCACCCTCGCCGGCACCGACGAAATTTGCGCGGGCGAGCAAAGCACCCTGACGTGGACGTTCACGGGCGGCGGGCCGTACACTTTCACTTACCTGCAAAACGGCACAGCCCAAGCAGCCACAACCTCTGCCAACGATGTGTTCACAATGACCGTAAGCCCCTCCGTGTCAACGACTTACACGCCACAAAACGTCAGCACCAACGGCTGCCCCGGCACTGTCAGCGGCTCGGCCAGCGTGACCGTCGTGCCGCAACCGACGGTGATTGACGTATCGCAAACCTGCGATTTCGTGGCCGAGACCTACACCGTCACCTTCAAAATCACGAACGGCGCAGCAGCAAATCCCATCTACACCGTGAACGGCCTGACCGGGACGCTGACCGACACGACGTTCACCTCCGTGCCCATCCCGTTCAACACGCCGTACAACGTCACCGTGAGCAACCCGACCGGCTGCGAACGCACACTCACCGGCGCGAACCAGTGTTTCTGCACAAGCAACGCAGGCACGATTGCGACCACCCCGCTCACCGTTTGCACGACCAACACGGCCAGCATCCAACCCGCGACAGGCACCAACTTGGACACCGACGACGCGCTGCAATACATTCTTTATCAAGACTTTGCGCTCCTGCCCAATGGCGTGTTGGCGACCAGCAACACACCCGAATTCACCTTCCTCCCGACGATGACCGTCGGGGCGACGTACTTCATCTCGGCAGTGGTCGGCAACAAAATCCTGCCCGGCACGGACGTGGATTTGAACGACCCCTGCCTCTCCGTTTCGGCAGGCACGCCCGTCATTTTTGTGGAAGGCCCGACGGCCAGCATCGCGGGCAACGAGGAGGTTTGCCCCGGCGGCACGGCCAGTTTTCAGGTGAATTTCACCGGGCAAGGGCCGTTCACGTTCGTCTATGCCCTGAACGGCACGGCGCAACCGCCCATCCAAGCCCCGCAAACGACGTTTCCCGTCTCCTCGAACAACATCCAGCAAGACCAAACCTTCACGCTCATCTCGGTTTCCAACGGCGTTTGTCCCGGCACGGTGAGCGGCACCGCGACGGTCGAGGTTTTGCCCGTGCCGACCGCCGAATTGAGCGGCACGACCAGCATTTGCCCCGGCCAAACCGCGACGCTGACCCTCACGCTCGGCGGCGCGACGACGTTCGATGTTTACCTATTCGACGGCATCCAAACGGACACGCTCACTGGCATCCAAACAGGCCACACTTTCATCGTAACACCCACGCAAACAACGACTTATACGATTGAAGAAATCGTTGCAACCGGCAACACCTGCCCGCCGCAAATCTCAGCGAACGCGACCATCGTCACCGTCGAAAGCGTACTGACGAACACGACAGTTGTTGACCAAAACGGCTTCGGGGTGCGCTGCAACGGCGGCTCCGACGGCTCCGCCGAGGCCAGCGCGACGGGCGGCACAGGGCCGTACAATTTCGAGTGGAGCACCGGCGATTTCGGCCCGCAAATCGGAGACCTCCCGGCAGGCAAATACTTCGTGACCGTGACCGACGTGAAAGGCTGCGCGGCCACCGACTCGGTGGAAGTGACCGAGCCGCCAGCCATTGCCTTCACTTGGGAAACGCTCGCCCCGCGCTGCGCGGGCGATGAAAACGGCGCGTTGACCGTGAAGGATTTGGCGGGCGGCGCGGCTCCGTTCCGGGTCTCGCTCGGCGGCCAGATGGTGCTGCCCGACGACACAGGGGCATACGTTTTTGAAAACCTCGGCGAAGGCAGCTACGAAATCGAAATCGAAGACGCAAACGGCTGCGCCAACAACGAAGACGTGCAACTTGTCGGCCCTGTGCCCATCGAAGTGGCCGTCGGGCCGGATTTGACGGTAGCACTCGGCGACAGCCTCATCATCCGGGGGCAAACGAGCGCGGCCACTTTTGACACAATCCTTTGGTCGCCAGCCGAGTATTTGCGCTCGCCGAACCAACTGGAATCGTGGGCTGTGCCGCTCAAAACGACCCTCTACAAACTCACCGTAATTGACACGAACGGCTGCTCTGCCTCCGACGAACTGGTGGTCGTGGTAGAGCGGCAGAACAGGATTTACATCCCGAACGCAGCCTCGCCAACCAACCCATTCACGATTTTCGGCGGCTCTGAACTCCTGAATATCAACTACTTGCGTGTTTACGACCGCTGGGGCGAGTGCGTGTTTTTGAAAGAAAACTTGGAGCCGAACAACCTCGAGCAAGGCTGGAACACGCACTGGCGTGACCGCGACGTGCTGCCCGGTGTGTACGTTTTCGTGGCCGAAGTCCAACTCGTGGACGGCACGGTCAAATTGCTCAAAGGCGACGTGACGGTGGCGAGGTGAGACGAATTACGATTGACGATTTGAGAATTTCGACTGCTCGGCACCAAGTCGAACAAAGGCCAATCGCAATTCTCAAATCGTCAATCGTAATTCGTCAAATGCCACAAGTAGCGGATTTGCAACCTGCCAAAAATGGCAAGGAATAATTACGTTTGCGGCACAGTTGTCGGCAATTTCGTTGCGACAACTTGACCAACATCCTGCTTTTCAACTTTTAAAATCTGGCTTATGAAGAATCTTGCCACTCTCCTTTTAACCCTTTGCCTCTCCGCCACAGCATGGGCACAGCTGCCCAACGGCGCGACCGGCCCAAACTTTTCGGCCAAGGACATCAACGGCAAAACATGGGACTTGTACGACGTGCTCAATTCGGGCCGCCCGGTCATCATGGACGTGTCGGCCACTTGGTGCGGCCCCTGCTGGAACTACCACAACAGCAACGCCCTCGAAGATTTTTACCACTCGCACGGCCCCGATGGCGACAGCCAAAGCTTCGTGTTCTTCATCGAAGGCGACGGCGCGACCAACCTCCAATGCCTCTACGGCCCGACGGGCTGCGTCGGCGGCACGCAAGGCAACTGGGTAGCCAACACACCCTACCCCATCATTGACAACGCCGCCATCGCAAACAGCTACGAAACATCGTATTTCCCGACGATTTACCTCATTTGCCCGGACAAAAAGGTAAAAGAGGTGGGCCAAATCAGCGCGGCACAACTTTGGGCACAAGCCAGCGCGTGCGTCGGCAACATCGCCCCGAACCTCGCAAAGGCTTCGCAACTCGCCCCGAACTCTATTTCGGGCCAAATCTGCCAGCCGCAAACGGCTACGCCGACCTTCAACCTGCTCAACCTCGGCTCCGCGCCGCTGACCAACGCCACGCTGGAACTCCGCTGGAACGGCTCCACCGTGCAAACCAAGAACTGGACGGGCAACCTCAAATCTTTTGAGGACGAAACCGTTTCGTTCGACGCGCTCCAAATCCCTTCCGCAGGCACCCTCGACGTGGTCGTGACCAACACGAACAATGATGCCACCGCACCACTCAGCACGGCTTCTTATGAATATGTGGCCGCCCCGCAATCGTTCACGAACCGCAGCATCCAACTCCAACTCCGCACCGACGCGAACGGCAAAGACATTTTCTGGGCTGTTTACGACGACGCTGGCAACGAACTGAAACACGGCGGCAACGAAGCGGTGGGCCCCAATGGAGGCGGCGCGTTCCCCGGTGGCGCACCTGCCGACGCAACAGCCTACGGCAACTACAAGCTCATCACCGAAAACTTCGACGTGCCCGCTGGCAGCTGCTTCACGCTCCGCATCGTGGACGGCGCAGGCAACGGCCTCACCGCACCGGGCAGCTACAAACTGTTCAACGCCGACAACCTGACCACGCCGTTTTTCCAAAAAATCGGCTTCGCAGGCAGCTACGAGCGTCGCACATTCGCCGAAAAAACTTCTGGCACACAGGATGCGCCCGTGTTCGAGCAGTTCGAGGTCTTCCCGAACCCGGCCAGCGCGGAACTCGTCGTGGAGCTGTTCATGACCGAAAAATCAAACCTTTCGATGAGCGTCCTCAACGCAGTGGGTCAGCAAGTGCAATCCGAGCAATACAACCTGCCCGGCGGCTCCAACCAGCTCACCGTCCCAGTGGCCAGCCTGCCCAACGGTGTGTACTTCCTCAACTTGCAAACCGAGCACGGCACGGCCGTTCGGAAATTCACGGTGGCGCACTGATGAGTTGAAGAGAGGAAACGATTAAAAGTTGAAAGGGTTTGGCCGGGACATCCGGCCAAACCCTTTCTGTTTTGGGATAACGCTGTCGCCAGTTTTTCACATTGCCGCTTCGATGATGGTTTTTAGTGATTTCAGGGCACGGAAAATGTCGAAGAGGTCTTCGTCGGCTGCCGAAAAAGGTTTGCTGATAGCATATTGGTTGTGCTCCAACACCATGAAACGCCAGCTGCGCCCGACGACATAGCAACCGTAAATTGGTCGTTTATCCTCGTTCATTTCGCGTGCCACGAGCATCGGGGCGAGGCACTGCGCTGCCGGGTCGCCCGACGAGTCCACTTCCTTTTTGTATTCGTGGAAGCAGAAATAAGGCAGTTTCGGTTCCCACCATCCCCGGGCGACAAGCCCGTCGGGTGCCCCTGACATTTCTTCGCCATTGACTATTCCCGAAAGCGGGCGTTCGGCAAACAGCCTGTACCGCCCGAAATGCCCAAACTCGACCATCGCAAGCACTGGGCCGATGAAGTTCATGGCAAGTTCCTGTTCGTTCCAAGCGTCGGCGTTTTCCGCCAATATGCGCTGGTACCGGAGCAGGTTCGCCCGGTCAACTTCGGGGATTTCCGCTTCTTGGCCGAGCCAATGCACGAGCGCGGGCAAGTCTTCGGCCAGTTCGATGCCGAACCTGTCTTCCAGCTTTGCAAGCGTCCAATCAGAAAATTTGCTCATAACATGGCTTGAATATTGAAAAAAGAAGGCGTTGAAAAGTTGAATTGGGTTGGGTTTTCCACGCTTCAACCCAGTTCGACTTTTCAACTTCCTATTTCACTACGCCCAACTCGCGCCCGACTTTCGTGAACGCGGCGACGGCTTTTTCCAGATGCTCTTTTTTGTGGGCGGCGGACATTTGCACCCGGATACGGGCCTTGCCCTGCGGCACCACCGGATAGAAAAACCCGATGACATAAATGCCTTCGTCGAGCAGGCGGCGGGCAAATTCTTGTGCCAGTTTCGCATCGTACAACATGATTGGCACAATTGGATGCTCGCCGGGGATGATGTCGAAACCCGCTTTTTTCATGCTGCGGCGGAACCAGCGCGTGTTTTTTTCCAAGCGGTCGCGTAGCTGCGTGCTGCTGCTGAGCAAGTCAAACACTTGGATGCTCGCGCCGACGATGGCCGGAGCCAGCGTGTTGGAGAACAGATAGGGCCGCGACCGTTGCCGCAGCAATTCGATGATTTCCTTGCGGCCCGACGTGAAACCGCCCAGCGCGCCACCCAACGCCTTCCCCAAAGTGCCCGTGATGACATCAATGCGGCCCATGACGTGGCGGTGTTCGTGCGTGCCGCGCCCGGTTTTGCCGAGAAAGCCGCTGGCGTGGCACTCGTCAATGCCGACCATTGCCTCGTATTTGTCGGCGAGGTCGCAGATTTTGTCCAGCTGCGCGATGGTGCCGTCCATCGAAAATGCGCCGTCGGTGAAAATCAATTTCCGGCGGCAGCCTTCGGCCTCTTTGAGGCATTCTTCGAGGCTTTTCATGTCGTTGTGTTTGTAGCGGAGGCGTTTGGCCTTGCACAAACGGATGCCGTCAATGATGCTCGCGTGGTTGAGTTCGTCGCTGATGACGGCATCTTGCTCGCCCAAAAGCGGCTCGAACAGGCCACCGTTCGCGTCGAAAGCGGCGGCATATAATATGGTGTCCTCGGTGCCGAGAAAGTCGGCGATGCGGCGTTCGAGTTCCTTGTGGATATCCTGCGTGCCGCAGATGAACCGCACCGACGACATCCCGAAACCGTGCGTTTTTAGGGCTTGCGTGGCAGCCTTGATGACCTTCGGGTGGCTTGACAGGCCGAGGTAGTTGTTGGCGCAAAAGTTCAGCACTTCGGGTTGTTTCGTGGTGCTGATGACCGCCCCCTGCGGCGTGGTGATGATGCGTTCCTCTTTGTAAAGCCCGGCTTCGCGGATGCCGTCGAGCTCGGCTTGCAGTTGCGTTTTTACGTTTCCGAACATTGCGAGAATGAGTGAGTGAGCGATTGTCCGAAGGACTCCTTCGGAGGGTGATTTGACCGCGAAGGTAAAACGCCCGCAAACCAACCATGCTGCCCAGTTGCTACTTTCGCCACATGAAAACACCACCGCTCATCCTGCTGCACGGCGCACTCGGGGCCGCCGACCAAATGCAAGCCCTCCAAACCGCGCTCGCGCCTGATTTTCAAACCTTTACGTTCAGTTTTTCGGGACATGGCGGCCTGCCGCTGCCCGATGCGCCGCTGTCCATCGGGCTGTTTGCCGATGATTTGTTGCGGTTCATGGATGCTGAAAATCTGCCGCAGGCCGATGTGTTCGGGTACAGCATGGGCGGCTACGTCGCGCTGGAATTTGCCCGGCGACACCCGGCGCGGCTCCGCCGGATTGCCACGCTCGGCACCAAATTCGGCTGGTCGCCCGACATCGCGGCCCGCGAAGCGGCCATGCTCAACCCCGAAAAATGGGAGGCCAAAGTGCCGCAATTCGCCCAAATGCTCGCCGCTCGCCACGCCCCGACCGATTGGAAAACCCTGACCCAGCGCACCGCCGAGATGATGCTCGCACTCGGAAACGGTGCGGCCCTGACCGGGGCACAACTCGCTGACATTCAGCAGCCTGTGCAAATCATGGTCGGTGAACTGGACAATATGGTAAGCCGAGAGGAATCGGAATGGGCGGCGGGAAACTTGCCCGGCGGCAGTTTCGAGTGTTTGCCGGGCGTGAAACACCCATTCGAGCAGGTGGACGTGGGGATGCTGGCGGAGCGGATGCGGGTGTTTTTTGAGTGGGCGGCGGCAAAAACATCCAGATTTTTGCACAGGTGACTTGACGGGTTAAAAGTTGATTTTACATTTGCTAAAGGCGTTTGTGCCCAAACGCATTACGCCATTAACATTTATTGCGTGTTTACTTAGCTGGGATTTCTTGCGAGCTAAGTGAACTTAGCCGTCAACTCGGCCTATTGGAGGGGTTGACGGATAACAGATGTTCGCAGCAATTAAAGAAGAAGAACTGTATTTCTGGCGGTATCAAAGCGTGAATTTTTTCAGGCCGGCGCGCAGTTTTTCAGGTAAAGTTCATTGTCAAAAGGTTTTTGGGAGTTTACGACGGCGAAGATTTGCCGGACGAGCAGGTTTGCGACCGCGATGAGGGCGACCTTGACCGGTTTCCCCTTGGCCCTGAGGCGGTCGTAGAGTGCCTTGCAGGCCCTGTTCCCGCGCAGGGACGACCAAGTGGCGCAGTAAAGCGCCTTGCGCAGCGAGGCGTTGCCGCTGCGGTTGATGCCGCGCCGCCCGCGCACGGAGGAGCCGGAGGATTTTTCGGTCGGGGCTATGCCCGCGAACTTGGCCAGTTGCTTGGCCGTCCGGAACTTCTTGATGCCGTTGGTCTTGGCCAGCACGACGTTCGCGGTCTTTTCGCCGATGCCCTTCACGGTGGTCATCAGGTCGCGGGTCTGGCCCAAGTCCTCGTCGTGGTGGTCGAGGGCCTTGATTTTTTCGCCCAGGGCCTCGATATGCTGGTCAAATTGGGCTTCGTTGGTTTTAAAAGTGTCCAAAATCAAGGCTTGTTGGTGCTTCGGCGGCAATTGCTCGTGGGCATGGCGTTGGTTGCGAACCTGTTGGCGCATCTTTTCCAATTGCTCAATGGCATCGAGCAACTGGCGAAATTGCACCTGCGCCTCCGCCGGGGGACTGTAAAACCGGAGTTCACCGGGGTTGAAAACGCCGTACTCCGCCAAAAGGCGGGCATCCGAACGGTCGTTTTTGGTCGTCCGGTGCCTCATCTGGGCAAATGCCTTGCTCTGCGCCGGGGTAATGAGGCTGATTTTCAGCCCCGACTCAAAAAGCGCCAAGGCGATCTTGCCGCTGTAAGTGCCAGTGTGCTCGGCGATGCAGCAAGCGTCGGGCATTTTGGCAAACAGGTCGGCGGCAAATCTTTGGGCATCCGCCCAAGTGTTTTGGACTGTTTGGCTCACCCATTGCTCGCCGGTGCGCCAAGCGACGTCCAACTTCTCGCAACTGACGTCAATGCCCACAAAAACCGAAAACTGAGCGTTTTTCATCTTGCAAACAATTGAAAATGAATGATTTATACGCCTTGACGCATCGTCTATCTTCGTGATGCAGGCTCAAAGCCTCTTGAACTGTCCAGATTATCGTCAGGGCAAATCGGGAGGAGGTTCCACACTTTTTTTCCGGTTTCGCACCAAATAAATATCGGAGTGTCCTCCTCCTTTTATCTTATCACAATTATACGAATAAATACAATGCAATTGATTGTTTTCTTACTCAACTCACTTATTTCAATCTTCACTTTTGGCTATTTCTTCAAGCCAGATATGACCAATAGCAAAGAAATGGGAGCCTTTGCTTGCATCTGCCTGATTTCGTTTTCCGTCTCTGGCTTAACACACCAACTTCGAACGATTCGGGGTATCGAAACGAACCCTTTGAAAAGTTTGGCACTCAATATTGTGTCATCTATTGCTATAATTTTTTTGTGGGAATTCATCAACCCATCATCGTACCTCGGAATTTTTGCATGGATAATGGGAGCAATAATTATTGCGATATTGCTCTTCCTCTTGTTTGGCATTGAACTTTAACTAAAACCGCCAGTTCATGCAAAAACGGCTGAAAATACCGTATTTTTGCAAAAATTTTCTGAAAAAATGACTAAAAAGTTAGTTCGGTTCGATTGGGCGATGAAAAAGATGCTTCGCCACAAAGCCAATTTCGACATCCTCGAAGGCTTTCTGTCGGAGTTGCTCGGTGAAGAGGTGAAAATCAAGCAAGTCCTCGACAGCGAGAGCAACAAGGAAACGGAGGACGACAAGTTCAACCGGGTGGATGTGCTGGTGGAGTTCGCACACGGCGAATTGGTCATCGTCGAAGTCCAGAACAGCAAAGAGTACGACTACTTTCATCGGATGCTGTACGGCACCTCGAAAGTTATCACTGAACATATCAAGGAAGGTCAGCCCTACGCCGAAGTCAAAAAAGTTATTTCGGTGACTATTGCCTATTTTGATTTGGGTCAGGGAAAAGACTACGTTTATCACGGCACGACCGTCTTCAAAGGCATCCACAAAAATGACATTTTGACGCTCGCCGACAAGCAGATTGAACTTTACAGAAAGAATAATGTCCACGAGATTTTCCCAGAATACTGGGTAATCAAGGTTGGAAAATTCGGCAATCGGGTGAAGGACAAACTAGACGAGTGGATTTACTTTTTCAAAAATGCTGAAATAAAAAACGACTTTTCTGCGAAGGGCTTGAAAGCGGCGGGAGAGAAATTGGACGAGATGAAATTGAATGAAAAAGAAGCGAAAGACTATAAAAAGTACCTGAAAGAATTGCGAGACATCGCCAGCGAACAGCACACTAAATTGGCGGATGCCCAAGATTTGATAAAAAAAGGAAAAGTTGAGGTGGCTCAAAATCTCAAATCAATGGGACTTTCAAATTCAGATATAAAAAAGGCAACAGGACTTTCCGATGAAGAAATCGAAAGCCTATAAAATCGCCCAACAATCCACTGCCTATCATGCCTCCTAAACGTCGGCACGTCGTCAGTGGTAACGTTCAATCCAAAGATAAATAGCCCGTGCAGCATCTGCTGCTGCCCCATCAGGCAGGCGAAAAGCCTCCGCCCGCTCCGGCTTTCGCGCCCGCCTTCGGCGCGAGTTAGCCTCGAATGCAGCCAAGCCCACAAGCAAAAGCCCCATGCCCGCAAAAGGCATGGGGCTTTCTGTATTTTTGCTCAAAAAATGTACGGCCATGAAATTCGCAGATGTGAAAAACGACATCGCCTTCCGCAAAATCTTCGGCAACGAAAACAAAAAGGAGGTGCTGGTTTCTTTTTTGAACGCCGTCCTCGACTTCGGGGGCAAGCACAAAATCGCGGATGTCACTATCCTGAACCCCTACCAGTTGCCGAAGTTCCGGGACGGGAAGGCCACGATAATTGACGTGAAGGCACGGGACCAAAGCGGCCGGGAGTTCATCGTCGAGATGCAGGTCGCGGACGCACTGGGTTTCAGCAAGCGGGTTTTGTACTACACTTCGCAGGGTTACGTCAGTCAGATTGACCGGGGAGAGTTTTACGACAAACTGAACCCGACCATTTTTGTGGGCATCTTGGATTTCGAGTTGTCGCAAAACTCCAAATACATCAGCCGCCACCGCATACTCGACGTGGAGACCGGCGAGCGGATAATGGAGGACATGGAGTTCAATTTCATCGAACTGCCGAAATTCAATGTGCCGCGAAAAGACCTAAAAACACTGGTCGAAAAGTGGGTGTTCTTTATCAAAGAGGCTGAAAATCTGGAAGTTATCCCGGAGGGCATGGATGACCCCGGCCTGAAAGCGGCCTTCGAGGAAGCCAACATTCAAACATGGTCGCCGGAGGAGGTGGAGGCTTACGATTACGCTGGATTGAGGGAAACAGAAGATAGGTTAAGGCTTGAAAAGGCAAAGGCGAGTGCCATTAAAGACAATCAAATAAAAATAGCGAGACAAATGAAAAACAGGGGAATGGATAACAAAACCATTGCTGAATTAACGGATTTGACGGAAGATGAAATAGGAGAAATGTAAAATGCTACAAAAAACACACTCAATGCCAACCGCCGCCGGCACATCGCATATCCAGCCGTTCACCGCAAAATAAACCACCGCCCGCCAGCTCCCAAGCCGACGGGCGGTGGTGTTTTATGCCCGAATCATCGCCCTCGGCAAGCCCCAATTGAAAAGGAGGGCCGCAAAATCTACCTTTGCCCGGCGCACGCCCGCCACGTCCACCATGCACAAACTGCCCGCACTCCTCGACCGCATCGGTCAATTCCTCGCACAAAATGCCTTCCCCGCCGCGCCCCGCGAACTGTACGAACCCTGTGCGTACATCCTGCGGCTCGGCGGCAAGCGCATCCGGCCCGCGCTGCTGCTGCTCGGCCACGAGCTTTTCACCGACGACTTGGAGGCCGCCCTGCCCGCCGCCGCTGCCGTCGAGTTGTTCCACAATTTCACGCTCATGCACGACGACATCATGGATGCCGCGCCGCTGCGCCGGGGCCAACCGACCGTCCACACGAAATACGACGTGAACACGGGCATCCTCAGCGGCGATGTGATGCTCATCCATGCTTATCGTTTTTTGGCGCAATCCGCTGACACACAAACGATTGCGCCGCTGCTCGATGTGTTCAACCGCACGGCCATCGAGGTGTGCGAAGGCCAGCAAATGGACGTGAATTTTGAGGCCCGCGCCGATGTGTCCATCCCTGAATACATCCGCATGATTGAACTGAAAACCGCCGTGCTGCTCGGTGCCGCGCTCGAAATGGGCGCAATTTGCGCCCGTGCGCCGCAGGCCGATGCCGAACATCTGTACCATTTCGGTCGGCTGGCGGGCATCGCATTCCAGATTCAGGACGATTACTTGGACACCTACGGCGACCCGGCCACTTTTGGCAAGCAGGTTGGCGGCGATATTTTGCAGAACAAAAAGACCCTGCTCGTCCTGAAAACCCTCGAAACCGCCTCGCCCGCCGACCGCGAAAAACTCTCCAACTTACTGAAAACCAGTTCATTGGAAAACCCCGCCGAGAAAATTGCCGCCGTGCGCGACATCTTCGACCGCAACCAAATCCCCGCCCGGATGCAGGCCGAGCAAGCGGAATACCAAGCCGAAGCGTTCCGGCATTTGACTGCCGTCAATGTGCCCGATGCCCGCAAAGCCATCCTGCGTGAGACCATCGAGGGCATTTTCGTGCGGCAGCACTGATAAGTGGCCCCACATGGAAATCTGACAGATTTTTATTCCCAGCCCACACACAGATTTATCTGTGGGAAAACTCCACCCGACATGAAAAAAAGCCACCACGATTTGCTCGCCAATCTCAGCGTTTTTTTCGCCTGTGTGCTGCTGGTGGGCATGGTGTTCTCGCCGTTTTTGCTGTCGGTCGGGATGTGGTTTTTTGTGTTCACCGCGCTGGGCCACGCGGCCCTCGAACACCCCAAGCCAGCCGATTTTTGGGCGAATCGCTCCGTGTGGCTGGCCCGCACGGCGTGGGTTTTGGCGGCGGCGTTCCGGCAATTTTTTTGCAAAAAAGCACTGCTCGCCCTGAGCCTGCTGTTCTGGCTGCCCGTCGTGAGCGGCCTATGGTCGGACGACCTCCATTTTTGGTTGGAGCGGGTGCGGGTGCGGCTGCCGTTTTTCGTCGTGCCGTTCGCGTTTGCCAATTTACCTGTGCTCGGTGCGCGGCGGCTAAATGGCGCGTTGGCCTTCTTGGTGTGGATGCTGGTGCTGACCTGCATCGGCATCGGCATCAACTATCTTGTTCATTTTCAGGAAATTATGCAGGCCATAGAGCAAGGCCGCCACATCCCCGTGCCGCGCGACCACATCCGTTTTAGCCTGACGCTGGCGGTCGGCATCTTGGCGGCGGGCTGGCTTTCGGTACAAAAATTTCAGTTGCGCTGGGCTTGGGAACGCGGGGTCATGTGGGCCGCGACGGTGTTTTTGTTCGTGTTCATCCACATCCTTTCGGTTCGGAGCGGGCTGGTGGCCTTGTACGCCGCGCTGTTTTTCACGCTGGGTTGGTTCGTGGTCAGCACGAAAAAATGGCTCATCGGGCTGGCCCTACTCGCCGGGCTGCTGGCCCTGCCGCTGCTGGCCGTGAAAACGCTGCCGAGCGTGGCGCAAAAAGTGGCCTATATGCGTTGGGACTGGTCGCAGTACAGCGGCGCGACGGGCGGGCTTTATTCTGATTCGGGGCGCATGGTATCGCTGCGCGGCGGCTGGGATTTGGCGAAAAAACACCCGCTGCTGGGCGTGGGCACGGGCGATTTGCCGATGGAAATACAGCGGTTCGTGGATGCCAATTTCCCGCAGTACAGCCGCGACCCGAAACTGCCGCACAACCAATTCATGTACATCCTCGCCGCGACGGGCGTGCTGGGCTTGGCCGTGAGTCTGTGGGCTTTTTACGGCCTGTTTTTCCGAAAAACGTATCGGCGTGCGTACCTGCTGATGGCCTTCCAAGCGGTCGTTTTTGTCTCGTTTTTGGTGGAATACACCATCGAAACAGCCATTGGCGTGGCGTTTTACCTGTTTTTTCAGCTGTGGTTTATGAAAGCGGCGGAGGAAGGGTGATGGCGATCTTGGATTTACGATTTTGCCTGCCCATGCCGTGAATCGGAGAATTGGAAATTCTGTCAAAATCTCAATTCGTAAATCCAAAATCGCAAATCGCCCTCAGTCCACAATCATCGCCTCCCTATCCAATGCCTGCTGCACGATGCCCGCCGGCAAATCGCGGAATTCATACTGTTGGTTGCGGAGCTGCGGCACAAAACCCGCCTCCCGGATGGCATCTTGGATGCCCTGCGCCGTGAACCGGAACCGCGCCCCGGCTGCCGAGACGACATTTTCCTCAATCATAATGCTGCCAAAATCGTTCGCGCCCGCGTGCAGGCACACCTGCGCCACCTGTTTGCCGACGGTCAGCCACGAGGCTTGGATGTTGACCACATTGGGCAGCATGATGCGGCTCATGGCAATCATGCGGACGTATTCGTCGCCCGTCACGGCGTTGCGGGCGCGTTTGAGTTTTTTCAAAATCGTGTCCTCGTCCTGGAACGGCCAGGGGATGAACGCCAGAAAACCCTTCGCGTCGGCGGGCTTTTCGCTTTGCACCTGCCGGATGGCCGCGAAATGTTCCATGCGTTCGAGGTTGGTTTCGATGTGGCCGAACATCATTGTGGCCGAGGTCGTTAGGCGTAGCTGGTGCGCGGCGCGCATCACGTTGAGCCATTCCTCGCCGCCGCATTTGCCTTTCGAGATGAGGCGGCGCACCCGGTCGTCCAAGATTTCCGCGCCCGCGCCCGGCAGCGAATCCAACCCGGCGGCTTTGAGTTCCCGGAGCACGTCGTAGTGGCTCATGCCCTCCAACTTGGCGATGTGCGCGATTTCCGGCGGGCCAAGCGCGTGGAGTTTCAGATTCGGGTAGATTTCTTTCAACTGCCGGAACAGGTCGGCATAAAACCGCAGCCCCAAATCCGGGTGGTGGCCGCCCTGCAACAGCAGTTGCTCGCCGCCGAGCTGGAACATCTCCTCGATTTTCACGCGGTACTCATCAATGGTCGTGATGTACGATTCGGCGTGGCCGGGCCGCCGGTAAAAATTGCAGAATTTGCAGTTGGCGATGCACACGTTGGTGGTGTTCGAGTTGCGGTCAATTATCCAAGTGACCACGTCGCCCGGCACATGGTGCTGGCGCATCTGGTTGCCGACGAACATCAGCTCGGCGGTCGAGGCATTTTCAAACAGGAACACCCCCTCCTCTGGCGTGAGCCATTCGAATCGGAGGGCGCGGTGAAGCAGGTCGGAGACGTTCATTTTTGGTTTTCAAAAAAATTTGAAAGAAGAACAGCGGCGGGGCGGGTTGGTTGGGAAACTTGTGAAGTTGTACAGGATAGATGAACGGATTAAGCGGATTGAACGGTTTTTTGGGAGTTCTCAATCCCATTCGGGAAAAAATCCGTCTCATCCGTCTCATCCGTGTTCCAATCCTGCCGCGCTCAAACCGCCCGCAGCACTTCCAAAAAGAAGCCCCAAAACTTCTGGAACGACGACACGCTGGCCCGCTCCTCCGGCGAGTGCGCCCCCCGGATGTTCGGCCCGAACGAAACCATGTCCAAGCCCGGATACGCCTCGCCGATGATGCCACATTCCAGCCCGGCGTGGCAGGCTTCGATGTGCGGCGCGTGGCCGAACATTTGGCTGTAAATGCCCTCCATTTTCCGCACGATTTTCGAGTTCGGGTTGGGTTTCCAACCGGGGTAGCCGTTGGCAGTCGTGATTTTCGCGCCGAGCAAATCGAACGGTGCGCGGAAGGCAGCGGCCACATCGGCCTTGCTCGATTCGACCGAGCTGCGCTGCAAACTGCCGATGGCGAGCTGCCCGCCACGCAGTTCCACCCGCGCCAAATTGGACGATGCCTCGACCAAGCCCGGCACATCGGGCGACATCCGAAAAACACCGTTGTGGACGGCCCGCATGGCCGTCAAAAACTTCGCTTGGTCGCTGCGTCGCATGACTTTCACGGGCGCGGGTGCGTCGGAAAATTCAATCCGCAGACCCGGCTCGATGGTGGCAAATTCTTCCACAACCTCCTGAACCACAGCGCGGAACAGTTTGGCAAAACGCTTCTCGTTTTTGACGGCGACCGTCGCCGAACATTCGCGGGGAATGGCATTACGGGCCGACCCACCTTCCATCTCGGCCAAGCGCAGCCCGGCGGCGGAGCAAGCCATGAGCACGCGGGTCATCAATTTGTTGGCGTTGCCGAGGCCGAGATTGATGTCCATGCCGGAGTGCCCACCTTTCAGGCCGGAGACCTTGATTTTCAACGGTTTAAGCCCCGTTGGCGTGGCCTCTTCTTTGTACGTCCAATCCACGATGGTATCCAGCCCGCCCGCGCAACCGATGGTGAAAACGTGGTCTTCCTCGGTGTCCAGATTGAGCAGGAGTTTGCCTTTCAACAGGCCGCGACCGAGGTTTTTCGCACCGCCCATGCCCGCCTCTTCGTCGAGCGTGAACAGAGCCTCGATGGGCGGGTGCGAGATGTCGGTCGCCGCCAGCACTGCCATGATGGTCGCCACGCCGAGGCCGTTGTCCGCGCCCAGCGTGGTGCCTTTGGCCCGCACCCAATCGCCGTCCACGAACATCTCAATGCCTTGATTTTCAAAGTCGAACACAGTGCCTTCGTTCTTTTGATGCACCATGTCGAGGTGGGCTTGGAGGATGACGGGCTTGCTTTTTTCGCGGCCCGGCGAGGCCGGTTTTTTGATGATGACATTGCCGAAGGCATCGGTCAAAGTTTCCAGACCGAGTTTCCGGCCAAAATCGGCCACGAATTTCGCCACCCGCTCCTCGCGTTTCGAGGGGCGCGGCACGGCGTTCAAATCGGCAAAAAAGCCCCAAGGGGCGCGGGGTTCGAGCGAGCGGATGTCCATTGATAAATGGGAGATTGAGTGAACGAACAATGGGCAAAAAAGGGGGCGTAAAACTACGGAAAACCCCGTGCGGTGCTTTTTGATACTTGGCAGGATTGGAACACGGATTGGGCGGATGGAGCGGATTTGCATGGATGCTTTCAAAAAAAATCCGTGCAAATCTGTTCCATCCGCCCAATCCGTGTTCCAATCAAAAATCAACAATAGACTTCTTGCGAAACTCCGCGAAACTCTGTGCCTGCTCAGCGGAACTCTGCGTGATAGACTGTTACGCAGAGTTGCACAGAAGTCTCGCAGAGTCCCACAGAGACTTTCGCAAGAGGTCTAATCATGTAATCAGCAATCGGCAATCAACTTCCTCCTCAACGCACCACCAAAACCGGAACAGAAACCGCGTGGCGCACCGCGTCAATCGTCGCGCCGAAGATGAAATCTTTGAGTGCCCGGTGGCCATGTGCCCCCATCACCAGCAGGTCAACGCCCTTCTCGGCCACTAATTTGGGCAGGGCGGTTTTGGCCGAGCCGTAGCCGATGACCGGTTCGCAATCGTAGCCGAGTTGGTGGAGGTTTTCGGCGTATTTCTCCAAGTTTTCGCGGTCGGAAGTGCTTTCGTAGTCGCGGATGTCGCTGCCCATGACGATTGCCCCGACTGTCTCGACGGCGTGGAACAGGAAGTATTTGCTCGATTTGCCGCCGATGTGGAGGGCGTGCTGGATGGTTTTCGGGTCGGCGGGCGAAAAGTCCAACGCGATGGCGATTTCGCGGTATTCGGGCACGGGCAAGGACGCGATTTCGGCAAAAACCCCGTGCGGCACAGGTGTGCGGGCAGCCTCACGCGCACGGGCCAACAGGGGTTTGCAGACGATGTAAACCAGCATCCCAGCAGAAAAAAGCAGCGTCGGGATGACGAAAAAATCCACGAGCCAACGCCAGTTGCCCGCCGTTTCGAGCCAGCCGCCGACGGTCTCGGCGACCAATTTCACGTTCAACGCGACGATGATGATGGCACTCGCCCAGCCGCCCAGTTTTGCCCAAAAACCGATGGCAAACTCGCCCATGCGCCGTTTGTCCGACACGAAATGCAGCAGTGGGATGATGGCAAAACCCAACTGCATGCTCAAAATCACTTGGCTCAGCACGAGCATATCGCCCGTCGCCTGTTCGCCCAAAAAATGGATGGTCAGGATGGCCGGCACGACGGCCAGCAGCCGCGTGATGATGCGCCGCAGCCAGGGCGCGATGCGGAGGTGCAGGTAGCCTTCCATGACGATTTGCCCGGCCAATGTGCCCGTGATGGTGCTGCTTTGCCCGGCGGCGATGAGCGCGATGGCGAACAAAACCGGGGCGTAGCTCGCCCCCAAAAGCGGCGCGAGCAACTGGTGCGCGTCTTGGATTTCGGACACGCCCGTGTAGCCGTTTTTGTGGAAAACCGACGCGGCCAAGATGAGGATGGCAGCATTGACGAACAGCGCGAGGTTCAGGGCAATGGCCGAGTCAATGATGTTGAACCGGATGGCGCGGCGCAGGCCCTCGGTCGTGCGCTCGATTTTGCGCGACTGCACCAGCGCGGAGTGCAGGTACAAATTGTGCGGCATGACCGTCGCCCCGATGATGCCAATGGCGATGAACAGGGCCTCGGAATTCGGGATGCTCGGCACAAAGCCGCTTGCGATGCCAGCCAAAGACGGCTGCGCCAAAAACATCTGCACCCCGAACGCTACCCCGACGGTGAAAATGAGCGCGAGGATGAACGCCTCTAATTTGCGGATGCCCCAATTCATCAGGAAAAGCAGCAAAAAAGCATCCAGCACACACAACCCCACGCCCCATGTGAGCGGGATGCCGAACAGCAGCTGCAGCCCGATGGCCATGCCCACCACTTCGGCCAAGTCGGTAGCAGCAATTGCGATTTCGGCCAAGATGTACAGGAATATGTTGGCAAATGGCCCGTACATCTCCCGCGAAGCCTGCGCCAAATCGCGCCGCGCCACCACGCCCAACCGGGCGCACATGGACTGCAAAAGCAGCGCGATGAGGTTCGACATCAGCAAAACCCACAGCAGCGTGTACCCAAAACGGCTGCCGCCCGCAAGGTCGGTGGCCCAGTTGCCGGGATCCATGTAGCCCACGCTGACGAGGTAGGCCGGGCCGAGGAAGGCCAAAAGCCGCCGCCAAAAACCGCCCGGCACGTTGGTCTCGACGGTGGCGTTGACTTCGGAAAGCGATACGTCGGTATGTTTTAAGTTGCTCATTTTCAAGAACGGTGGACGACAGACGGTTGACGGTTGACGGTTGACGGTATGCCCCCGTCCACCGTCAACCGTCAACCGTCTGCCGCAGGAAGAGATTTTGGCCGACTTTTTCGCTCAAAATCAGTTCGCGCCCGTCGGCTGCCCGCACCCGGATGGAGTTGTCGTAAGGGAATCGTTCGAGCATTTCGAGGCTTGCGCCGAGCGCAAGGTTGAGCTGGTTGAGGTATTGCAGGAAGGCGGGCGCGTGGTCGTCCACGCCCGTCACCACGCCCCGCTCGCCGGGCTGGAAAGTGCTGAGCGGCACCTGCGGGCGTGGTGCCCAGCGGCCTTCGGCATCGGGGATGGGGTCGCCGTGCGGGTCGAATTTCGGGTGGCCGAGGAAGGCATCAAGCCGCTCGACGAGCGCGTCGCCGGGGACGTGTTCGAGTTCTTCGGCCATGTCGTGAACCTCGTCCCACGCGAAGCCGAGCTTGTCCATCAGGAACACTTCCCAGAGGCGGTGGCGGCGGATGAGCGCGGTGGCTGTGCGGTTGCCGCCGTCGGTCAGGGTCACGCCGCGATATTTTTCGTACATGATTAACTGCTTGTCTGCCAAGCGTTTAACCATATCCGTGACCGATGCAGCAGTGGTTTGCATGGCTGCGGCGAGGGCGTTGGTTGTGACCGCTGTGCCTTGTTTTTCGGCGATTTTGAAAATGGCTTTCAGGTAGTTTTCCTCCGTTTGCGAAATCATGGGCGAGGAATGATGAACGATGAACTATGAATGATGAACGCTCCAATTTGCTGGTTTTCAAGAGTTTGGTTGGCAGGTTTGCGGCGGGCAGCACATTTCAGGACAAAGGAAAAACATATTTTTAGGTTGGTCTAAAAATTTTTTCAAAACTCAAAAAACAACCTGCGGCGATGTTGGCTTGTTAACTTTGCCGTCCATCTTGGTCAACCATCCGCACATGAGCCTACCACGCAACGAGCAGCACATCATCAAGGAAGTCCTCAACCTCTTCGCCGCGCACCTCGAAAAAAGCGGCCAGCGCAAGACCCCGGAGCGGTTTGCGATTTTGGAAGAGATTTACAAACGCAGCGACCACTTCGATGCCGAGGCCCTCTACATCCACATGAAAAACCGGAACTACCGCGTGAGCCGTGCGACGGTTTACAACACGCTGGACCTGCTGACGAGCTGCGATTTGGTGAAAAAGCACCAGTTCGGGAAGAATCTGGCGCAGTACGAAAAATCGTATGGCTACAAACAACACGACCACGTCATCTGTGCGTCGTGCGGCAAAGTGGTGGAGTTCTGCGACCCGCGCATCCAGCAAATCAAAACGATGGTCGGCGAGCTGCTCAACTTCCAAATCACCCATCACTCCCTGAACCTCTACGGCATCTGCGGCTCTTGCCAGAAGGAAATCGAGTACGGCATTGCCCGCAAACAGCCCAAATTGGACGACGAGCCGGGCTGGGGGGATTGATTTTTTGGAGTTGAAAAGTGGAAGGAGCTGAAAAGTTGAATTGTCGGCCCATCTCGCCATCTCACACCTCTCACCATCTCACAAATGTTCACAGGCATCATAGAAGCACTTGGCACGGTGCAACGGATCGAAAAAGACCGCGAAAACGTGCATTTCACCATCGAATCACCCATTTCCGGCGAACTGAAAATTGACCAGAGCGTGAGCCACAACGGGGTTTGCCTGACGGTGGTCGGTCTTTCCGAAGGGGCGCACACGGTGACGGCAGTGGCCGAAACCCTGCGGCGCACCAACCTCGGCGCGTGGCAGCCGGGCACATTGGTCAACCTCGAACGCTGCCTGCAACTGGGCGCACGGCTCGACGGCCACCTCGTGCAAGGCCATGTGGACGCGCTGGCCGAGTGCCTCGAAGTGGCGGAAACGGGCGGCAGCTGGCGGTTCACGTTCCGCTGCCCGGTGGGTCAGGAAAGTTTGCTGGTGGACAAAGGCTCGGTTTGCCTCAATGGCGTGAGCCTGACTGTGGTGGAGC
>JBKBIC010000043.1:0-19031 GCA_046299435.1 Saprospiraceae bacterium
TTGTTTTACCCACCTCTAAATACCCCCCAAAACACCACACACAAAAAACGAAACACGCTAAAACTTCCAGCCAAACCCGACGGTGACGGTGGTGCCGAAATTGAGGCGTTGCATCACGTTGTCGGTGCCTTCGTCGTATTTGTGGTTGGCGTTGTTGTCTTGGTAGTACATGAAATCGGGGCGCAGGATGTCGCTGAAATTGAGTTTCACCTCGCCCGATTTGCCGATGCGCTTGCTCACTTGGAAGTCCAGCAGGTTGCGGTGGCGTTCGTAAATGTCGGCGTAGCCCACCGTGCCGACCTGCGAGACGCGGTCGCCGATGACGTTGTACACGAGCGTCGTGTTCAAGCCGAGCGTGGGCAGGCTGAGCGAAAGGCCGGCATTGATGATGTACGGCGATTGGCCTTGCAGGGCGCGGGTGGTGTCGGCGGCACTCACGTTGGAGAGGTCGAGTTTCGAGCGGATGAGCGCTGCGTTTGTGAAAAACACGAGGTTTTCCCAGCCTGTGCCGACGAAATCGAAGTTTTTGCGGAGTTCCATTTCGAGGCCGTAGTTCGTGGCAGAGGGGATGTTTTGGTACGAAAAGTTGCGCGTCCCGGCTCCGAGGCTGCTGAACGTGAACTCAATCGGGTTCTCGAATTTCTTGTAAAACAGGCTCGCGCTGAACAACTGGTTTTGGCCAGGGTACCACTCGTAGCGGACATCGAGGTTCGTGATGTTGCCGGGCGAGAGGCTCGGCACGCCGGTCACGTTGGCGTTCAGGTAAAAATCATAGAACGCAAACGGTGCGAGCTCGCGGAACTCCGGGCGCGACACCGTGCGCGAGGCCGAAAAGCGCAACTGGTGCTCGGTGTTCAGGATGTAGGTCAGGTTGAGCGACGGCAGCCAGCTGGTGAGCGGGCGGTTGAGGTTGATGGTATCGCCGGTGTAATCAATGGAGTTGAGGCGTTGCGTGAAATTTTCGACGCGCAGGCCCCACGAAGCCCGGATGCGGTCGCCGATTTTGTTGTCGAACATGGCATACCCTGCGGCGAGGTCGGCACTTGCGTCGTAGCGGTCGCTGGCATTCGTGATTTCGTCCATGACGAAGCCGTCGGCGCTGATGTTTTCGGGGGCGAAGATTTGTTCGGCGGGCAGTTCGAGCAGGCGCGTGTCGAAGCCCGCAATGCGGCTTCGGACGAAGCCCATGACCCGCGCGGAAAAGTCGCGCTCTTTGTGCTGGTAAAGCCCGCCGATTTTCAGGGTTTGCTTTTGGCCGAACAGCTCGAAAGGCATCGTGAAATCCACGTTTCCGTTCAGGGCATTTTCCTCCAAAAACGAGTAAAAACGGCCACTGCGGTACGGGTCGGCGGAGCCGAACGGCACGAAGGCGCGGAACGGCTGGTCTTGCTCGGCATCGAAATTTTTGGCGTAGAACATCCGGCGCAGCGAGGGGATGTCGCGGCTGGTGCGGGTGTAGCCGCCACCCCAGTTGAGCTTGAACGCTTTTTCGCCGAGCGTGTGCTCGCCACCGAGGCGCGTCGTAAGCAAGTGATTTTCAGTGTATTCGATGCTGGTGGCACGGACGAAACGCTCCTGCTCGATGTCGGAGCCTTCGCGGGAATTGACGATGTTGTCGGTGTTGGTGGAGTAGCTGGTCTGGAACGTGAACTTCTGACGGTTGTTGATTTTCAGGGCGGAGTTGAGGAGTGCGCCCCAGAGGACGTTGTTCCTAAACTGCGTATCGTCGTAATCGAACAGTTTGCCGGAGTTGTCGTAATCGAAACGCTGGGCCTGTTGCACCCGGTTAGAGTTGTTGTACGACAGGGCGATGGTCGTGCCGGACTGGATTTTACGGTCGGATTTGCTGACGAGTCCGGTGGCGATTTGGAAGCCGCCGTTCGGGGCCGCGCTCGATTTTTGGGAGATGGCCCAGTCGTTCGCAAATTTCTGGGAGTAGGCGATTTTCTCGTCTTTCGTCAGGCTTTTGAATGCTTGCGCGTCGGGGTAGCCGTCGGGTAAGGCGCGGCTGCCGTCGTCGAAGCCCGCAAAATCCGAGCCGCCGTTGGCTGCGTCCACATAAGGCTTGAACGTCGTGACAGTATTGTAGCCGCCGCTAACTTGGACGCTGGTGTAGTTCTCTTCGGGGATGTCTTTCGTGTTCAACATGATGGCCCCGCCCGCGAATTCGCCGGGCAAATCCGGGCTGGCGGTCTTCATAACCACCAGATTATCAAGCATATTGGACGGGAAAAGGTCGAACGAAAAAGCGCGGCGGTCAGGCTCGGTGCTGGGCAACATGGTGCCGTTGAGCAGGGCCACATTGTAGCGGTCGTTCAAGCCCCGGATGACGGCGAATTTGTTGTCTTGGATGCTCGCCCCGCTCACGCGGCGGATAACCTCGCCAGTCGTGCGGTCGGGTGTGCGGCGGATGGTTTCGCTGGAAATGCCGTCGGCGATGGTCGCGCTGTTTTTTTGGAGGATGGTCAGCGCGGACATGCTCTCTTTTTTGGCGGTGGCGACGATGACCACCTCTGCGATGGCCGATGTGGCCTCTTCCATCGCCACATCCACGATGGTGGATTGGCCCTCTTTCACGTCAATATCTTCGATGGTTTTGGTGGCGTAGCCGAGGTAGGTGACGCTGATTTTGTGCTTGCCGACGGGCACTTTTTGCAGCGTGAAATTGCCGTCGAGGTCGGAGGAAGCCCCGATTCCGCCGTCGTCGAGTTTGACGGTCGCCCCGATGACGACATCGGCCAGTTTGGTGTCAATGATTTTTCCGGTGATGATGCCAGTTTGGGCAGACAGGGAAAGGGAAAATAGCGCGAACAGTACGCTCAGTACAGATTGGACTTTCGATTGCATTGCGGATACAGATTTAAATTTCCCGCAAAAGTCCCTGCCCGACGTGAAGCCAATTTTAACCCAATGTGAAGTTTTGATTAAGTTTTCGGGGGCAGGATTGGAACACGGATGAAACGGATGGGGCGGATTTGCACGGATTTTTCATAGTTGTCAGTTGTAAGTGGTTAGTTGTCAGTGATGCTCAAAAAAATCCGTGCAAATCCGCCCCATCCGTTTCATCCGTGTTCCAATCCTAT
The DNA here is from genome assembly GCA_046299435.1 of Saprospiraceae bacterium. Lineage (GTDB taxonomy): Bacteria > Bacteroidota > Bacteroidia > Chitinophagales > Saprospiraceae > M3007. The sequence goes on from JBKBIC010000043.1 coordinate 3,084, forward strand.
CTCGTCTAATCCTATCTCGTCTAACGCCGCCAAAATCACGCCGCAGGCCGCCCGGATTTCGGCCTCCGAAATCGTCAACGGCGGGCAAATCCGCAGGCTTCGGTCGTTAAACAAAAACCAGTCGGTCACGACCCCATTTTCGAGGCAAATTTGGATGGTGCGCTGCACGGCATCTGCATTGCCGAGGTCAACGGCCAGCCAGAGGCCCGCGCTGCGGATTTCTTTTATCCGATTGTGAATCAATAGGTTGCGAAACAATTTCTCCTTTTCTGGTACTTGCTGGATGAGGTCACTTTCGAGCAAAACTTCGAGCGTGGCCAATGCCGCAGCAGCCGCGACCGGGTGCCCGCCAAACGTGGTGATGTGCCCCAAAACCGGCTCGAAACTCAATGTTTGCATCAGCGCTCGCGCCGCCACAAATGCCCCAATGGGCATCCCGCCGCCGAAACCTTTGGCTAAAAGCAGCACATCGGGTCGGATGCCGAATGGTTCGAACGCGAACAGGCTGCCCGTGCGCCCCATGCCCGCTTGGATTTCGTCGAGGATGAGCAGCGTGCCCGTCGCGTCGCAGCGGCGGCGCAAGGCTTGCAACCAGTCCGGGCGCGGCGGGCGGATGCCCCACTCGGCTTGCACCGTCTCGACAATGACCGCCGCCGTGCGGCAGGTGATTTTGCTCAAATCCTCATCCGAATTGAACTCGATGTGCCGGATGCCGGGCAACAGCGGCTGGTAGGCGAGCGTGAAATCCGTCGGCCACATGAGGCTGGCCGCGCCCTGTGTGCTGCCGTGATAGGCATGGCGGCAAGCCACGATTTCGGCGCGACCGGTGGCACGTTTCGCCAATTTCATCGCGCCTTCGGTGGCTTCGGTGCCGGAATTGACGAGGTAAACGGAGTCCAAGCCCGGCAGTTTTTCGGCCAAAAGCGCGGCCAAGCGCACCTGCGGCGAGAGCACATATTCGCCATAAACCATTGTGTGCCAATACTTTCCCAGCTGTTCGCGCACGGCGGCCTCCACTTTCGGATGGCGGTGGCCGAGGCTGCTGACGCCGATGCCCGCGATGAGGTCGAGGTAGCGTTTGCCGGCTTTGTCAAAAAGGTACACGCCCTCGGCCCGTTCGATTTCGAGGGCCAGCGGCGCGGGCGAGGTTTGGGCGAGGTGCCGCAGGAATAGCTGTCGTTGAGTGGGCATTTATACCTTTTTTGGAATATTTTTCCGTGAAACGATTGGCAAAGCGCGGGGCGGCCTGTAATCTTGCCCCAACCGGGTCGGTCAGTCTTGCGTTTTGCGGTCGGCTGGGCTACCCGGAGCAAACAATCAGCCAATCCACGCCATCGGTTTATGGTAGCTAAACAACTCATTTCCAGCGAGATACCTGCGCTCACGCTTCGGCAAACGGGCAAGGACGCTTTCCATTTTTTGAGTGATTTCCATGTGAAGCACCTCCCGGTGACGGCGGACGACGGTCGGCTCGTGGGCATCATTTCGGAGGAGGACATCTTCAACCACAAACTGTACGAACCCGTCGGCGAGTACGATTTTTCGATGCTGCGGCACTTTTCGGTGTCGGAAAACGATCACGTTTTCGAGGTCATGCGGGTCATGGGCGAAAACCGGCTGACCATCATCCCGGTCGTGGACGAGGCAGGCAAATACCTCGGCCTCGTGTCGCAAAACGACCTGCTGCGCTCCTTTGCCAACACAAATTCCTTTGCCGAGCCGGGCGGGATTCTGGTGCTCGAAATGCCCGCCCGCGACTATTCTTTGGCGCAAATCGCCCGCATCGTGGAAGATGAGGACTCAAAAATTTTGAGCGCGTTCATTTCCTCCAGCCTGCAATCCGAGACTGTCGAGGTGACGCTCAAACTCAACCGCCACGACTTGGGCCGCGTCATTGCCGCCCTCGGCAGGTACGAATATGAAATCAAGGAATTCCACGACGAAACGGAGCACTCCGAGGCCGTCCGCGAACGATATGACTCGTTGATGGCCTACCTGAACATTTGAGGTCGCCATTCAAAAAACCAATCGGCGCGGAAGCACCGGGCAATGCCCCTGCTTCCGCGCCGATTGGTTTTTGAAAATCACTGCAAGCCAAGTTGTTTTTTGACCAACGGCGAGATGTCCTCCGTTTCGAGGGCGTACAAGGCCGCGCCCGTGCTGGTGTCGAAAATCATCGCGTAGCCGTTGGCCTTCGCCACTTTGTTGACGGCTTCCTGCACTTTGTCGAGGATGGGTTTGAGCAGTTCGTTCCGCTTTTCCGAAACCATTTTGTTGGCGTTTTCCTCGAATTCTTGGATGGCTTGCTGGCGTTTTTCCAGCTCGGCCTGTTTTTGCTGGGCCACGAGCGGGGTCAGTTCGCCGGCTTGGTAAGCCTTCGCAAGTACCTCATAATCAGCCTGAAACGCTTTGGTGAGCGAGTCGTCGGTGGCCGTGAGCTTGTCGGAAAAGACTTTCAATTGCGCCTCGGCAGCCTTCACGTCGGGCATTTGCTCCACAAGGTTGCCGAAGTTCATGTGGCCGTACTTGTAGGTGGTCTGGGCGGGCAGCGCGGCGGCCACGAACAGGGCTGCGACGATGAGGAACGGTGTTTTGTTCAACATTTTTGAGTGTGCGATTTTGAATGTTTGGATGGTCGTTGGGCGTATTTGCGACACTTTTAACCCCAATTTCCCTGAAAAATTGCGGGGGCAAAAGTAACCAAAGCTTTGATTGGCATCGTCGCCTTCTGGCCCAGAGCAACGCTCCCGGTTAAAAATACGTTAAGCCAGAGCTGGGCCGTTGAGCAATTTCGCCGTGCGAAGCGTTCTGCCCGCGTACTTTTGTCCGCTTACATTTTCAAAAAACGTCCACGTGAAAAGACTTTTTGCTGCCCTCGCCCTGCTGTTTTCGTTCCATTTTCTGTCTTCGGCGCAAACGCCCACGCCTGCCGCCCCGAAGCCGGAAGAGCCAAAACTCGTGCAGTTTTCCGGGCTTTTGCTCACCGATTTGGGCGGGCGGCTCATCCCGGTGCCATACGCCACCGTGTTCATCCCGAACAAAAACCGGGGCACCTACTCCGATGCGCGTGGCTTTTTTACGATGGTCATCGAAAAAAACGACAAGGTGCGGTTTTCGAGCCTCGGCTTCACGACCGTTACCGTCACCATGCCCGACAGCCTGAGTGCCGACCGCTATTCCATCGTGCAGCTGATGACGCAGGACTCCATCAACCTGCCCGAAACTATCATCTTTCCCTGGCCATCGAAGGAGCACTTCAAGATTGACTTCCTGAAAATGGACGTGACCCCCGAGCTCCAACGCCGTGCCGCCGAAAACCTCGCCAACGACTACCTCGCCGAGGCCGCCAAAAACGGCAACATCGTGCCGTTCGGCGGCAAGGAAAGCGCGAACTACTACCTGCGCCAGCAAAGCCGCGAGTACACCTATATCGGCCAAACGCCGCCAATGAACATCTTCAGCCCGCTGGCTTGGGGCCAGTTTTTTCAGGCTTGGAAGGACGGGAAATTCAAGAAAAAGAAGGACGAGTGAACAAAGTGGGTGGGTTGGAAATTTAGAAACCGGAAATCAGAAATCGGGCACGGCTCCGTGCCCCAGCGTCAATTTCCAATTTCCCGGTTTCTAAATTTTCCAATACCCTTTCATGCACATCAGCATCATCTCCGGCAGCACACGCATTGACCGCAAATCGCACCGTGTCGCGCTCGGCCTCGAAAAAGCCTTCCAGCAGCGCGGCAGTCATAGCGTGGAAGTGCTCGATTTGGCTGCGTACAATTTTCCCATCATCGAAGAAGTGCTCCAACGCCACCCGAACCCGCCCGCCGGGCTGGCCGATTTTGCCGAAAAAATCCGCGCTTCCGATGCCTTTGTTTTCGTGTCGCCGGAGTACAACGGCACCTACACCTCTGCACTGAAAAACGCGGTGGACTACCTGAAAGACCAAGAATTTGCCCGCAAAGTAGTGGGCGTTTCGTCGGTCTCGACGGGCATGATGGGCGGCATCCGGGCGGCGATGGAGATGCAGCACTTGGTGCTCGGCGTGGGCGGATTCCCGATTCCGCAGATGTTCAACGTGCCGCAGGTGCACCTCAAATTCGACGAAGCGGGCAACCTCACCGACCCCAATTTCGAGAAAAACCTCAACACCTTCCTCGACCGTTTTCTGTGGCTGGCCGAGGCGGTCTTTGCCAAAAAGCAACCTTGAATGGTGAGCGATGCGCGATAAATGATGAATTTTGCCGCGCCTTTCCCAAACCAGCACTCATCACTATCACTCATCATTCCGAAGGAAAAATGCAGTTTCGCAAAGAAAAAGACAGCCTCGGCATCGTCGAAGTGCCGATTGACGCTTACTACGCCGCCCAGACCGAACGGTCGAAAAACAACTTCAAAATCGGCGGCCCGGCCACCCGGATGCCCGTCGAAATCATCCGCGCATTTGCCATCCTGAAAAAAGCGGCGGCCCTGACAAACAATGAGTTAGGCGTGCTTTCGCAGGAAAAAACCGACCTCATCGCCCGTGTTTGCGACGAGATTTTGGAGGGCCGATTGGATGCGGAATTCCCGCTTGTCGTCTGGCAAACTGGCTCCGGCACGCAGTCCAACATGAACGTCAACGAAGTCATTGCCGGCCGGGCGCACGTCCTCGCGGGCGGCCAACTGACCGACGAAAAAAAGGTGCTGCACCCCAACGACGACGTGAACAAAAGCCAATCGTCGAACGACACCTTCCCGACGGCCATGCACATCGCGGCCTATAAAATGTTGGTCGAGACCACGCTGCCCGGCATCGCCAAGCTGCGCGACACGCTGGCCGCCAAGTCCAAAGAGTTCATGCACGTCGTGAAAATCGGGCGCACGCACTTCATGGATGCCACGCCGCTGACGCTCGGCCAAGAAATTTCGGGCTACGTCGCCCAACTCGACCACGCCCAGCGCGCCATCCGCAACACGCTGCCGCACCTTGCCGAACTCGCGCTCGGCGGCACGGCGGTCGGCACCGGCCTGAACACGCCGAAAGGCTACGCCGAATTGGTGGCCCAGAAAATCGCCGAACTGAGCGGCCACCCGTTCGTCACCGCACCCAACAAATTCGAGGCACTGGCCGCCCACGATGCCATCGTCGAGGCGCACGGTGCACTGAAAACCGCCGCCGTCAGCCTGATGAAAATCGCCAACGACGTGCGGATGCTCTCCTCCGGCCCGCGTTCGGGCATCGGCGAAATCATCATCCCCGACAACGAACCCGGCTCCAGCATCATGCCCGGCAAAGTCAACCCGACCCAGCCGGAGGCCCTTTCGATGGTCTGTGCCCAAGTCATGGGCAACGACGTGGCCATCAACATCGGCGGCGCGACAGGCCACTTCGAGCTCAATGTGTTCAAGCCGATGATGATTTTCAATTTCCTGATGTCCGCCCGTTTGCTCGGCGACGCTTGTGTGTCGTTCAACGACAACTGCGCCGTCGGCATCGAGGCCAATCTGCCGCGCATCAAAGAGCAATTAGACAATTCGCTCATGTTGGTCACGGCTTTGAACACCAAAATCGGCTATGACAACGCCGCCGCCATTGCCAAAAAAGCGCACAAAGAAGGCTCCACGCTCAAACAAGCAGCCATCGCGCTCGGCCTCGTCACGGCGGAGCAATTCGATGAGTGGGTGCGCCCGGAAGACATGGTGGGCAGCCTGAAATGAGGCCGCTGGATTTACGATTTTGGATTTACGACCGACGATTTTTTGCTCCTTTTTGCGCTGTTTCAGGCCCGGACGTGTGTGTGTGGAAAATCGTCGGTCGTAAATCCAAAATCGCAAATCCGGCAGTTCTTTAACCCGGAAAACTCGCCAACGCCGCCCCCAAGTGCCACGCATCCTCGAACGTGTTGTACAGCGGCACGGGCGCAACACGGATGACGTTCGGCTCCCGCCAATCAGCCACCACGCCTTGCGCGGCGAGGTGCTCAAAAATCGCCCGGCCATTTTCGCCCGTCAGCATCGAAAGTTGGCAGCCCCGCGCGGCGGGGGCGGTGGGTGTGATGATTTTGAAAAGCGGGCGCGCGGCGTTCGCTTCGTTCAGCACAAATTCCAGAAAACCAGTCAGTTGCAAGCTTTTGGCCCGCAGGTTGTCCATGCCCGCCGCGTCGAAAATGTCGAGGCTGGCTTTGTGCGCGGCAAAGCTGAAAATCTGCGCATTGCTCAGCTGCCAGCCTTCCGCGCCCCGCATAGGCCGGAAACCCTTCCGCATTTGGAAGCGCACGGCCTCGTCGTGGCCCCACCAGCCACCGAAGCGCGGCAAGTCGGGGCGGTCGGCGTGGCGTTCGTGGACAAACGCGCCGGACGGGCCGCCGGGGCCAGAATTGAGGTACTTGTAGCTGCACCACACCGCAAAATCCGGCCCCCAATCGTGCAAGCGGAGCGGCAAATTGCCCGCCGCGTGCGCCAAGTCAATGCCCACCATCGCCCCGGCGCGATGCCCGGCGGCGGTGATTTTTTCCAGTTCAAAAAATTGCCCGGTGTAATAATTCACGCCGCCAAGCAGCACGAGCGCGGTCGCATCGCCCTCGTTTTCAATGATTTGCAGGATGTCCTCCGTCCGCAAGGTCTCTTCGCCGGGGCGCGGGTTCAGTTCGACGATGGCTTCCGCCGGGTCGAATCCGTGCCAGCGCACCTGCGTCTCCACCGCATATTGGTCGCTCGGAAATGCGCCGCCTTCCATGATGATTTTGAAACGCCGCGCCGTCGGGCGGTAAAACGAGACCATCATCAGGTGAAGGTTGGTGGTCAAGGTGTTCATCACCACAACCTCATGCAGCAATGCCCCGACCAGCCGGGCCGACTGCTGCGTGAGGAATTTGTGGTAGTACATCCACGGCAGTTCGCCGCGAAAGTGGCCCTCCACGCCGTGTGTTTGCCATTGGTCGAGCTCGGCCAGCAGGGCAGCGCGGATGGCTTTGGGCTGCAAACCGAGCGAATTGCCGCAGAAATACCGCACAGGCTGGCCGTCGTGCTGCGGAAACAAGAATTGGTCGCGGAAATTTTTGAGCGGGTCAGCCGCGTCCAGGGCGCGGGCAAAGGCGAGTGTGTTTTCGAATTGCATCTTTCTGATTTGAGATGCCAGATGTGAGATGCCAGATTTCAGACAGGCCAATGATTGAGGGCGGTAGCATCTGAAATCTGACATCTCAAATCTGGCATCTACAATAATTGTTGTTTCAAATTTTTGAACGGCGTTTCGAGTCGGGCAAATTCGCTTTCGTCGAGGCGGAGGTTGCCATACCAGACGCGCTCGTAGGCATGGGTCACGGCCCGAAATTCCGCCGCAAGCCGGTGCGGGCGCATCTCGCGGAGGTAGTCGCGGTTGGTTTTTTCGCGCGACCATTGGATGGCTTGTTTTTCGGAGAGCAGTTTCAGGATTTGCAAAAAATGGAACCGCAGGGCCAGCGCGAAATTGCCTGCCGCCAAAGCCTCCCGCAGGAAGCGGTCGAGGTCGCTTTCGTGCAGGTATTCCTCCACATTATCAAAAGTTATGGTCGCGCCGTCGCGGGCGATTTGGCGGTTCGCAGGTTCCTGCGTCATGCGATAGATAGCGTAGCCGAGGCCGAAAACGACAATCGCAATCGCCAGTATTTGCAGCACTTTGCCCCAAAAAGCCCAGTCCGCGTCCAGCGTCGGGAGCTGGGTCGGTGGCTGTTTGGGCTTGGGTTCGTTGGGCTGGTCTTTGCTGAAATCGAGGTCGCCCGCCGCTTTTTCCCATTGGTTTTCAGGCACTTGCCGCAATGCTACCGGGGCGGCTTCGCGGGGCGGATGGGCGGTTGCGGCGGCAGGTTGTTCGGTGTATGTCCCATCCTCTATTGCCTCCAATATTTCAGGCTCAACGAATACACTATCCTGCGCGGGCAAAGCCAATGGCAGCCAACAGCACACGAATAGTATTTTGAGCAGGTTTTGCATGAGACACAAAGGTTTTACTCCCGCGCCAAGCCCCTGATTTTCCGGGACTGGCCTACTTGTTCGATGCCCTCCCGCAGCGATAATGCGTCGGATATTTCACGATAAGAAAAATATTGCAAAGCACCGCTCAGCATAATCGTCCAAATAGAAAAATAGATGAACGAGGAGGCCACGAAGGTCAAAAGCACGGCCGTGAAATTGCGGACATTGTCGCCTTCGGCCTGGACGCTCATGCTCAAAAATTCAGCGAACAACCCGAACACGGGCGAATCGAGGAACAAGAACAACAGCACCCCAAAATTGACGGCGATAAGCCCAATCAAAAAGCCCACGCTCCAACGCATCAGCGACATGGCCCGCAAAAACGCCGAGAACAAGTTGAGCGACTCGAAACGCAACACGAAAGCTGTCAACGAAAGAATCGGGCACAAAAAAACCAAAAACAACCAACAGCCAATGTCATGCGATGCGCGGAAAATATAGGCCAGCGTGGCCAGATAGGGCACGGTGGAAAACATCGCCGCAAAACTTTGGCTACCCGAAAGCACGGGGCGCAAGCCGTCGGGCATTTCGCGCTCCAACACCTTGAAAACCAACGTAGTAAGCCCCATGAGCAGCACGATTTGCAGATGGAATAGCCACGCCATTTTGTCGCCGCCAAAGAACGCCTCTGCCCCAGAGACCGCGCCGTTCAGCTCCGATGGGAAAGTGAAAGTATCGGCGGGCGGTTGGCCCGAAAAGCCGAAAGCTGCCAGCACAAACACCATCGAGGCCGCTACGACACTGCCCATGACCGTGCCCGGATGGCGTTTCAGCACAGTGAAAACATCGGAGAAAATCTCGCCAGAGGTTTTGATTTCCCTGAAATCCAGCACGAACGGGCGGTCGGGCGGCAGTTCCTTGTCGCGGAGCGGTTCCGAAAAATCGCCGCGCCGCGCCTTCCAGTGCGGCAGCCACACAAAATACCAAAGCACAAAAGCCAGCGACGCGAGGATGAACGCCCCGCGCACCACGTCCGGCGTTTGGGTGAACCGGGTCAAAAAGCCCTCGAAAAAAGCGGCCAGCGCAAACACCGGCACCAACCCGATAAAAATCTTCATGCCGCGCCGCGCCGAAATCTGGAAAGCCTGCAAACGGCGATAAGTGCCCGGAAACAGCAGCCCCGAACCCGCCGTCAGCCCAGCCGCCCCAGCGATGATGATGGCACTGATTTCGAGCGTGCCGTGTATCCAAATCGTCAGGAAAGAGTCCCAAAAAAGCCCGCGCTCCACAAAAAACCACTGAAACGAGCCGAGCATGATGCCGTTGGTCAGCAGCAAAAACACCGTGCCAAGCGAGGCCAGCACCCCCAGAATAGCCGTCAGCAGCGCGACCCAAAGGTTGTTCAGCGCGATGCCAAGCGACATCCCGAATGCCTCGCGCTCTTTGTAAACCGCCATCGGGTCGCCCTTTTCGATGTTTTCGATGGTCATGTCCACATAGCCGTCGCCGAGGATGATGCGGGCAAAATCCGGCTCAATCATGCTCGAAACCACGCCCAACAGCACCGCGAACGCGAAAATGGCGAACGACAACCACAGCGTCCGGCGCGCCTCCCACATCACCTGCGGCATCTCGTCCGCCCAAAACCGCCACAGCCGCGACATCGGGAACCGTCGGCCCCGATAGACGCTGTGCAGAATCTGCTGCGCGAGGCCGTTCAAATACACCCGCACCGACCGGTTCGGGTAAAACGTGCGGGCATACGACAGGTCGTCCGTGATTTGCACGAACAAGTCGTTCAGCTTGTCCGGGTCTTTCCGGTTTTGGCGGAGCATTTCCTCGTACTCCGCCCATTTTTCTTGGTTCTGTTCGATGAATTTGGTTTCGCGCATGATTTTAGGGACAACGAGGACGGAGACTGGGGGACGAGAAAATCATTCCTCGTCCCTCATTCCTCGTCCCTGAAAAAATTACTCGCCCAGCATTTCGCGCAGGAGGTCGCGCTGCTCGGTCAGGTCGGGGCATTTGCCTTGCAGGGCTTTTTCCACGCCCGCGAAATCCTCCTCTTTGAGCTTCCCGAACTGCCCGACAATCGTGGCCGAACAGTCCTTCGCCCGCTGGTATTCCTCCTGAATCTGCGAAAAATACGCCCGCATATCCTTCGCAGCGGCGGTGTCGGCGGCCAAAGTGGCCACTTTTTTGTTCAATTCGGCCAGTTGGGCCGTGCATTCGCAGTAGGCCGAGGCGATTTTTTCGGTGCGGCTCACTGGCGGCTGGGCATCGTTGCCGCAAGCCGCGAACAGCACAGACACAACCACCGCAAAGCCAATATTTTTCAAAAAATCCATATCCGTTTTTGCGAAGCAAGGTAGTTGGGGAATTGGGAATTGAGGAAATTCCTAATTCCCAATTCCCTGCACCGACAGGATGCTGCGAAAAGTGCGGCGCAGCCGCTCGTCTTTTTGGTGTTCCAAAATAGTGGCGGTGCGTTTGTAGCCGCCTGCGTGGTACCTGAAAAACCAGGGCATCACCGTGAAGGACGCATCAAAAAACGAGTAGCCCTGCGCCGTTGCGACAAACCAATAGGCCAGCAACGCATTGAGCATCAGCGAGTTGAGGCCGTTTTTGATGTCGCCGGCATAGAACTGTCCCGCGCCGGGCAGCACCATGCTGAGGATGCGGGCAGCCCTCGGGTTTTTGCGGTCAATGCGGCGGGCTTTGTCCATGAGATGCCGCAGTTGCGCCCGCGCGGCAGAGTTTTCGTGCGGTAAAATTTCGAGCAGGGCAGCCTCTGCCGCGTCGAAATCCCGCGCCCCGAAATGCGCCGCGCCGAGGTACAAAGCCCGCCGGGTGCGCCATTTTTCGGGCAAATCGGGCGGCAGGGCGAAAAGTTCGAGCAAGCTTTTTTGGTGCTCCTGTTGCAAAAGCAGTGCCCCAGCCTTGCCAAAAACCGCCTCGAAACGAAGGCTATCGGTGCGGGCCGCGTGGTATAGCAAATCGAAATACTGCACGCTTTTCCCGAAATCGCTGGCCTCGAAAAAAAGCCCGGCCAGCTGCGCGTAGCACTCCTCTCGGTAGCGGTCGCCGGTGAAAAACACGAGCCTTTGGTAAGTTTTAGCGGCCAATACGGTGTTGCCTGCGGCCACTTGTTGGCGGGCAAAGGCAAGGGTTTGTTCCGGGTTTTGGGCGCAAACAGGCGCGGCGCAGGCCAGCCACGCACCGGCCAGCCACATCGGGAATCGGCTCCAAAACGATTGCTTCGTTTTCATGTGGCAAAAATGGACATCCGAACCGACTTGCGTAGTGGAACTTCGCGGCACGGGCAACCGCCCGCCCGCCGCTTGCACCTTTGCGAGTGAAAACCGGCAAGGTTTCAACACATCAGCACATTCACCAGACCATGCACCTTCGCTTCCTTTTTGCTTTTTTGGTTTTGGGCGCAGCTGCCGCGCCCGCGCAAACCAGCCGCGACACGCTTTCCGACCTGAAACTCGGCCAATGGCAACAGCATTTGCCGTGGCAGCGCGTCCGGTATGTGACCAACAGCCCGGACAAAGTCTATTGCGCGACCGAGTGGGCTGTCGTCGAGATTGACAAAACCGACCGCTCGCCGCGTTTTTTGACGAAAGTGGAGGGCCTGAGCGACATCGGCATGGGCGTGATTCGCTTCAACCCCACCGCCAACGTGCTCGTGCTGACGTACTCGAACAGCAATATTGACCTGTGGCGGCCCGACGCGGGCGGCTCCGTGACCAATATGCCGTTCATCCAAAAGAACACGACGCTCATCGGCGACAAAAAAATCTACGACATCTTTTTCGAGGGCAAGAGCGCGTACCTCGCTTGCGGCTTCGGCGTGGTGAAACTCAACCTCGAACGCGAGGAGGTGGAATACACCGTGTTCACCGGGCGGGAAGTGCGCTCGTTCGCCGTTTTTGACGGATATTTTTACATGGGCACGGAGGACGGAATGTTCAGGCTTTCAACGAGTTACGACAATCCGGCGGACTTCGGCCAGTGGATTTTCATGGACGAAAAAGTGGGCTTTCCGGCGGCTTATGAAGTCGGGCCGATGGCTGTTTTCGGGGGGGATTTGTTTTTCGGCAGCGACAAAAACTTGATGCGTTTCGACGGCGGCACGCTGGAAACCATCGAATCGCACCCCACCCAGAGTGTCCGCTACTTGACCACCGAAGGCGCGGGCTTGGTCGTTGGCTGGAAGGAGCAGTTCGTCGGGCGGGTGCAGTACCGCGATGCGAGCGGCTCGGCCACCGAAATCCAAACGCCGTGCGAGGCCATCCGCCCGCTGTACGCGGTGGAGGACGGCAGCCGGAAATTCTGGTTTGCCGACGATTTGGAGGATTTCCGTTTTTACGATTTGGCCAAAAACCAGTGCGACCGCTTTCGGTACAACTCGCCGTTCAACCACCAAAGCACCGATATTTCCATCGCGCAGGGGGGCAAGGTTTTCGTCGCCACGCCCGGCCCGGCCAGCGACCTCGCGCCGCCGTACCGCCGCGACGGGACGTACGTTTTTGAGGACGGCGGCTGGTCGCAGTTTTCCATCCAGACCAATCCCGAACTGCAAGCGGGCGATTGCTACGCCGATATGTGGCGCGTGGCCGCCCACCCGGAGGAGGATGTTTTCTACGTCGGCAGCTGGGTCGGCGGACTGATTGAAAATTCGGCGGGCGCGGTCAAATGCTTCACGAAGGACAATTCCATTTTGCAAAACGCTGGCGCATCCGGCCCCACCCGGACGGCCATCGGCGGCTTGGCCTTCGATGCGGACAACAACCTTTGGATTAGCAATTACGACGCGCAGGCCCCGATTGCCGTGCGGAAAGCCGACGGCTCGTTCCGCAATTTCGCGGGCGCGACGGCCAACAACCTGCTGCAAGTCGTCGTGGACCAAAGCGGGTACAAATGGTTTGTCATCGGCTTGGGCGGCGGCGTGTTGGTGTACGATTCCGGCGACGACATTGATTCGCCCGGCGACGACCGCTACCGCGTCATCACAACCTCCAACTCCAACCTGCCCTCGAACACCGTCAACTGCTTGGCCGTTGACCTCGACGGCGACGTGTGGATAGGCACCCAAAAAGGCGTGATTAGCTTCGAGTGCGGCTCCAACGTGTTCGACGAAACGAACTGCAAAGGCTCGCTCCGCATCATAAAAGTGGACGATTTCAACGGCTATCTCCTTGAAACTGAAGACGTTCGGACAATCGCAGTGGACGGTGCGAACCGCAAATGGTTTGGCACTTTCAACGGAATTTTTGTGTTGGCCGCCGACGTGACCGAGCAGGTCGGGCGGTTCACGGCCACCAACAGCCCGCTTTTCGACAACAACATCACCGACATCGCCATCAATCCCGCCAACGGCGAGGCATGGATTGGCACCGAAAAAGGGCTGCAAGTGCTCCGCACGGAGGCCGTCGCGGGCGGCAAAATCAATTCGCAAAAACCCTACGCCTACCCCAATCCCGTGCGCCCCGATTACGACGGCCCGATTGCCATCTACGGCCTTGCCCGCGACGCGAACGTGAAAATCACCGATGTCTCCGGCAAACTCGTGTACGAGGGCACCGCACTCGGCGGCCAAGCCGTCTGGGACGGGCGCGACTATTTGGGCCGTCGGGTGGCTTCGGGCGTGTACCTCGTTTTTGCGACCAGCTCCGAAAGTTTCGATTCGCCCGATGCCGTGATTGCCAAAGTGGTGATTTTGAATTGAGGGGAAATGTGGAAAAGTTGAAGCGTTGAAAACAACGGAATGAACACCCCAACCACACACGCCCCCGCTCCGGCACTTGCCAGAACGGGGGCGTTTGCACGTCACCTCGCTGTCTCGCTTTCTCGTCATCTCACAGCCACCTGACCAACCCGAAATCCTGCCGGTGCGGCAGCAGCGGGTGTTTCGGGAACATCCGAAAACCGTACTCGAACCGATTGTGCTGGCAATCAATGACTTGGGAAAAGCCACCGACTCCGACAAAAAGATATGTGTCGGCTAAAGGCAAAAGCCGGTTAAGAAAATGCGTCAATGTGCCTCGCCCCCCCAAATTGGGGTAGCCATTTGGCAAAATTCACCACCTAAACTTTTCAGTATGACAAAAAATCTGATTTTCCGCAACACCGCAACACCGCAACACCGCAACACCGCAACACCGCAACACCGCAACACCGCAACACCAAGGATACTCTTTGTAGGATTGTCCTCCCATTGGGCTTTTTCTTATTTTTTAGTGCCCAATGCTGGCCCCAATGCCAAATGCCCAACAACGGCGGTGTGCAGCCCTCGTTTTTCAATATAGTCATATTGATGGACCAGGGATTTGTGAACACATATGGAGGGGGGAATGTATCAGCGGCACGTACTTTCGCGGAACAAAAAGCAGAAGCGGGTATTGCCGCATTAAATGCCGTTTTCACGCCGTATGCTCTTTCATTCAGCCTCATCTTTCACCCAAACTATGTCTCGACCGTCTCCTCGGGTAGTGGCGGCTGGAGCAGCTGGCGACAAGCGATTAAAAGCGATTTTGCTAATCGTTACCCGTGCGTTAGCTATGATGGCATACTCTACTTTTACTCTGGTAGCGGCGGAGGACACGCCGACGAGGGGCTTGCTTTCATAGGTGGCGGGGCAGCCTGCCCACAACTCATAATGCACGAAGTGGGCCACCTACTTGGCCTACCCCACACTCCGGCAAGTGATTGTGTCTCATCTCCCGGATTCATGTGCGCCGATGCCGAATGCACAGATTTGTCCTTTTCATCAGGCGACAATCCCAGTGCTTTGTTTACGCCCACAAACTGCACAAAATGGAGGCATTTCCAACCCAAACTTTCGCCGGATTACACTTGCCCCGAAGAACCTCGATTCGGAATGACTTGCAACCAAACCAACATTGTCAAAGATTGTGTGCCAGACAGGACGCTATGCACATATACTTTAACAGCTACGGGATCTAACACAAGGTCTTATTTTAAAGTCCGTGTTGAGTATCTGACTTCTATTTTTGATTTCGATATGCCTTCCATGGGCATGGATTTCAATTCTGACAAGCCTACATCAACATCTGGTCGGCGGGTATTAAGCATTAGAGAACCGAATAGCCCCAACAATGAAGTAGTATTTGTACTCGAGCCTAATGAGAAGAAGACTTTCCATTTTCAACTAAGGTACAATGGTGGAAACGTGACATTTCCCACAACATTCGGAGAGTTTGTCTGGGGGTGGACCTCAAACCCTTATTGGTCAGCTCCGAGGCCTTTTAATCACCAAATCTTTAAAAATTTATCAGGCACTGTAAATGCTTTTGATTACGGAGCGGCTTATATGGTAAGCGATATAACCATATCCGAACCCATTACTGGTCAGGTAGCACTTGGTGCCTCCGAGTTGTTGTTCACACCCGGTGGCAGCATAACAATAGCCAGTAACAACACGCTAAGCTTTTTTCCGGGCTTATTCACTAAAATATCCGGCTGCGACGGTATGTGGAAAGGCATAACCGTAAATGCCTCATCTGCCTTGAACATGGAAAACGCTACACTCAAAGACGCGCAAAATGCTGTATTGGTCAAGCGCGGAGGAGAGGCCAGAATTGTCAACAACACGTTTGACGAAAACAACATTGGGGTTTTTGTTGAGGCTTCTACTGGGGCTAACACTCCAAAGACCGACGCGCTGATTGTGGGCAACACATTCAAATGCTCGCAAGGGTTTCTTGATGCTTCTTACTCTGGTCAGTCCCCAGCCCCCAATGGACGTAGTTATTGTGGGGTCGTGACCAACGATATACCAATAAACCTGACTGGTAATTCATTTAAAGACCTCAAAAATGGGGTATTCGCCTTTAACTCACGAGGGAGTATTTCGGGCAATCTCTTCATGAACATGTATGAAGAATCGCCCGGGCCGGGGTATGTCGGCGGAGGCTCGGCCAAGGGCATGGCTATAGATGCTCGGAACACTACCCTGACAGCTGATGACAATCGAATTTTTGGAGCAAAAGC
>JBKBIC010000043.1:19041-26808 GCA_046299435.1 Saprospiraceae bacterium
AATAAAACTCAATCTTGGCTCATTAGATGCCAAAGAAAACACGATTGAAATGGTGAAAGTCGGGATAGATGCACTCCCAACATCAAACAGTCGGCTGAACTTAAATAGAAACACCGTAAAGGCACGAGATTGGGGCATTAAAACCTTTCAACCAGCCTCATTGCCGAATCAGTTTACGGTAGGCTCCAATCGGGTCACTATGAATGACAACGAAAAAGGTATTGGGATTTCCACGGGCGGTTCCGGCGATTTGCTTTCCCAAACAGGTGGGCAATTTACAGCCAACCAAATCACGATGACAAACGGCGCAACGGCCTTGTTGATAGGTGCAGCGAATAAACTAACTGCAACCGGTAATGTGATTACCCTAAGCAATGTGGCATCAAACCTGCACGGCATAAAAATCGAGGGAGGGGACCAAAACACTTTTGATGTCAATCATGTGGCAGGCGTGGGCGGTAAAAGCGACGGCATCCTCGCTACCCACCCTTCGCGCAGCAATTTTTGGTGCAATGGCGCGTACCGAACCAAAAACGGCCTCCATTTCGAGGGCATGCTTTCGGGCCGCAGGGCCGCCGACGTGGCGGGCAACTCCATGACCGAAAACGAGACCGGGATGCTGCTCGGAGCAAGCGCGGTCATCGGCAAGCAAGAGCACCGGGGCAATATCTGGGGCGGTGGCTTCACAAGCATCGGCGCCAATTGTTTGGGCGACCCGACGAACTCACCGTTTATCGTGGATGTGGCTGAAAACCCGCAGTTTATGCCACCAACTTTCAGTCCTGCCAACTGGTTTCTCGACAATAACAATACCAATTCCTCCTACTTGTGTGCGTCCCTCGTCAATCCCAACGGCCCTGGCACAGGGCTGGATGAAGACTTGTCTATCGTACACGGCACCATCGGCGGGGAGCAACACACGGCTTTGAACAACTGGATTGCCCGCAACCGTTTGTACGAACGATTGACCGAGGAAGGCAACCCGCACACGGGCAACCAAGAAATTGCGGCGTTTTTGAACGGCGCACAGAGCAACGGGATAGCCGCTTTCTCCGCCGTGCGAGCGGGCATCCGCCAAGCTTTTGTGATTTCACAGGCCGACCAGACCGCTTTGGTCGAGGCGGAAGACCAATTGCAGGAAGGCTTTTCGGCCTTGGGCCAAGTGGAAGCGGCTTTGACCGCGACGGGTTTGGCGCACCAAGACAGCCTCGACTTGGTGGATGCCAGAAGTGAAATACAAGGCAGCATCGAATTGGTTTCTGGCCAAAAAGTAACCATATTGCACAACCACCTGCTCCAGCGGCTGCCCACAATCAACGCGCTAATAACCCAGAACAACAACCTGATTGCGTTCGACCCCTGGGAGCAGCACGAAAAAACGGTCAACGATATTTTCCTGCACACCATCGGGCTTGGCAGTTTTGAATTTACGGCCACCCAACTCAATGCTTTGGGCGGTATCGCGGGCCTTTGCCCCCTCAGCGACGGCGAGGCCGTGCTGCGCGCTCGTGCGCTGCTGGCAATCACTGATGAGGTGCCTACTGTATATGATGATGCCATCATTTGCCAACCCGCCGAAGAACGCAACTACGCGCAAACGGGCGAGGCGCAGCCAATCATGCGTGTCTATCCAAACCCGGCCTCCGATGCCGTCACCATTGATTACCGCCGGTCCAAATACTCTGAGCACAGGCTGCTTCTGTACAATGTGTTCGGGAAAGTGGTTTTTGAAACATCCCTTTCGGAGCAACAGGGCCGCTTGACGCTGCCTTTGCAAGTGTTGCCTCCGGGCATATACTGGTGCCAAATCCCAACGGCCGGCAGCCAGAAAACCATCTCCAAACTCGTCATCAGCCGATAAGGCTACAAAAAAAACTTGGCCCAACCAGACGCTTGAGCGTTTGGTTGGGCTATTTCTGCTTTTATGAAAGCACTATGTATTTCTATTCTAAGTCTTTGCTATATCAGCGGTCTTGCTCAAAAACATGATAAAATTTGGGTAACAGGCCGTCAAAACGAGAACTCTGACTCAATAACAGGCTATGGTGGCAATGTGGTGGATTTCAATTTCAACCCAGTCAAATCCATTTTCAAACAGCGCAAGCAGAACATGTACACCACCAATGCCAGCATCTGCGACACGACGGGCAAACTGCTTTTTTTCACCAACGGCTGCGAAATTGCCCACGCGAACGGCGAAACCATGGAAAACGGCGACCTGCTCAATCCCGGCACCTTTCGCACCCTGTGGTGCATCGAGTATGGCGAGGGGTACAACGGCGGCCCGCAGAACGCGCTGATTCTCCCTTGGCCCGATTCGCCCGGCGTGTACCGCCTGTTCCACAAACGGTACATCTACAATGTAGCCTACTCGCGCTGCGACGTGCTTTTTTCCAGCACCGTGGACATGAACGCCAACAACGGAAGGGGGCGCGTGACGGAGAAAAACATCCCTCTGGTGTCCGACACCCTGTCGCGCACGGACTTGGTGGCCGTTAAGCATGCCAACGGCAAGGATTGGTGGGTGGTCACGCCCCGGCGCAACGGCAACGAGTTCTACGTCCTGAAATTCACAAAAGACGGCATCACAGACACCCTGAAACAGACCATCGGCATCAAAACCAATGCTGCCGGGCTGCCCATCAATGAAAACCAAGGGGCCATGGTGTTCTCGCCGGACGGCAGCAAGATGTTCCGCACCGCCCGCTACGAACCGGTGATGATGTACGATTTTGACCGCGAAACGGGCGTTTTCACAAATTTTGACACCATTCATTATGAATATGGCGACCAGTTCATTGGGGAGGTCGGCTGCGCTGTTTCGCCCAACAACCGCTACCTCTACCTGTCGTGCCGCCAGTTTTTGTACCAGTTGGATTTGCAGGCCCCGGACATCTCGGCCTCGCAAACGATGGTGGCCGAGTGGGACGGGTTCACCACGCCTTTTCCGACTCTTTTTTGGCAGTGCCAGCTGGGGCCGGACTGCAAAATCTACATCATGGCGGGCGGCGACACGCGCTACTGGCACGTCGTACACAATCCCGACCTGCCCGGCCAGCAGTGCGACGTGGAGCAGCGCGGCTTGGTGCTCGCCACGCGCTGCGGTGCGTCCATGCCCGCTTTTCCGAACTACCGCCTCAGCACCTTAGACAATCCCGGCAAACCCTGCACCAGCACCGTGAGCATCCATGCGCCGCCGCAGGTGCAGGAGGGGGAAGCCTTGTTCATCTATCCGAACCCGGCCTCTGGGCAAGCGACCGTCGAGTACCGCCTGTCGGGGCCGAGGGACAACAGGCTCGCGCTGCACGATTTGACGGGCCGCCAAGTGTTGGAAATCGCGCTACCCGACAATCAAGGCCGGGTGGTGCTGCCGCTCGAAACCCTCGCACCGGGCATTTATTGGTGCCAAATCGCGGGCAGGGCTTTCGCCCAAAAATTGGTCGTCATGCGCTGAAAAACGCCTCGTCATTTCCCTAAAAAACACAAACGCCCCCGCTCCGGCACTTTGCCAGAACGGGGGCGGTTTCTTTCTGTAAATCAATGGTTTACAGCCACCTGACCAACCCAAAATCCTGTCGGTGCGGCAGCAGCGGGTGTTTCGGGAACATCCGAAAACCGTACTCGAACACGCCGGCTTTTTGCGGCGCGATGTCGCAGGAATAGGTGGCTTGCGGGCCTTTGTGTCCGTTGGGCGAAAGCTCGTGGGTGCTGATGAGTTTGAGTTCGGTCTCGCTTTTGCGGCGGAAAAAGACGAGCTCCACGCCGATATCGGAGGCCGTCAGTTCGTGCAGGTTGAGCGTGACGGAGGCCGTGAAGTGCTCGCCGAGCGGCAGCGAACGGTTGAAAGTGTCGGGTGCCTGCATTTCCACCAATTCGATGGCATCCCACACGCGGCGGAGGCGAGCCTTCCACGCGGTCAGTTCGCGGGCGGCTTGGTAGTCATTGCGTTTGAGTTTTTGGCTGCGGGCGGCGAGTTTCGAGTAAAAACGGGCCTGATAATCGTCGAGCATCCGCTTCATCACGAAATCGGGCGCGATGTCGGCAATGGTGTTTTTGATGTGGCTCACCCAGCGTTCGGACACGCCGTTTTTGTCCTGCTCGTAGTACGTCGGCACGATGTCGTTTTCCAAGATGTTGTAAATCGTCTCCGCGTCGAGCTCGTTTTGCAGGGCAGGGTCGGCGTAGGTGTCGTGTTCGGGCAATGCCCAGCCCGCGCCGGGTTTGTAGCCCTCGCACCACCAGCCGTCGAGCACCGAGAAATTCATCACGCCGTTCATCACGGCTTTCATGCCGCTGGTGCCGCTGGCTTCTTTCGGGCGCGTGGGGTTGTTGAGCCACACGTCCACGCCTTGCGTGAGCAGTTTGGCCATTTCCATGCCGTAGTTTTCGAGGAAGATGACCTTGCCTTTGAAGGCGGGGTTTTTCGTGGTGTTGTAAATGGCGCGGATGAATTCCTGGCCGCCTTTGTCGGCAGGGTGGGCTTTGCCGGCGAAGAGGAAAATCACCGGGCGGTCGGCGTTGTTGACGATTTCGGCCAAGCGTTTTTCGTTCGAGAACAGCAATGTGGCGCGTTTGTACGTCGCAAAACGGCGGGCAAAGCCGACCACCAGCGCGTCCTCGCGGATGGCGTTCGTGATTTCAAAAATGGAGCGCGGGTTTTCGCCTCGGCGCATCAGGTCGGTTTGCAGGGATTGGCGCACCCAATCGAGCAGGCGTTTTTTCAGGGTACGGCGGATGGCCACGATGTCGGCAGCGGGCACTTTGTGGATTTTTTCCCAGAATTTCCGGTCGGTCTGGTTGTCCAAAAAGCCTTTGCCGAATTTTTCCGAGTACAGATCCAGCCACTCGCGGGCCACCCAAGTCGGGAAGTGGACGCTGTTGGTGACGTAGCCGACGTAGCTTTCGGAGTAGTGGTAATCGGGGTAGAGTTCATTGAACATTTTTTGGCTGACCTCGCCGTGCAAGCGGCTCACACCGTTGACCTCCTGCGAAGTCCGCATGGCAAAGTGGCTGACCGAAAACGGCTCGTCGTGGTTGTTTTTGCTGATGCGGCCAAGCCCGATGAGGTCTTCCCACGAAATGTCAAGGGCGTAGGTGAACTCGTACAAATAGTTGCGGAGCAGGCTTTCGGAGAATGTGTCGTGGCCGGCGGGGACTGGCGTGTGCGTCGTGAACAGCTGCGTGGAGCGCACCACTTCAAGGGCTTCGTTGAATGCTAAGCCTTTGTCTTTCATGTAGTTGCGCAGCCGTTCGAGGCCGAGGAACGCCGCATGGCCTTCGTTCAGGTGGTACAAATCGGGGTTGATGCCGAGCGATTTGATGGCCCGCACGCCGCCGATGCCGAGCAGCAACTCCTGCCGCAGGCGGTGCTCGTTGTCGCCTCCGTAAAGTTGGTGCGTGATGTTGCGGTCTTCCCAGCGGTTGTCGTCAATGTCGGTGTCGAGCAGGTACAGCGGCACGCGCCCGACTTGCAGCAACCAAACTTTGGCCCATACGGTGCGGCCTTCGAGGTTGACGTGGATTTTGAGCCAATCCCCGCGCTCGTCGCGGACAGGCGTGAGCGGCAGCTGTGTGAATTTGGCGGGGTCGAGGTGGTGGATTTGCTCGCCACGCAGCGAAAGTTCCTGCTGGAAATAGCCGTAGCGATACATCAGCCCGACACACACGAAATTGGCGTTGCGGTCGCTGGCCTCTTTCAAATAGTCGCCGGCCAACACGCCGAGGCCGCCGGAATACAGGCGCATGGACTGGTGCAGGCCGTATTCCATGCAGAAATACGCGATTTTCGGCTCGCCTTTGCCCGGCGCGATTTTCATGTAATCACGGAATTCCTTGTGCAAACGCTTCATGCGAGCCATGAAATCGGCATCGGCCAGCAGCTCTTGCGCCCGTTCAACGCCCAGCTCGTCGAGCAGGGCGACGGGGTTGAAATTCAGCGACTCGAATTTTTGCGGATGGATGCCCCGGAAAAGTTCGATAGCGTCGTGGTTCCACGACCACCAAAGGTTGTGCGCCAGTTCGGTGAGCGGGGCCAGCCCTTCGGGCAATTTGGGTTCGATGAAGACGCGCTTGAGTTTCGCGTTGTTCTCGGTAAGGTTTCCGACCATGTTTTGATGTTGTTGACGATAACGAGGGGCAAATGTAAAACTGTTTTTGGGTGCTTCGTGTGGATTGGACACAATGTAGCCGCCGGAGTTTTTCGGGAAATGCCTGCCGGGTGCGTTCTTTGTGGTCAAAAAAGTTGCCAAACACCACATTTCCATGAAAGCAATCTTGCCCATTTTGTTCACGTTTGCGCTGGCCGCCTGCGGCGGCTCGCCCAAAAACGAAACATCTTCCGCTGCCCCTGCACCCGCCGCCGCCTCGCCCGAAACATCCCTGACCGGGCTGTACGTTTCGAGCGGCGATGCCCGCATTTTCCGCGATTGCGCCTCCGGCAAAACCTACCGCGTGGACGACCAGACGCGCTCGCTCGACACACTTTACCCGAAACTGCTCCTGCAACCGAGCTACGATGGCGAACCCGTTTTTGCCATCCTGCGCGGAAAAATCAGCCCGCCCGCAGCCGACGGCGGCGACGGCACATTGGCCGTGACCCGCGTGGATTCGGTTGATTTTCTGAACTTTATGAACTGCTGCGAGTCGTACGAGTTCTGGTGCAGCGGCACCGAGCCGTTCTGGAATTTGCAAATTTTCCCAACCGAAGGCGAGGGGCACATCGTCTTCCGCGAAGCGGGCGGCGAGCAGGCGTTCGTGTTCGCGGCGGTGAAGCCGACGGTCGCAGGCGATACTTGGACATACACCACGAAAAACGACGCGGGCCAAACGCTCCGCGCAGTCGTCAAAAAAGGCAAGGCCAGCGACGGGATGTCGGAAGCCCAATACAATTACTCCTGCGAAGTGACGCTCGGCAAGGAAAAATACCGGGGCGTGGCCGTCAAATACGGCGAAAAAATCCTGCCGCCGGAATAGGCTGGGAAAGGCAACGCGGGACAAATTGGCACTAAATCTTCGCCAGATGCACAAAAACCAAAGCGGCGCGTATCTTTGCCCCGTGATTGAATAATCAAACTCGGAAGAGGGAGCCAAACGGTTCCCTTTTTTGTTTGGCTATTTTGCCGGTTCGGCGGTCGCCATTTGATTGCCCAAGTCCGCAGTGCTGCCCCGACAAATAGCCAAATCACCGCATCAACAAATAGCCAAAAACTTGGAACTGACCGAACGCATCGCCCAATTACTGGAAGAAAAATACCGCGACGACGCGGAATTTGCCGACTGCTTCAACGTCGAAATCGCGCTCAAGCCCGGCAACCAACTCTTCGTCTTTGCCGATAGCGATTCTGGCATGACCTTCGAGAAATGCCAAAAACTGAGCCGCTTCTTGGAGAGCCATTTGGACGCAAACCTTTGGTTGACAGACAAATATGTGCTGGAGGTCAGCAGCCCCGGCATTGGCCGCCCGCTCAAATTCGTGCGCCAATACATCAAAAACGTGGGGCGAACCGTAGCCGTCACCTTGCTCGACAAAACGCAGCAGGTCGGCACCCTGAAATCCGCCGACGACGACAAAATCGTGCTCGAACGCGAAGTGGTCGAGTTGGACGGCAAGAAGAAAAAAAAGGTCATGGCCGAGGTGGAAATCCCGCTCGCCCAAATCGAAAAAACAATCGTCCAGCTGGCATTTTGAACAGCACCGGGCTTTACTCAAAACTCTCCGAAGGAGTCCTTCGGACAATACTCACAACTCAAAACTTAGGATAAGATGGT
>JBKBIC010000044.1:0-13290 GCA_046299435.1 Saprospiraceae bacterium
TGTGGAATTGGCACGCCGACCATCACTTGCCTAAGCACCAAAAGCACGGTTTTTTTGAGAAAAATGACCGTTTTTTCCTCGTCTTTGCCATCCCCAGCATGATTTGCTACTTGATTGGCGGACTGACCGGGCCGTTCTGGGTGCTGTTCGTGGGCGTGGGCATCTCGCTTTATGGCCTCACTTATTTCCTCATCCACGATGTGTACATCCACCAACGGTTCAAGTGGTTCCGGCATTTGGACAGCGAATATTCCCGCGCCATCCTGCGGGCGCATGGCGCGCACCATGCCAAGACCGAAAAAGAGGGCGGCGAATCCTTCGGTCTGTTGATAGTGAACCCCAAATATTTCGGGAAAAGAAAGGCCCGGAAAGAAAACGGCGGCGAGGCGACGGCTCAACCGTAAGTGGCCACCAACTGCTTCAACTGCTCCAAATATTGATGTTTCACCGGGTCGCGGAGGGCGATGTTCGTCTGGGTAAAAAACCGGTGGGCCGAGAGGAAACTGACCTGCAATCGGTTCCACGCCTGCTCCTCGCCGATGAGCTCATAGGCTTTTAACTCTTCAAAAAGCGTGTTGCCGATGGGGTAAAAATCGTCGCGCCCCAGATAGTCGAGGTCGGCATCGCAGATGATTTCTTCCAGCAAATTCTTGGGCGACTGCGGGATTTTGGTGGCCATGATCATCCCGCAGATGGTCTCGATGTCTTCGGGCAAATACCCGAATCCGGGCAGGTGCTCGCGCACGATGAGGCACCCTTCGGCCTCATGGTTGGTGTGCTTGTTTTTGACAAACCCGGCATCGTGAAAGAGCGCGGCGGTCTTGACCAGCATCGTGTCGTGGCGTGAGACCCGCTCGCTGGCGCACAATTCTTTCGCCACCTTCAAAACATCAAGCGTGTGGTGCAGCCCGTGATAATAGAGTTTGTCCGACAGCTCGTTTCGGAGTCGTTTGAAGATGAATTGTTTGGCAGCGCGGTAGTTCATAAACTGATTTTCGGAACCCGGCAAACGTGCGCGTTTTCCGGTCGCCAACCCCGGTTTGGGCCGGAACGCCCAAAAATCGGTGTTTTCCCAAAATTCATGTTGCCATGCGAAAATTATTTGCCCGGCGGCCCGAATTTAGGCTTGGGCAAGTCGGCAAACCGCCCCTGTCTGCTACTTTTGTGGCTGGTCGCCCGGGATTTTCCGATGGTCGGCGGCCAATCGAACCAACACAATTCAACCAATCAACAATTCAGACTATGAATCTTTTGGAAGTCCTGCAAGGCCACATGAACGACGACGTGCTCGGCCAAATCGGCCAACAAATCGGTGCCGACAAAGAACAAACAGCTACCGCCGCAAACGGCATTTTTGCCTCCCTGCTCGGCGGCATGGCACAAAACGCGATGATGCCCGGCGGCATCGAGTCGTTGGCAGGCGCACTTGACCGCGACCACGACGGCAGTGTGCTGGATGATTTGCTCGGCATGGTCACGGGCGCGAGCCAACCCGCTGCGTCGCCTGCCGCGCTGAACGGCCTCGGCATCCTCGGCCACATCCTCGGCGATAAACAAGAGAGCGTGGCTCAGCAAGTGAGCCAATCTTCTGGCCTCAACATGAGCCAAGTGATGAAATTGATGCCCATCCTCGCGCCCATCGTCATGGGGGTGCTGGGCAAGGCCAAAAACTCCGGCGGCTTCAACCTCGGCGACCTCGCCGGCATTTTGATGGGTTCCACGCAAAGCGCGGCACAAAGCCCCGGCATGGAAGGCATCCTCGGCAGCGTGTTGGGCAGTGTGCTCGGTGGCGGTCAGCAGCAGCAATCACAAGGCGGCGGCGGCCTGCTCGGCAACGTCCTCGGCGGCCTGCTCGGCGGGCGTTGAGCCAAGAAAACGGTACGATATCGCAATAGGGTTTCTCGCCGCCGGCGGGAAACCCTATTGTTTTGAACCGCCCAACCCTCCACCAGATTACCTTCACCCTCGGCCTTTACAATAAACAACCTCGAAGCAAGAAATGCCCGCCCGCCCCCCAAGCATTTTCGCCCGAACCCAGTTTTCTGACCCAGCCGTGCTGGCCGGAGCGTTGCAACGTGCTGATACAGTGGCGATTGAGTGGATCTTGGCACAAACGGAAAATGCCGTCGGTAGGCTGTTGCGCCGCGCAGGCTTGCCCGCCGATGCGCTGCCCGATGTGCTGCACGACGGCGTACTGGTTCTGATAAAAAAAATCCGGGCAGGAGCGTTCGATGCCGCGCAATCGCACCCGAAGACCTACCTCGTCGGCATCTGCAAAAACTTGATACACAACCGCTTGCGTGCCAAAAAGCTGGTGCCCACATTGCCGCTCGACCATACGCCCGACATCCCCAACCTGCCCGATGCCTCTTTCTCCGATGGCCTCGAAAACCTCCGGCAGATAGAGGCCCTGCTCCTTCGTCTGGGCGAGCCATGCAGCCAGCTCGTGCGGCTGAAATACTTGGATGAACTGCGCGACGACGAAGTCATTGCCCGTAAGCTGACCCACTTTGCCACGATCGCCTCGCTCAAAAACGCCCGCAGCAAGTGCATGAAAAAACTCCTCGACCTCGCAAAAACCTTCACCGGACTGGCATGAACAGCGACAATTTCGACATTGAGGATTGGTTGGACGGTGCGTTGGGCGCGCCCGAACGGCAGGCTTTCGAGCAGGAAATGGCGCAAAACCCTGCGTTCCGCGCCGAGGTCGAGGCCATGCGCGCACTCCATGCCCGCCTCGCCGATGCTGCCATCTCGCAACAAATCGCACGGGCTGCCGCGCAGCGCGCCCGCGCCAAAACCTTGCGAAAACGGCTCTGGATCGGCGTGGCCGTACTCCTCTCGGTGTTGGCGGCTGGGGGGCTGCTGCGGCAGCCGCTGCGGGAAGACCCCCGCGTGCGTCCGGGCGCACCGCTCGAACGCACGCCCGATCCGTTGCAAACGCCTGAAAATCAGGCGGTCAAACCCCGACCGCCATCGCCGGCGGACAGCGGCGCAAGGCCGCCGACCGCCGGACAGGCCGCCCCGGAGACCATGTCCGGAACCGCCGGACGCTTGGCGCTTGTCCGACAGTTCTACGATCCGCCCGCCGCGTTTTCCAACATCCGCGCCGATGCGCCGGGCAACGATTTCGAGCAGTTGAAACAGCTCTTTGTCGAGAAAAAATATGCCGAAGCACTTGCCCGGCTGCCCCGTTCAAACATGGATGCGGCATCGCCGGAAGCCCGGTATTTTGTGGCGCACTGCCGCTTGGCCGACGGGCAGTTCCGGGCTGCTGCCACCGATTTTCGGGCCATCGAGACCGATGCCATGGCCGTCATGTACCGCGACGCGGCGCAGTGGTACGGCCTATTGGCGAACTTGGGTCTGGGCAAAACAGGCGATGCCGAGCGTACCCGCTTGACCAAATTGATTTCGGCGGATGCTGGCCATCCGTTCCGGGCGGAAGCCTCGGCCTTGGCAAAGGCCGGGTTTTAGCAACTCAAACAGCCACTTAGAGCCGCCCGACATCGCCCGAAAGCACGAAGCTCGCCCAGAAGTACGGCACGGCCTCGCCCTTGTGTGCCTGCACGAACGTCCGCCTCGCCTCGCGCAAGGCGAGGTTCTTCGCCTGCCCGCTTCGTAGGCCTTCGTAAAACAGCCTCATGAGCGTGGCCGTGTGGCGGTCGTTCACGCGCCATTGGCTTGCCAAAAGGCTCCGCGCCCCGGCACAAGTGAGTGCCCGCGAAAACCCGACGATGCCTTGCCCCAAGCCGAAACGGCCCAGCCCCGTCTCGCAGGCCGAGAGCGTCACGAGCTCCGCCACGAGTGCGAGGTCGTAGATTTCGTTGGCAAAGAGCAGCTCCGGCGCGGCAGGCTGGGCAGGGTTCGTAAAGGTCAGGAACGAAAAATCGCCCGCCGCGTGGTTGGCCTGCCCGTGCGTGGCGAGGTGCAGGATGCGGGCACCGGGGGCGCGCTGGAGGAAGCAGTTTTTGGTCGCATCCGGCCCGAAGAACCCCTTTCCTCCCATGATTTTGAGCAATTCCGCCAGCTCCCGGCCGCTGTACGGCAGCGGCTTCAAAGCGGTGCGGTTCGTTGTGTCGCTGTTTGCGGGGCCGGTTCCGGTTGTCACCAACAGGTCGGCATTGCCCTCGAAAAACGGCGCGAAACCGACGAACATCTCCGCAGGGGGCCGCTGGGGATGCCGCGTTTGCTGCCTCCGCAGGAGCGAGGCTGAGGTCGTGTAGCTCATCGCGTGTTCCAGCCCGGCAAAACGCCAAGTGTGCGGCCGGGCCAAGTGTGCGGGTGCGGCGAGCAGCAGGGCCTCGAACGAAAGCCCCGCGAGGTAGGCATCCGGGGCAATGATGATTTCGGGCGTGAGCAGCGGGGCCGCCTTGCTGAGCAGCGAATCGCCCAGCTGCCGGGCGGCTTGGGCAAAGCCCGCCGCGTCGCCGCCAAAATCGGGCCGCCGCACCTGCCGCCGGAATTTTTCGAGCAACGTGTCGAGGGCCGCGTCTGCATGGGCGTAGAAATACGCCATCGTGTCTGGCCGGACAAGGAAAGCATCCAGCCGCTGCCCGCTCTTGTCGTGGAAGAATTGGAGGTAGCACTGCCCCGGGCGCAGCATCTTTTGCTGGATGCTGTCCACGCCGAAGGTCGGGAGAGCGAATTGGAGCTCGTGCAAATCAGGGTTTTGGCGGGCGATTTCGGCGCGGAGCGAGTCGTGTTGCCGGTGCAGGCGCAGCAATGCCCCCGCTTTGGCGAGGTAGGCCGGGGCGTTCAGGTCGCCGTCGGCCTTGGCGAGCGCGTCGAAGGCTGCGTTTTCGAGCTCCGTGATTTTCAGCCGCAGGTCGGCCTCGGCCTCGCGGGTGCTTTCCGGCAGGTTGTTGATGGCCAGGCCGGGGTTTTGGTGCAAAAAATCGCGCAGGTTCTGCACGGACGCGGCCTCCACGAGGTCGGCGGATTTTTTCAGCCAGTCGCCCCGGCCAACGTACAGCCGGAACTTGTGGGCGTTCCAAGTGAAGGCCGAGAGCGCGTGGCCCGAAAAGTGGTTGCCCGTCTCGTACCGCAGCCTCGGATGGTGGGCGGCCCGCTCGTGGAGGGAATGGAAGGCCAGGCTTTGGTAAAAATCGGCGGAGTCAAGCAATGCCTTCGCCCCGCCGCCGCTGTCGGCAAAAGCCTTCAGGTAAAAATCCGCGACGAGCAGGCTGGTCTGGTGGAAATCGTCGGCGGATTGGAGGTAGAGCTGTCCGTCCTGTGTCCAGTATGTATGTCGCAGCGCGGTTTTCATGTCCGCAATGGCCCCTTCGGTATCGCCCAGTTTGTTTTTGAGAGCGGCCCTGAGGCCCAGCACGTCCGTCCAGATGTTCGGCCATAGGCGGCCCGGCGGCGGCGGGTTTTGGAGCCAAAAAGAGTCCAAGAGCCGCAGCCCTTCCGCAAACCGCCCTTGTTTTTCCAGCAACTGGCCTTTTTGGGCGACGAAATTGAGCCGCATGCCCGGCGGAAAATCCTTTGGCTCGGCCAGCATTTCTGCCCCGAAGTCTGCGAGCCAGCGGGCGGTGGCGGCGGTGTCTTTTTCGTCGGTGGCGATGTTGATGAGCGTGATGTAAAACCCCGTGCGGCTGGCGGCCGGCTGCTTCAGCTTCCGCATGATGCCCAGCCCTTTTTCGGCAAGGGCCCGCGCCTGCCGGTGGTCGCCGTTGAGGTGGTAGTTGTTGGCGAGGTTGGCGTAGCGGCGGGCGGCCTCCTCGCTTTCGGGGCCAAAGACGCGCACCACGATGTCGAGGCCCCGGTTCATGTGCAAGAGGGCCTCGTCCAATCGGCCTTTTCGTAGCAGCACTACGCCGAGGTTGGTTTCGAGGTCGGCCTCCGTGCGCGGCGAGATGGCAGCTTGCGGGTCGAAAATCCGCAGCCCTTCCTCGTATCGGCGCTGCGCGTCGCTGAACCGCCCGGCGTTTTTCAGGTCAATGCCGAGGCTGTTGAGCAGATGCGGGCGCAGGCTGGCTTGGTAAAACGGGGGCAGGGCGCGGAGCCAAGCATCGGTTTTTTCCCGCCGTTCGGCGGCGGCTTGGTCTTGGCCGAGCGTCCGCAACAGGGTGGCGTCCATAGCTTCCATGTCGTACAAATCGGGCGGCGGTGCCTCGGCGAGGCGCAAGAGGCGGATTGTTTCGGCGACGGCCGTGGCTGTTTCGGTTTCCTGCTTCAAATTGAAAAAAGCCCGCGCCCGCTGGGCGTGGATGCGGCCCTCCCACCGTGCGCGGTTGGGCAAACCGGCCGGCAGGAGGGTCAGTGCGGTATCGGCGCGGGCGAGCACGAGCGGCCATTTGCGCCCCGGCGCGTCGAGCGCGGCTTGGCACAGGAGGCGTTCGATATGGAGCAAACGGGCGTTTGGTTGGTACGCCCCGAGCAGGCCGGCGGCATGGTTGAGGCTTTTCGCGGCGTTGGCCCAATCGCTCGCCCCGGCAAAATGCGCCGATGCCTCGAGCAGCAGAGAGGCTTTCAGGCCCGCCGCATCGGGGAGGTTGTCGGTTTCGATTCCGTCCGGGCAAATGAGCAAGCAGCAGAGAGGCTTTCAGGCCCGCCGCATCGGGGAGTTTTTCGGATAGCCCGACCAGCAGGGCGGCCACTTTGACCCGGTTGGCGGCCAATCGCATCCAGTCGCTCCAGCGGGCGAGCAAGGCCGAATCGAGCTGCCCCGCCTCGAGGGTTTGCCACCGCTGCCCGGCTGCAAAGGCCGAGTCGAGCGCGCCGTGCCACTCGGGGCCGCGCAGCCGGGCGAGGGATTTTTCGACGGACGCTTCTATGGATTGGGCGACGGATGGGGCGGTGCGCTGGGGCTGGCCTTGCGCGGCGGTCAGCAAAAAAAGCGCGGCGGAGAGGGCGAGCAGTTGGTTCATGTGCAGCGTTTTTTTGAAAAAACAAGGCGGGCGATTACCTCGCGGCAGGCAAGTTACAACAAGGAAAAGGTAAGCCGCAGCGATGCTTTGCAAGGCGGCAACGACAATTTCCTCACCAACTTCAAGATGAAGATGAACCACTATCACCACCTCCGCCACAGCCTCCGGGCCGCGCTGCTCCTCTTTGCGGCGTTGGCCTTGCAAACCCCGGCCTTTTCTGTCACCAAGACGTGGAACGGCTCCGCAAGCACCTCTTGGAACAACCCCAGCAACTGGACACCCTTCGGCGTGCCCGAACCTACGGACGATGTCATCATCAATTCCGCTACCATCATCCTTGACATCAACCCCCACGTGGCGGGTTTGACCGCGAGCTTTGCCACGCTCACAGGGGCAGGCAGCCTGTCGGTTTCGGGCAATGTCGCGTTTGGCGGCAGCAGTTTTTTGAGCGCGGGCGGCTTCACCGTCGGCGGCAACCTGTCTTTGAACGGCTCCACTTTCGGCAATGCCACGCCCGGCGGCGGCATCTCGGTGGTGGGCGCGACCGCCTTCGGGGGCGGTACATCCGCCATCCGAAATCGCGTACTTGCCATGTCCGGCGGCGGCGCGTGGACGGGCGGTAGCATCATCATCAGCAACGGCGGGGTGCTGCGCGTCGGCGCGGGCGCGACGCTCACGATAAACTACGGCACGACACAGGACATCTGGGACAACTTCGGCGGCGGCGGGACGCTCGAAAACATGGGTACCATCGAAAAAAACGGCAGCGGCATCACGCAGGTCGGCGTGGCGTTCCAGAACAGCGGGACCTTGCGCGGCACGGGCTGGTTCAATTTTTTCGCCAATGCGTTCACCAACACGGGCACCATCGCGCCCGGTTTTTCGCCCGGCACTTTGACGCTCCTGCAAAGCACGACGGGCATCGCCGTCTCGACGCTCAACATGGAGGCCGAGCCTAACGGGAGCGGCGGCGCAAACGTGGATTTGCTCAGCATCGGCGGCAGCCTGACACTCACTGGCGCCACCCTGAACCTAACCTCGACGGCCTCTTTTTGCGCCCCGACGGAGTTCACCATCATCACCTATTCCGGCACACGCACAGGCACTTTTGCCTCGCTCAACCTGCCCGCCAACGCATTGGTCGTGTACGACGATGCGGGCAAAAAGGTCAAAATATCCCTGTACGACAGCGAATTGCCGAGCATCACCTGCCCCCCTCACCTGACCTTCGGCACCGACCCCGGCGAATGTTCGGCCAACAACCCGTCCATCGGCACGCCCGCCGTTTCGGACAACTGCCCCGGCTCGCTGCCACCCGGCAGCAACGCACCCGCCAGTTTTTCCGTCGGCACCACAGCGGTACTCTGGGTGGTAGAGGATGCGGCGGGCAATGCGGCCAACTGCCTGCAAAACGTCACGGTCAGCGACGACGAAAGCCCGGCGGCGATTTGCCCGCCCGACGTTTCGGTGCAAGTCGCGCCAATGTCCTGCACGGCAAATGCCTCGTTTTCGGTAACCAGCACCGACAACTGCGGCGTGGCACAGACGGATTTCAGCCACCCGTCGGGCAGCGCGTTCCCGGTCGGCATCACGACGGTCACGGTCGTGGCGACCGACGATGCGGGCAACTCGGGCGACTGCCAATTCAACGTGGTGGTGGCCGGGCTGCCGGAAGTTTGCAACGGCTTCGACGACGACTGCGACGGCTCGCTCAACGACGAGCCGCTGACCCCGGTGCTCGTCTCCACGACAAACAGCAACTGCGCGGGCACGAGCGGAGCCATCAACATCAGCGTTTCGTGCGGTGTGCCTCCGTACACCTTCCTGTGGTCGAACGGCGCGAGCACCGAAGACCTCGTTGGCATTCCCGGCGGCACTTACACCGTGACGGTGACTGACAATCAAGGCGTTATGCAAACCTTGACGGCCACGATTACGCAGGCGGGCGGGTTTGCGGTCGGTTTCACATCCACGAGGCCGGGCTGTTTTGGCGGCTCCGACGGCAAGCTGCGGGCGAATCCGTCGGGCGTTTCGAGCCAGCTCATGTATGCTTGGAGCACCGGCGCCACGACCCGCGAAATCACGAACATCCCGGCGGGCACTTACACCGTGACGGTGACAGCGGCGAGTTCGGGGTGTACACAGGCGGCCACCGGCGTTGTGCTCAATCCGCCGCAGCTCGTTGCCAATCTGACGGTTACGAACACCTCCTGTTTCGGTCAGGCCGACGGCTCGGCCCGGGCATCCGCCACCGGCGGCACGGGCAGCAAGACCTATTCATGGAGCACCGGCGCGACCGGCGCGACCCTCGCCAACCTCGCGCCCAGCACTTATACCGTGACGGCCACCGACAGCAAGGGCTGCACCGCGACCGCGACCGCGACGCTTGTCGAGCCGTCGGAGGTAGTCCTCTCGCACACGCTCGAACTTTTGCCCAATGGGAGATACAAAATCACGCTCTCGGCCACCGGCGGAACGCCGTACACAACTGGGCTTTCGCACCGGTACTGCCGACTTTCGCCGACGAATGCCTGTGCCTTTAACTCTACGACGGTTTACACCAACCTGCTGCCCGGCACGACGCACATTTTCCGGGCGCGCGATCTCAGAAGGTGCGTGGACGAAATCACGGTCGCGTTGCCCACGAGCCTGACCCGCCCGGCCCACGAGCGCACGGGTTCTCCGGGAGCGGATTTTACCGAAAAACTGATGCTGGCACTCTCGCCCAACCCGGTAGCAGACCTTGCCGTGCTAGCCGTGCAGGCACCGCTGGCCGACGACTTCCTGCTGGCCATCCACGATGCACAAGGCCGGTTGGTGCATAGCGAACGGTTTGCCGAGCAAGCCAGTTTTGCCAAGCCATTGTCGCTAAGTGCTTTGCCGTCAGGGGTTTATGTGCTCACACTGACGGGCGCGGGCGAATCCCGGAGCTTGAAATTCGTGCGACTATAGCCTATTGGCAACAAGACAAAAAAGAGGGTCGGAGCGCACTGCTCCGACCCTCTTTCGATTTATAAGTGCTCAGATTCATTTGCCGGCAGGTGCGCCGATGAGCACATCGTTGTTCTGCACCTCGCCTTCCGGGCTGACGAAGGCCAGTGTGACGCGGCGGTTGTACTTGGCTGAATCGGGCGATTGTTGGTTGTCCATGTCGCTGTCTTCCGGGTTGAACTCGCCGAAGACCTTGATGTGCAGGCGTGTTTGGTGTATGCCCTTCTCAATCAAGTAGTTGCGAGCGGCGCGGGCGCGGCGGGTGGCCAGCGCAATGTTGTATTCCGCGCTGCCTTTGGAGTCCGTGTGGCCGAGGATTTGCAGTTTGGTGTCGGGGTTTTCTTTCATGTGTTTGAAAACCTTGTCCAGTTCGGCCTTCGATTCGAGGCTGAGCGAGGACTTGTTGTAGTCGAAATAGAGGTTGCGGACGGTCTCGGATTGAGCACTGTCGCGCACGAAAAGGCGCTTCCCACTGTACGGGCAGGGTGTGCCGCAGAGGGCGCGTTGTTCTTCCAAGTCGAAGATGGCAGCTTTCGGGAAACCCTTCTGGATAAGCTGGTTTTGGACAGCCTCGGCTTCTTCGCGGGTATTGTAGGCCCCAACGAAATACCGATAAAACCCGTTGTTGTCCGTGTTTTCGAGGACATATTGCACGCCCTTGTCTTGGAAATAGGAGAGCGGCATAGGTTTTTCGAAGACAGCAGCTTGCACACGGAAATTCTGTGCTTGGCAGGGAGTGAACATCGCCCCGCACACGATGGCGAGGGCGAAAAGCGTGTTCCGAAGCATGAGCGAGACCGGATTTAGTTAGTGAAACAAAGATTATCGGTCGGGAGAGCTTGGATTAAAAGCGGAAAAGATTCGATTATTAAAATATGTGATTCTACCACAAAAGTAATACCGCATGGGCTTTCGCCAAACCGAGAGACAAAAATCTATGGCAATCGACCGATTGTTTTCGATACCCGAATTTGGGGATACGCCGCTGGCCACGCGCCTAAATTTCGGAGAATCGGCAATTTACCGGGCGAACAGGCGGATTCAGCCCGATTTTTGTCGTCCCAACTGCACATTCTTTCACCAAACTCTTTTTCCTATGAACCGATTTTTCCTGCTGCTGCTCCTGTTCCTAAGCCTGTTTTCGGCCCAAAAAACTGCCGCCCAATCCAATCCCGGCGACCCTGGCCCTATCACAGGCTCCCAAGAATTCTGCCCCGGCCCGACCTACACCTATTCCATCGCGCCCGTGCTCGGTGCACAAGCCTACCTCTGGACGGCTCCGCCGGGCAGCCTCATCAATGCCGGGCCCGGCAGTTCGGCCACCATCCCTGCGCCGGGCGGCACGACGGTGACCATCCAGTTTGGCTCGGCGGCGGGCGAGGTTTGCGTCCGCGTCATCGGTGCGACCCACAGCGATACGTCCGCGACTTCGTGCTTGCAGGTGAAGCCCTTTTTCGTCGCGCCCACCGTGTTGCCGCCAGTGGTCATCAATTTGGGCGATTGCCTCGATTTTTTCGGGCAGCAAGCCTGCACGACGGGCGTTTACCAGACGGTTTTCCAGTCCGCGCTCGGCTGCGACAGCGTGGTGCAACAGGAAATCATCGTCCGAAGCTGCACTTATGACGTGGAAATCGGCGGCCTGCCGCTGCCCTGCGGGGCCACTTCCGCCCAACTCACCTGCCTCGCCTCGCCCGCTCCGGCCACTTGCACATGGTATTTGCCCGACGGCATCACGGTCGTCGGCCCGACTTTGACCACGACTTTGGTCGGCGAGTACACGATTTATGCCATCTCGCCGACGGGCTGCCCGGTGACGCGCAAGTTCAAAATCGCCTTCAACGGCACGCCCGCCGTCGCCGACGCGGGGCCGGACAAACTGCTCGGCTGCGCCCCCGGCAGCACCGCGACGCTCGCCGCCACCGCGTCGGGTGGGCCAAACATGACCTTCAACTGGGCTGGCCCCGGCATCAACGCTGGCAACGCGAACACGCTGAACCCGGCCGTCGCGCAAATCGGGACGTACATTTTGTCCGTCATCAATCCCGACAACGGCTGCACCGACCAAGACACCGTCGCCGTGCTGCCCGACCAGTGGCCCTCGGCCAGCGCGGGGCCTGACGTGACCATTTCCTGCCCGACCGGCACCGTGACGCTCGACGGCTCGGCCTCTACGACGGGCGCGAATTTCAGTTTCCAATGGCAAGGCCCCGGCATCCACGCGGGCAATTCCGCCGCGCTCTCGCCCACCGTCACGAGCGAGGGGACGTATATTTTGACCGTCCAAAACACTGCCCAAAACTGCACCGACCGCGACACAGTCGTTGTGGCTGCTGCGCCCAATTTGCCCGTTGCCGACGCGGGCGCGGACACGATGCTCGTCTGCAAATCGCCATCCGTCCGCATCGGCGGCGCGGCGACCAATTCAGGGCCGGGCTTCACGATTTTGTGGTCGGGGCCGGGCTTGTTGCCGGGCGAGGCCGCCAAAAAACGCCCGCTGGTCAACACCGCCGGGACGTACACCCTCACCGTCACGCGCACGTCGGACGGCTGCCAACGCATTGACCGCGTGGCCGTCGGCCCAATCGAATACCCGACGGCGGATGCGGGCAGCGACCTCGCACTGACTTGCGCCAATGCCGCCGCCGTGCAACTCTCTGCCGACGGCTCCATCATCCCGTCCGGCGGCGTGTATAAAGCCCGTTGGTCGGGGCCAGGCATTGACGCGGCCAACGAAAACAGCAAGTACCCGACGGTCTTTTTGCCCGGCACCTACACCGTCACCGTGACCGACAACCCGACTGGTTGCACCGATACGGACGAGGTTGTCGTGACCCGCGACGCTGCCGTGCCCATCGCCAACGCTGGGCCTGACCGGACACAAACCACTGTTGGTCAAATGGTTACGCTCGACGGCCTCGGCTCCTCGGCAGGCGGTGCGCCATTCCAGTACATTTGGAGCGGGCCGGGCATCACGAACGCGAACCGCAATCTGGTGCAGCCCAGCGTGTCCGTGCCGGGCAATTACATCCTGAAAATCAGGAACTTAAACACCAACTGTACCGCCCGCGACCGCGCGATTGTGTCCGAGTCAATCATCCTTTTGGCAAATGCCGACCGCGCCAGCCAGCCATCGGCGGCGACCGAAAACGCGCTGCGGGCAGCCGTTTTGCCCAACCCGGTCGAGCGCGGCGGGCAGGCAGTTTTGCAAATCGAAAACGCGGTGGAGGGCCAGTTGGAAGTGTCCGTGCTCGACCTTTCTGGCCGTCGGTTGGTGCAGGAATGGTTCAGCGCGGACGGGGGCGCATCGGCCCAATTTGCCTTGCCGCCGCTGAACGCTGCGGGGCATTTCGTGCTGAAAATCGTGGCTGCCGACGGGCAAGCGACACACGCGAAGTTGGTGGTTAGGTAGAGATGAACAGTTGAA
>JBKBIC010000044.1:13300-26662 GCA_046299435.1 Saprospiraceae bacterium
TATTAAATTTTCATGCGTTTTTACTAGTTCAAAAGAGCACCCCCCGCTTTACAACTAACCACCCCACTTCAACTCTCCATCTCACAAATGCAGGCCGCACTCGGTCTTGCCCGCGAATTGCGCCCAACGTCCCATGCGGCACTCGCCCGGCTGGGTGCAATGGGTGCAACCGACGGAGTCGTAGCCTTGCTCCATGAGCGGGTGCTGCGGCAGCTCGTTGACCATCAAATACAACAAAGCTTCGTACTGCGACCAGTCCAAAAACGGGTGGAATTTGAGCAAGTCGCCCGGTTTTTGGCTGAAAATGCCCATTGCCCGGCGCGTGTCGGACTGGTCGGCCATGAGGCCGGAGATCCAGACGCGGTGGCGTTTTTTGACGGGTTCGAGGGCTTCTACTTTGTTGATGTGGCAGCAATCGTCGGGCGCGGTTTTCCAAAGTTCGGAGTCGCGGGAGTGGGCGTTTTTCGCCGGGTCAGGGCGCAGGGTGACGATGTTGAGGCGCAGCCGCTCGCGCAGTTGCTCTTTGTAGGCGAGGGTTTCGGGGAAATGGTAGGTCGTGTCAATGAAATGCACCGGATGGCCGGGCGCGGCTTTGCTGACCATGCCCAGCAGCACGCCCGACGTGATGCCGAACGATGACGTGACCAAAATCTCTTCCGGGCGGAACATCCCGAACACTTCCAACACGCGATTGAACGGGTCGAGCCGCCGAAAACGGGCATTGAGCGCGACCAAGTCGAGTGCCTCCTGCGGGTTGGGCAACTCGGCATTTTGGGGGAGCAATTCGGCGGGCGCGGGCGGTCTGATGAACAATGTCTCCATGGGCAAGCGGCGGTTCGGCAGCGACCGAAAAGTATAGTTATCCGATGCAGTTTGAGGGCAAAGGTAGTTTTTCAATCATGCGATTGCACAGCCTCACTTTTTTCGCAGCACGAGCACGTCCTGAAAATTGAGGCACTCGGCCTTCGGCCTGCCGCTCCAAAAACCGTAGTGCTTGCCCACAAGTTCAAAATTTCGGGCTGCCGCCAGCAGCCATTCCTCACGGAAAGCGACGTTGCCGGCCTGCACTTTTTTGTCCATAAGTGCATGATTTTCAAAGACGTGCGGAAACACAAACGCCGGATTGCCGTCGGGGCGCGCCGTGTCGTTCAGGATGAAAAATGTGGCGAACACCGTGCCGCCGGGCCGCAAGCTGCGGTGCAATTCGTCCAAATAACGCGCCACCTCGCCGGGCAACATGTGCGTGAAAACCGAGATGACGCAGGCAAAATCGAACGTCGAGTCGGGGTAGGGAAAGGTGAACTGCGCCGCGTCGCCGCCCGCGTCGGTGTACAAATCGTTGTGCAGCGGGACGTGCCGGAACTGGAAATTCGGCCAGCGCGACGAGATGTTTTGCTGGCACCAAGCCACGCCCGTCGGCACCGGGTCGAAGCCGTCGTAGCGGCCTTTTTCGTTCAAAAACTGCGTCAAAGGCAAGGCCACGCGCCCGATGCCGCTGCCCACATCGAGCACATGATGCTCAGGCAGGAGGCCAGCGAATCGGGTGAAATTTGCCACCAATTCGCGCCCGTCGCGCTCGAAATCGCCACTTCCGGTGAAAATCATGCCTTTGGGCGGCACGGGCAGCGGGCTGTTTTTGCCCGAAAAATTGGCAAAAAAATCCTGCGGCCAATACCAAATCCGGCGGGCAAGGAACCGCCACGAGGGCGGCAGGGCGTAAAATATTTTGCGTAAAGACATTTTCAAGAGGTGGGCTAAGTGACTGATTTTCAATTTCTTCAACTTTTCAAACTCTTCAACTTTTCAAACTCTTCAACTTAGCACATATCGTTTGCCCGGCAGCGTCCGCAGCACGCCCCGGAATTCGAGGCCGAGGAGCAGCGCGGCGAGTTCGCCGGGCGAGAGTTGGGTGGCGAGAGTCAGTTCGTCAATCGGGATTTCGGGCCGGGCGCGGACGGCTGCCACGATGCTGCTTTCGGCAGGCGAAAGGTCGAGCAAAAGTCGGGTTTGCACGGCACGTCGGTTGCCCTCGACTTCCCAGCCCATGACGGCGGCGAGGTCGGCGGCGGACTCGAGCAGGCGGGCCTTTTCCTTTTTGATGAGGTGGTTGCAGCCGATGCTTTTCGGGTCGCGCGGGCGGCCCGGCACGGCGAACACCTCGCGGTCGTACTGCCCGGCGAGCTCGGCGGAGATGATGGAGCCGCCGGTTTCGCCCGTTTCGACAACGACGAGGCAATCCGAAAGCCCGGCGATGATGCGGTTTCGCATCGGGAAATGTTCGCGGTCGGGTGGGGTGGCGTGCGGGTATTCGCTGAGGAGGCCGCCGTTTTCGAGCATTTTTTGGGCGACGGATTGGTGCGCCGCCGGGTACAATCTGCCCAGCCCGTTGCCCAAAACGCCGATGTTCGGCAGCCCGACGGCGTTGGCTTTTTTGTGGGCCGTCACGTCAATGCCATACGCCAATCCACTGACAATGAGCGCGTTGTATGGTTTCAGGTCTTCGACCAATTCTTCGCAGATGGCCTTGCCGTGCTCGGTCGGTTGCCGGGTGCCGACGATGGCCACGACCCGCTCGGCACTCAAAACCTCGGCGGACGAGCCTCTGAAATACAGGAGCGAGGGTGCGTCGGGCAGCTGCCGCAGCCGCAGCGGGAACCGCTCGTCGGTGTAAAAAATGGCCTCGATGCCGTGCGCGGCCATGTATTCGATTTCGCCCTCGGCGCGGCGCAACGGTTCTGGCGAAAGGATGCTATCGGCGATGGTCGGGCCGATACCGGGGATGTTCAGCAGTTCGCGCTTGGAGGCCCGGAAAACGGCTTCCGCGCTACCGCAATAACTGACCAATGTGCGCGCCGTGACCGCCCCAACGAGCGGGATGAAGGTGAGCGCGACTTCGTGAAGCTGGTTTTTCGACAACATTTCCGAAACATTTTGTGGCGGGCGAATGTACGGCGGCCCCAAAACCTGTCAACGATTTGATGTGCGCGTTTTCCGTTCAAAAACAGCAGCTTAGCTATTGGCAAAAAAATTGCATCATTGATTTGGTGACAAAGTTGCCCGGCTAACCATGTTGGTTATCCACAGTGTTGAAAAATGTAAATGCGAAATTTACCCATTGTAAATCAATGGTTTGTGAAACTTATCCACATCTGGTGGAAAACAATCTCCGGGAAGTCGGCAATCGTCCCTAATTTCGCTTCGCTAAATGATGAAAGCGAGTTGAGAAAACTGGCCACCGCCAATCAGGTTTTAGTCTCCCCCGTTTTTCGTTCACCAATTCGCTACCCGGCTTTTTAGAACCGTCTGCACGCTTCCGGTTTTCGGCGAGGGCAGGTGTGTCGCATGGCATCTTTGGTAATCCAACGACTTACTCATGAAAAAGTGCTGCGCCCAGTTTGCCGTCGGCATCGGTGCGCCCAAGTTTTGCCGAAAGGATTGTAATATTTTGATAATCAAACATTTAAGCACATTGTTGGAACAATGACACAAGAAGCAACCGTTTTGCACGAACCCATTTTGGCCGAAAACGACGACCGTTTCGTGCTGTTTCCCATCAAATACGACCGCATCTGGAAGGAGTACAAAAAGTCGGTCGCCTCGTTTTGGACAGCGGAAGAGGTGGATTTGAACCAAGACCTCGTGGACTGGGGCAAACTGAACGACGACGAGCGGCACTTCATCAAGCACGTCCTCGCGTTTTTCGCGGCCTCGGACGGCATCGTCAACGAGAACCTCGTGCTCAATTTCATGCGCGAGGTGCAAATCCCGGAAGCCCGCTGTTTTTACGGCTTCCAAGTGGCCATCGAGAACATCCACTCCGAGATGTACTCGCTCCTGATTGACACTTACATCAAAGACCCGAAGGAAAAGGATTTCCTGTTCCATGCCCTGCAAAACCTCGATTGCGTGGCGAAAAAGGGCAACTGGGCACTGCGCTGGATTGAAAACGCGCCTACGTTCGCGCACCGGCTCATCGCGTTCGCGGCGGTGGAGGGCATCTTTTTTTCGGGGTCGTTTTGCTCCATTTTTTGGCTGAAAAAACGCGGCCTCATGCCCGGCCTGTGCTTCTCGAACGAGCTCATCAGCCGCGACGAGGGGATGCACTGCGATTTCGCTTGCCTGCTTTATTCCATGCTCCAACACAAACTCGACCCTTCCGAAATCGAGGCCATCATCACGGAGGCGGTCGTGTTTTTAAAAAAAATCGTGTCCGACCCGCAGCCCCGGTAGCTCAAAGGCCTGAAAGCCACGCAGGTTTGCGACTACATTGAGTTCGTGGCCGACCGCTTGCTGGTCGCGCTCGGCAACCCGAAAGTGTACGGCACCGCCAACCCGTTCCCGTGGATGGACATGATTTCGATTCAGGGCAAGACCAATTTCTTCGAAAAGCGCGTCGGCGACTATCAAAAAGCCGGCGTGACCGCCAAGCGCGAGGAGCAAGTGTTTTCGATGGAGGCGGATTTTTGAGGGAAGTTGAATAGAGTTGAAAAGAGGAAAAGTTGAATGATACGGGGCGATTTCCTCTGTTCAACTCTTAAACTTTTCCTCTTTTCAACTCTATTCAACCCATGCAACGATTTATCCGCACCATTGACTGCCAAAAACACGACCCACAAACACGCCGGAAACAACCTTTTCGGGTGGCGCGATTCGTGTTTTTTTATCAGTCGGATAGTGCGGACAAGGGATTGATAGACAGTATCATTGACAAGGCGGAACGATTGGCGAACAAGGTGAACCCCGGCGCGGCCAATCACGCGGCGCAAAAACGCAATTATGTCCGCATCTTGAATAATTGTGTGGCTGGGCTGCTGGCCGAACACCTGTGGAAATCGTACCTGAACAAAGACCGCGAGTTGGTGGTGGAAACACCGTTCGACGGAGCCAAAAGCCAAATTGACCTGCGGATCATTACCAACGGGAAAAAAATAGAAGTGCGGTCGAGTTTTCCACGAAACGGGATAGAATTCGCGCTGTGCAGCAGCACCCACGAGTTCGATGTGATTGGGATGTATTCCAATGGCTACAAACCTGACGAGGTGCAAAAAGACTATTACGTCCGGGCACTGTTCCACCTACGGAAATTGGAGGACTGGACAACGCCCGACGGCAAGACAGTCCCGGTAATTGAAAAAATAATGGACAAGATAAAAACCGACGGTTTCGAGGCGTGGCTGACCGGCGGCGCGACTTGGGACATGATGCTCGACGACACTATCGCCATCCACAAAAATTTTATCCCGGAAGACGAAATCAATATCGAGCGGCTGCATGAGGCTACGAGTTATCGGGTGGTGCCGTTCAGTCGGGCGTTGGATACGGTGGAGATGGGGGAGGTGATTGGAGCAGGGATTTAGGGCTTATCCGAAAAGCGTCCCAGCGGGACGAAATCTTGGTAGTTGACATCGTTCAAGCAGTCCCGACCCAGCGGGTCGGTATCTGATAGAAGTTGGATAGCGTTCCGCTGGAACGCCGGGTCATTTTAGACGGGTTTTCTACCTCAAAACCGTCCCATAGGGACGGTTTTGAGGTAAATCCCAATCAGTAGTCCAGTCCGTGTTCCGCTTTTCGTCTCCAAATACCTGCTCTATTTCCCCGATACGGTGGAGTTGCAGCGGCGGTTGGAGGCGGTGATGGAGGAGTGAAATATCAAAAAACTACGCCCCCCGCTGGTGTCCTCGCCAGCGAGCGGGCGATTCAAAAATCATTTATCTCGGGGTGTTAGAGAGGACGCTGCATCTGTAAAAAATATGTTATTTATGAATAATAATGTTATTCAATTGATCATGTTGGTTTTGTTTGTTTCTTACAAACCCGCCTATTCTCAATATGAAATAAATGAGAATATAATCGCCTCAACCGTATATCTTGAATTTAAAGATACAGAGGGTATTCATTTTGGTTCAGGTGTATTGTTACGGGACACCTCAGATTGGCTTTATGTAGTAACGGCGCGTCACGTTATCTGTAATATTACACCAGAGGGCTGTGCGTTGAAGGATACCATTATGTATATAGGCTTCCCTAATGGCATGAATTATAACAACCAGACAGGAGTTATTGTAAACCTTAAAAAGATAGTTACTAATAAGTTGGCAACTATATCGACTGTTAGTGACTTGGCCGTTATTACCTTAGGGAAATTTGAAAGTAACTCTTTCTCATTTCTTAAATGTGCGGACGTGAAAGAGTTGTCATCCGACTCTTCGGTGCTATTGCAGGTGGTAAACACAAATGATATGCTGGGATTTGAAGGGTCGAAACTGGCAAACGATGTCATCGTTGTTGGCTACCCAAATGTATTAGGTTCAAAGTTTGGATATAATCAGTTTGACAAAACAAGGCCCTTAATAAGAAAAGGAGCGGTTGCGGGAAAAAATATCTCTAACAGGACTATTATTATAGATAGTCCAGCTTATGGAGGTAACAGCGGTGGCCCTGTCTGGCAATTACTTCCTGCTGAAAAGCGATTTAAAATAATTGGGATTGTTTCTGAGTATATCCCTTCTGATAAAGAAATCATAGATAACTCAGGTTATTTAGTTTGCGTTCCAATAGACGAAGTCCACTCTCTAATATCGAAATTGTCAATTGGTAAGTAATAGCCCTGAGATGAAAAAAAACTCCTCCACAATAATCAATAATCACAATGCAAGTCATCAAACGTTCCGGTCGCCGCGAGGCGGTCTCTTTTGACAAAATCACCGCACGGCTGCGGAAGCTCTCTTACGGCCTCGACACGGGCTATGTCAACATCATCGAGGTCTGCAAAAAGGTCATCATGGGCCTGTACGACGGCGTGACGACCGTCGAACTCGACAACCTCGCGGCGGAAACGGCGGCCACCATGGCCACCATCCACCCGGATTATGCCCTGCTGGCCG
This sequence comes from Saprospiraceae bacterium, assembly GCA_046299435.1. Classification (GTDB taxonomy): domain Bacteria; phylum Bacteroidota; class Bacteroidia; order Chitinophagales; family Saprospiraceae; genus M3007. The sequence continues at coordinate 20,185 of JBKBIC010000044.1, forward strand.
CCCGCATCGCCGTCTCGAACCTGCACAAGGAAACCGACAAGTCGTTCCACAAAGTCGTGCATGACCTGTACCACTACATTGACCCGAAGACCGGCGAACGCGCCGGCCTCATCGGCGATGCGACGTACAAAATCATCATGAAGCACAAGGAACGCTTCGATTCGGCCATCATCTTCGACCGCGATTTCGAGTTCGATTACTTCGGGTTCAAGACCCTCGAGCGCTCGTACCTGATGCGGATGAACGGCAAGGTGGTCGAGCGGCCACAACACTTGTTCATGCGCGTGGCCGTCGGCATTCACGGCGAGGACATCGAGGCCGCGCTCGAAACGTACAATCTGATGAGCGAACGCTGGTTCATCCACGCCACGCCCACGCTGTTCAACGCCGGCTCGCCAAAGCCGCAAATGTCCTCGTGCTTCCTGCTTTCGATGACCGACGACAGCATCGGCGGCATTTTCGAGACCCTGCAACGCTGCGCCCTCATCTCGCAATCGGCGGGCGGCATCGGCCTCAGCATCCACAACATCCGCGCAACGGGCAGCTACATCAAAGGCACGGGCGGCACCTCCAACGGCATCATCCCGATGCTGCGCGTGTTCAACGACACGGCCCGCTACGTTGACCAAGGCGGCGGCAAACGCAAGGGCGCGTTCGCCATTTATTTGGAGCCCTGGCACGCCGATATTTTCGAGTTTTTGGAACTGAAAAAGAATCATGGCAAGGAGGAAATGCGCGCCCGCGACCTCTTTTACGCGCTCTGGATTTGCGACCTGTTCATGGAACGGGTGAAGGAAGATGCCGATTGGTCGCTGTTCGACCCGAACGAGGCACCGGGCCTGTTCGACGTGTACGGCGGCAAATTCGAGGCACTTTACCATCAATACGAAAACGAAGGCCGCGCCCGTAAAGTGGTGAAAGCCAGGGACTTGTGGAACGCCGTGCTCGAATCGCAAATCGAAACGGGCACGCCGTACATCCTCTACAAAGACGCGGCAAACAAGAAATCCAATCAGAAAAATCTGGGTACCATACGCAGCTCGAACCTCTGCACCGAAATCATCGAGTACACCTCGAAGGACGAGGTGGCGGTGTGCAATTTGGCGAGCATCGCGCTGCCGAAATTCGTGGAAAACGGCCAGTTCAACTTCGACAAACTGTTCGAGATTACCCGCGTCGTCACGCGCAACTTGAACAAGGTCATTGACATCAATTATTACCCCATCCCCGAAGCCCGCAACTCGAACATGCGCCACCGCCCCATTGGCCTCGGCGTGCAGGGCTTGGCCGATGCCTTCATTTTGATGCGCCTGCCGTTCGATTCGGCGGGGGCCAAGCAGCTGAACAAGGACATTTTCGAGACGATTTATTTCGCGGCGATGACCGAATCGGTGGCTTTGGCCGAAAAACACGGGGCCTACGAGTCGTTCCCCGGCAGCCCGTTGTCGGAGGGCATTTTCCAATTCGATATGTGGGACGAGCGCACGAGCGGCCGCTGGGACTGGGACAGCTTGCGCGAAAAAGTGAAAAAAACGGGCGCAAGGAATTCGCTTCTCCTCGCCCCGATGCCGACGGCCTCGACCTCCCAGATTTTGGGCAACAACGAGTGTTTCGAGCCGTACACCTCCAATCTGTACACGCGCCGCACGCTTTCCGGCGAGCACATCGTGGTCAACAAGCACCTCATGCGCGACCTCGTGCGGCTCGGCCTTTGGGACGACGAAATGCGCCACATGATCATGGCCTGCAACGGCTCGATCCAGACCATCGAAATCATCCCGCAGGAAATCCGCGACCTGTACAAAACGGCCTACGAAATCAGCCAGCGCGTCATCATTGACCAAGCCGCCGACAGGGGCGCGTTCATCTGCCAGAGCCAGTCGCTCAACGTGTTCATGGAGTCGCCGACGTTCGCCAAGCTTTCGTCCATGCACTTTTACGCTTGGCAAAAGGGCCTGAAAACCGGGATGTACTACCTGCGCTCGAAGGCTGCGGTGGATCCTATCAAGTTCACGCTCAGCGAAAAGCACCAGAACAAATTCGCCGCCGCCAGCCAGTCGGTGGCCGCCGAAAACGGGGGCAGCGCGTTCGCTGCAACGCCCGCAACTGCGGTGGCCGAGCGGCGCGAGGCCCCGCAGATGGAGGCACTAACAATAGAAACCGTAGTCGGGAAAGTATGTAGCATAGACAATCCCGACTGCGAAGCGTGTTCCGCGTGACCGCCGAATGATGAGTTATGAGTGATGAATGATAAGTTTTTTCACACAACCTGTTTTCAAATACATGGACGATAGACCCGATTCTGACAAGAAAAAGCACGGCTCATTGCGGGAAAAGTCCTTTCAATTGGCTGTTCGGATTGTCAAACTTCACAAGTACCTGACCAATGAGAAAAAAGAATTTGCCATCAGCAAACAGATTTTGAGGTCGGGGACGAATCCGGGAGCAATGGTTCGGGAATCGGAAAATGCAGAAAGCGGCGTGGATTTCATCCACAAACTGAGTGTCGCACAAAAAGAAGTAGGTGAAACTCAATACTGGCTGGAACTACTTTTTGCCACAGACCAACTATCCGAAACAGAGTTTCAGTCTATTCACGCTGATACAGAAGAAATCATGCGTCTATTGCGGAGTTCAATTTTGACCAAAAAGAAGAACCTCGGCCTGTGAAAGATTCATCACTCATCACTCAAAACTCATCACTCAAAAAGAAAGTATTGTTTGTTTGTCCTAATAATCCCTTCCTATCGGGCGGGCTTGCAGATGCAACATTGGCAAGATGAAAAACCGGAAGTTTTGCCGCACCGATACGGGCCTCACAGGCCGCAAAACCACCGCAAACATGGGCACGGAACGCCGGAGCATCCTTTTGTTCCCTTCACTCTTTTCCCGCCCGGCGTTCAGGAAGAATAGCAGGTTGCCCTGCGGGACGGGTTGCGCGGCCCTTTTTGCGACCCATTTCGTTCGTGAAAAGTGCCTCTCCGAGCTGCGGAGGGGCTTTTTTGTTTTTGGCCGGATACGCTACTTTTGAGGAAATTTTGGCTTCAAAACCTTGCACCATGTTTGAAACCGCCGACCAACACATCGCCGCCATCTTGGAAAGCCCTGCCGCACCGACGCTCGCCGCCCGGCTCAACACCGCGTTGGAAGCCGAAAAACGCCGCCGCCTCGAATTTTACCGAGACATTGACGACAGCACGAAAGCCGAGTTCATCAACGGCGAAATCGTCATCCATTCCCCGGTGAAAAAGGAGCATACCGAGGCAACTGGTTTTTTATACAAAACGCTCGACACGTTCGTGCGAATTTTCCGGCTCGGATTTGTGGGATTTGAAAAGGTGATGTCCGCCTTCAACCGCAATGACTACGAACCGGACGTGGTGTTTTTCGGCACGGACAAGGCCGACAAATTCGTGCAAGGCCAATGGAAATACCCGCCGCCGGATTTCGTCGTCGAAGTCCTGTCCGAAAGCACCGAGGACAAAGACCGGGGCATCAAAATGGCCGATTACGAGGCGCACGGCGTGGCCGAATACTGGATAATTGACCCAATTGAACAGACTGTCGAGCAGTATTTCCTCCAAAACGGGCGGTACAAGCTCCACCTGAAAACCGGGCAAGGCAGCATCGAAAGTCGCGTAGTGCCGGGTTTTTCCATCGAAGTACGGGCGATTTTTGACGAGCAGGCCAACTTGGAAGCCCTGCGCCGGATACTCGCCTCGGCCTGACCCACCCAAATCCAGAGCGTTTGCTTTTGCGCCCAGCCTTCCTACTTTTGCCGCACGTTAATCCTTCCCTTGCTGTGTTTTTTCCGTTTTCAAAAAACACAAATCTCCTTTCTCGATGAAAAAAACTTGGCTCCTCGCCGCCCTCTTTGCCCTGTTGGGCGTGGGCACATGGTATGTTTTGACCCAAAAAAAGAACCAAAACAGTAGCCGGAACTCCACCGACATGGATTTCGCGGTGAAAGATGCCAGCCAAATCCACAAAGTCTTCATCGCCGACCGTACCGGAAGAACGGCCACCATCGTGCGCCAATCCGATGGCTCGTGGCTGTACAACGACAAGTGGAAGGCCCGCCCGACCGCTGTGCAAAACCTCATCGAAACGCTGACGCGCATCAACGTCAACTATGTGCCGCCGAAGGCCGCCGAGGAACACATGGTCAAAAGCCTCGCCACCGATGCCGTCACCGTCGAGGTCTGGAACAAGGACGGCCAGCGCATCAAACGCTACTACGTCGGCGGCGTGACCAACGACGAGCGCGGCACTTTTGCCATCATGGAAGGCGCGGAGCAACCGTATGTGGTACACATCCCCGGTTTCGTGGGTCAACTGCGGGTGCGTTACCTACTCGGCGACGACGACTGGCGCGACCGCAATGTGTTCCAAGAAAAACCGGAGGAAATCCAGTCCGTCACGGTGGATTATCCGGGCCAAAAATTCCAATCGTTCCGGCTCGAAAAAACGGGGGAGGCACAGTTTGCCGTCAAGCCCCTTTACCCCGACGTGCCGCCCTCGCCCAACCCCATGCGAAAAGGCGTGGCCGAGGGTTACATCCTGCAATTTGAGAAACTCGGCGCGGAGGCGTTCGAGACCAAAAACCCGAAGCGCGATTCCGTCACGGCCACCACGCCGTTCGCCATTGTCAGCCTGAAAAAGACCGACGGCACCGAAAAATCCGTGCGTTTTTTCCCCTGGGAGGTCGAAATCATCCGCGAAACGGGCGAACCGTATGTCCACCGTTTTTGGGCAGATGCCAGCTGGGGCGATTTTTACCTGACGCAAGACCGCGTGTTCGAGGGTGTTTTTCGCGGCTACTCTTATTTTTTTGGCGGCAACGGAAAACCGCCAAGCGTGCGGCAGTGATAGGGGGGGGATTAGAAATTGAGAAATTGAAAATTGGGGAATTTCCAATTTCTCAATTTCCCAATTTCTCAATTTCATGCACACTGTACACCCGGCTGCGCGATTGCCAATCGTTCACGTTCAGGCCGAGTATCCAGTCCGGGAAAAACGTGTACACGCGCCGGTGGCCGTAGCCGGGCAGCGAATCGCGCAGCACCAACTTTTGGCTGATGTACAGGAATTTGGGCGGCAGTTCGTCGGCTTTCCGCCGCAGCCGCACGAAGCGTTGGGCCACCCGGAATTCGAGTTTCGGATGACGGTAAAAATTCATCGGCAGCCCGACGGCCTTGTGCGGCGCGGATTTTTCGGCGTACACAAGGATTGAATTTTCGGCACTCGCCTCGGCGCGGCGGTACAGGTACCGCAGGTAGGCCACCGACTCATGCGCGGGCATCAAACACCTGAAAATCAGCAAGATGCAATTCACTGCGAGGCAAACCCGAAGGGCCACGCGCTGCCATTTTTGCGCCGCCAAAACGCCCCGCCACGTTTCCCAGCCCGACGCGACGAAGAACAAAAACGGCAACAGCATCGGGAACATGAACCGCATTTCCTTGTGCCCGACCACGCTGTGCGCCAGCAAAAACGCGGCAAAACTCCACGCCAAAACGTGCCGCCGCTGCCGCCAAAAACCAGCAGCCCCCAGCCCAAGCAGCAACAAACTGACGGGCGGCGCGGCCTGCCCGACGAATTCCAGCGGATAAAACCACACGGGCGCGGTGCCCCATTCAGCGGCCTTGTTTTCGAGGATGTTCGCCGCGAAATAGTTGTACGCCGTGCAAACCCACTCGCCGTAAAGCCAGTGGTCGGCCCCAATGCCCACGCCGAGTGCCGCCAGCCCGCCCAATGCGAGCGCGGCCAGCTGCACCGGTGGCGTTTTTCGGACAAAAAACAGCCACGCCACTGTACCGCCGACGGCAAATGCCATCTGAAACCGGAAACAAAATGCCAGTCCGAAACCCATGCCGGCAGCAAACATCCAGCTGCTTGCCCGCCCGTTTGTAGCCCGAAGTAGGCCAAAAATGCCCGCGAGAAATGCCAGTCCGGCGAGGTTTTCGGACGAAAAACGCACCGACAAATAGGGCATGAACCACAGCCCGACCAGCATGGCGGCGAGCCAAACGTGCGTCGTCGGCCCTGAAAAATCCGCCCGCAACTGCCTTGACATCCGGGCAAAGACGAACAAAGCCAACAGCCCGGTGCAAAACCGCAGCAGGGCGATTTGCCAAAAAGGGTCAGCCAGCCCGGCGGCGCGGCAGGATTTGAAAAAAACAGCGGCCAGCATCGGTTGCAGGCCGGGGCGGATGCGATTGTGAAATTCCCAGGGAAGTTCGCGGAGCGGCGTACCGACGAGTTTGTGCTGCGCGAATTCGATGATTTGGAAGTGCTCGTCGGGATGATGGTAGCCGATGCTGCACAGCGCAGTCACGGCAAAAAGCAGGATGCCCAAAGGCCAGAGGAAGCGGGCGGGGAAGGCTGGGTGTTCGATGATGCTGATTTTCTATGTTTTTGATTGATGATTGGCGTTGAAATGATTGTTGTTTTTTGGTTTGGGGGGGTGGCGAAATGA
>JBKBIC010000045.1:0-26269 GCA_046299435.1 Saprospiraceae bacterium
CCACAAACGAAACACGAAAACTCAAAACGTCTTGCCCGTTTCAAAAATGACCCGCTTGGAGAGTATTTCGAGCTGTTTGTTGTCAATATACGGGCGTTGGGTGCCGTCTTTTTGGGCGTTTTTGACCATCTGCGGCACCCGCCGGGAAATGTAGTTGAAGAGCTCGCCGACGGTGAGCTGCGAGTCGTCCTCCGTCGGGACGAACTCGCCGTTGTGGTCGGAAAAAGGCTCGTTCTGGAACGCGGCGAGCACGGCCTTCGTGAACGCGCCGTTGTTCCATGAGGCATCTTCCCACGAGGATTCGTTGGCGCGGCAGCTGGCCAGCATGTTCACGCTTTTGCTCTCGGCATTGGTGGCGGCGAGGGTCGTGGAGCGTTCGTCGCCGCCCGGTTTGCTCGTGATGTTGGCCCCTACCCTGCCCTCTTCTGCGCTGCCGCTGTGGCAGGCATCAATGAACAGCAGTTTTTGGCAAGGCAGCGCGTCGAGGGGTTTCACCACGTCGCGGCGGTAGTCCACGAGCGCGTCCTCGCCCACGAGGTCGAAATCGCTGGGCACGATTTTGAACTCGCCCCGGATGGTCTTGCCGTGCGAGGAGATGAACACGACGAGCAAGTCCTGCTCGTAAATGGTGTAGTTGTAGTTGTCGCGCATGTCGGCGAATGCTTTTTTGATGACCTCGCCGTTGGTCTGCACCACGCCGGCTTGGTTCAGCTCGCCGCTGATAAGCGTGGTGATGTACACTTTTTCGTACACGCCGCCGGCTTGCCCGTTGAAACTGGCGGCAAAATCGCGCGCGTCTTTTTTCGTGAAATTCAGGTCGTCGTGCCCGATGCCGACGGCCAACAGGTGCAGGCTGGGCTTGGTGCTGAGGATGATTTTGAAGGGCCGCGAACGCACCTTGCGCGAGCCGTTGTCGGCCTCGATTTCGATGATGTTCTCGCCGGGCGAGAGGCCGACGCGGTTGGCGTATTCGTACATGAACACGTTTTTGGCTTTGCCGAGGTTTTTCAAATTGACCTCGCCGGCTTTCGCGCCGACGCGGGTGGGCTGCCCGTTGACGAGGATGGTGAAATGCTTGCGGAGCAATTCGCGGTCGCTGCGGGCCTTGATTTTGATGCCGAAATCTTTGGTCTGCACCGTCTTCACATAATCGCCGAACTCGACGGGGTTGGGGTCGAGCCAAACCACGTCCAAGAAGTTCGAGGGCAGTTCGAGGGGTTTGACGGGCACGACGATTTCGGATTCCGGCGAGCGCGAGCGGCTGATGTCGGTGCAATACGCGGTCATGATGGCATCGCCGGTTTTCAGGCCGGCGGTGCCTTCGATGGGGACGTAAACCGTCTTGGAACGCCCGGCGCGGAGGACGGCGATTTTCTGGTAATCGCGGTATTTGAGGTTGGTGATGCCCGTTTTTTCGCCGATGGCCAGCTCGATGTCGAAGGCGTTTTCGGTGCCTTTGTTTTCGAGCGTGATTTTGAGGTAGCCTTTCTCGCCCTCTTCCAAGACTTGGTCGCCGTTTTCTTGCAACACGAAATCGCGGACGACGATTTTGGTGGGCTTGCGGTGGCTGATGTAGGCTTCGGGGTGGAGATGGATGACCCACACGTCTTCGCCCTTTGCGCCTTCGGCTTTGGAGGAGGTGTTGCCGATGACGACCATGCTGCCGTCCTGCATGGTGACGATGCCCGTGAGCACGTCGTTGTCCTTGCCGCCGAAAGTCTTGTCTTCGTACCAGACCATTTTGCCGTTGCTATCGGCCTTGACGAGCAGCGCGGAGGAAGTGTTCGCGCCGATGATGTGCGAAAACGTGAACCCGACCATGACGAAGCCGCCGTCGGCGGTCTCGGTCACGCCGTTGGCCCCGTCGTTGTTGCCCCCCCCGAAAGTGGTCTGCCATTTTTGCTCGCCGTCGGGGGCGGTTTTGATGAGCCAAGTGTCGCGCAGCCCTTTGCCTTTGTTTTGGTTGTTGGTCTTGGCGGTGCCGGCGATGGCGAAGCCGCCGTCGCTGGTGTGGATGAGGTCGCCGAGGTCTTCCCATTGGCGGCTGCCGAAGATGCGGTATTGGCGCGGCGCGCCGTCGCGGTCGAGGAGAAAAAGCCAGAGGTTGCGGCCACCCTTGCCGGAGGAAGTGATGCCCGCGACGGCGAATTGGCCGTCCTCGGTCTCGACGATTTTCCGGCCTTCGTCCTCGCTGGCCTCGCCGTAGGTGCGCTGCCAGCGGAGGTTGCCGTCTTCGTAAAACGAGCTGACCCAAATGTCGCGGTTGCCGTCGGGCTTTTCGGTGTAGCCCGTCAGGACGAGCTCGCCCGTGCTGGCTTGGATGACATCGGCAAAGGCGGCCTTGCCGGGCTGGGCGATGATTTTGTGCCAAAGCGTGTCGCCGCGCTCGCTGATTTTGGCCATCCACGGCTGCTGTTTGCCGTCGGGCGTAGATTCTGTGTGGCCGACGATGAGGAAGCCGCCGTCGAAAGTCTGGGTCATGGCCGCCGCGTGGTCGTCGGCACGGAGGCCGATAGTTTGCTGGCGGATGAGGTTGCCGTTGCGGTCAACGAGCACCCAGAGCGCATCCTCTTTTTGGTCGTCGGTGCTGCCGAGCACGGCGATGTTGCCGTCGAAAGTGGCGAGCACGTCCACCGATTTTTGGGTGCCTTTTTCGCCGAAGGTTTTTTTCCAAGCAATGCCGGGCAGGTGCTGTTGCTGCGCCGGGAGGGTTTGCCCCAACACGAACAGCAGCCCAAAAACGAGGCTGCGAGACAGTTGGGCGCGGGTGTTCTTGTCTTTCATCTGGGTTTGGTTATTCGACTATCAATTTTCGGGCGGAAACGCTGCCGTCGGCAAATGTGGTGCGGACGAGGTACGCGCCCGGCGGCAAATGCTGCGCCGCCACAAAGCGGTTGCCGCGCCCGACTTGGGTGGCGAGAGGGCGGCCCAGCGCGTCGCAAATTTCCACTTTGTCGAAGAATTTTTCGGACTCAAGCACCCAGCCGCCGCTGCTTGGGGCGGGGTTCGGGAAAATCCTGACCGCCGACGCGAGGGGTGGTTCGGGCGCGGCGGACGATTTGGTGAAGGTGATTTTCAGGCGGTTGTAGTACAAAGTGGTGGTGCTTTCGTAGCCCGATTCGGTGCCGATGATGGCCCAGACCGCGCCGTTTGCATCGGTCTTGACCGAAAACGGGTGCAGGGCGTTGCCCCGCGAAATGAGCGTGAAAACAGTGGTCGTGTCGCTCACCCCGACGTGCCCGATGGTGTCCATGTCGGGGCCGGGTTGGGTTTGGTTGGCTTTGTCAATGTTCATGATGTATGCGTCGCCGTTCGGGGTCAGGATGCGTTGCGGCTCCTGCCGAACGGCTCCGACTTTCATGATGACGGCCTCACCCGGCGCACCGCCCACACCGATTTGGTTGGTGGCGGCCTCGGAGGCAAACTCGACATTAAAAACGACTTTGTAGTCGGTGCTGGGTTCGAGGCCGGTGAGCTGTTTTTTGATGAACATGAAGAGGTCGTCGCTCACGTTTTTGCCCGAAATTTTGAGGGCAAATTTGTCCGTGTCGAGCGGGGCAGGCAGTTGGGTGCGCTTGAATTCGAGCTCGCAGCCCGCCTCTTGCACGAGGTAATAATCCGAAAAGCCGCCGACCCAGCCTTGCTGGTCATTGGCGAAATCAAACTCAAACGTGGTTTGGGAACGGCTCTCGGCGGCAGTCAAAAGCAGGCAGATGGCGAGCGCGAAACCGGTTCGGATGCTGTTTTGCATGTAGATAAAGGATTAGTCGTGAGGATTGCGTGATTGTTGTTGGGTTGATGAGGCCTATAAAAACATGGATGCTTCGCACAAATTTCTATCAACCTCACCGACTCCGACAAACTTCATTCGCAGCTGTATTCTTCGTCGGTAGTCGTGAATTTCGGGGTGCCGGCAAACTGGCTGACGCGGGCGAAGATGTACGGGAACTCGATGGACATGGTGCTCATGCAGCCTTGCTTGGGCTGGCGATGTTTGAGCGCGATGGTGGTCACGCCGTTGGCTTCGGACACGTCGGCGATGTCAATTTGGTGGCCGCCCTTGTTTATCATGCCGAGGCCGGCGAGGATGACCCAGTCTTTGGAGAAATCCACCGCTGGTTTTTTGGGGGCCATGTCCACGCCCATGAAGGTTTCCGCCCAGATTTTGTCGAACTCTTGGGCTGTTTTGACAACGGCTTGGCGGGGCTGTTCGAGGGCGCACTGCGTGCCTTTGTCGAGCACGGCCCATTCGATTTTGTTTTTGCCCATGTTGTCGTTTTTAGCGGGTTGGAGCTGGTTGGGCGCGGAGCTGGAGCATGAAAAAATACCCAGCAGGCAGAGGGTGAGGACGGCTTTGGAAAACAGGATTTGCATGGCCTTGATTTTTAAAGTTTGAAAATGACGATGTGGCGATGGTCGGGTTCGGGGGAACAGGCCGAGGATGCTTGGATGGCTTGCAAATGAATAAAGTTTCGGTGGTATTTTTCCGGCTCTTGGGCACTCTCTGGGAAAACTTAAACAAAAAAGGGCGGCACTGCCGACACCCGGTTGGGTTGTCTGTGCAGTGCCGCCTTCTTTGGTATCTTAGAGCACACAGGGTGCTTGCGGGGCTTAGCGTTTTGCAATCGGGTAGGTTGCACCGGCGCAAGTGACGTTGCCTGCGCTGAGCGGTGCGCCGTTGCGAGCGTGGATGACGCCTGCCACAACCGGAGTGGCCATAGACGTGCCGCTCAAAGTAGCGTAGCCGCCGTTTTTGTAGGTCGAGTACACGCTGCTGCCCACTGCTGCGAAGTCAACCGGCGGTTTCTTCCAGTTCGAGAAGGAAGAGCAGGTGTTTTGGCAAGTGATGGAACCGATGGTGTACACTTTGGTGCCGTTGATGCAGCCCGGAAGGTTGCGGCTTGCGTCGGCAGCGTCGTTGCCAGCGGCCATGACGACATAAGTGCCAGCGAGGCCGAGGTTGCGGATAGCGTCGCGGAGCGTCGGGTTCGAGTTTTCGCAGTTGTTGTAGCCATAACCGCCGAGGCTCATGCTCACCACGTCGCCGGGGATGTCGTACTGTGCCACGTGGTTCAGGCCAGCGATAAGGCCCGACCATGCGCCGCTGCCTGCGTTGCTGAGCACTTTCACCGGGACGACTTTCGCGCCAGCGGACACACCCACCACACCGAAGGCGTTGTTTTTCGCAGCAGCGATGCCTGCGCAGTGTGTGCCGTGACCGTTGCCGTCGTCCACCGATTGGCCGGAAATGAAGGACTTGGCGAAAGTCGCGCTGGTTTGCACGTTCAAATCGGGGTGGTCGAGGTCAATGCCTGTGTCGAGGATCCAGATCCAAGTTGCTTTGCCGGAACCGTCAATCGGGCCGCCTGCTTTCGTAACGGCGCAAGTGGTGGACTGTGACTGGGCGTTGATGTCGCCGGGGATGGATTCGACTTGCGGGTTGCCAAGGCTGACGATGTAGTCTTGGTACACACCCTTCACAGCGGGGTCTTTCGAGAGGGCAGTTTTTTCGGAGTCGCTCAGTTGTGCGGTGAAACCCACGAGCACGTCGGCGAATTGGTTGACGATTGCCGATTCTTTGATGCCTTTTTTCGTGTACACACCTTGCACGACGGAGAGGTTTTGTTCGCGGGCTGCTTTGTTCTCTGATTCTTTGTTGTCGCGGTCAGGGGTAGCGGTGTTCTTGATGATGGGCTTGGCAGCAGTCTCTTTGAGGACGACAATGTACTGGCCGGGGATGGGTTCTGGCTCTTGTGCGTTGGCTGTGGCGAAGCCGCAGAAGAGGAGCGCGGCGAGCAGGACGTTGATTTTCATACAGTTTTTCAATTTAAAAAGTTAGAGATGATTGGTAAGGTTGCCTCATTCGGTTGAGCATTTGGCATCGTGGTTTTGTGTTGCCGTATCGTTCAAGCGGTGAGTTGCAGTTTAATTTAGCACCCCTCCGAATCGTTACCCGCCGCCCCGAAAAAAAAATTTGGATTTTTTTTTTGAAACCACCGGGGAACCACTAAAAACGGTCTGTGCAAACTTGGCATAATCCGTTGTTTTTCAATTACTTAAAACATAAATCACGATACCCTCCCCGGCGCAAGTTTTTTTAGAAAAAAAGCCCGGACTTGTGGTGTCCGGGCTTTTTTCGGTGGGCTTTACTTGTTCTCAATCTTCAAGATTATCGGGACAGCCGCGCCAGATTGGGTGGATTGGGCTTGGCAAAATATGGCATCCGGGGCGCAGGTGTAGGCATCGGAAGGCAACAGCAGGTCGCCGAACACGGCTTGAAAACGCGCTTGGAAATCGTCGGCCTTGTTCGTCTCGTCGCGCAGCCGGGCCACGCGCTGCTGGAAATCGTCAATGCGCCGGCTCGAATTGAGCAGGCAGAGGTGGTCGGTCAGGAGGTTTTCGCGGGCGAGCACGTTGTCATTGCCGGGGATGGCGATTTCCGCGCCGGAGTGGCTCACGAGTGCGCCCTCGCCTTTGCCCGCTTGCTCCTCGCCTTTGCGGTGTTCGGGGAAGCGTTGGTTGCGGGGCCAGTGGATTTCGGCCTTGTTTTTCCCGTCGAGGCTGAACAGATAGACGTAGCTGTCCTTTTTGATGTTGCGGGCCACGACGTCGAACATATCGCCGACCGACCAGTCGGTCTTGTTCAATTCGTAGTGATTTTCCGCCCATACTGGCGCGAGCGTCTGGAACTGGTATTGGCCGTCATCGGTCAGGATGGGCGTTCCGAAATCGTCGGCCAACAGTTGCCGCACGACGAACTCGCCCGAAAGTGCGGCGTTCGGGTCGGCCACCGGGCTGGCTGGCTGGGAGCCGTCGTCGCTGCTGGCCGTTTCGGGCGGGGTGGTTTCGGCGGGCGCGGTTTGCTGTGTTTTGGGCTTGGGTTTGGGTCGCGGTTTTTCGCCTGCATCGGGTTTGTCGTTGCCGCTTGCGAGCGCGGGCCGGGCTGGCTGGTTGCCCGATTGGAGGTTGCGCTGCGGCTTGGCGATGGGCTTTTCCCCTGCATCTGGCGCGGTTCCGTCGGCGGATCGGTCGTTCGAGGCGGCATTGGCGGGATCGTCGGTGGTTTCGTTGGGCTTGGGTTTGGCCAATGAGTTGGCAGGCTTGGGCCGGGTGGTGGCGACAGCTGGTTTGGTGCCGCCAGCTGCCGGCTTGGTGCGGGGGGCGGGCGCGTTTTTGCTGGCCTCTGCCTCGGCTTTGAGGTCGGCGACGGTGGCGAGCTGCTCTTCGGTCAATTCCTCTTCGGGCAGGATGAGTTGCAGGCCCTGAAAGGCGTACTGCGTGAAATCTTTGTAGCCCATGAAAAAGAAGCCTTTGTCGGCCCACTGCTCGCCCCAGCTGTTCATGATTTCGAACACGCCGAGCGAGTCGTTGTAGCCCATCACGCAGACGGCATGGCCGCCCAGCACGTTGTCGCTCACCATGTCGGTCGGTTTCCAGACGGGGTTGCGCTGTTTGAGCAGTTTCAAACTTTCGCGGATGCGCATCCCGACCACGACTGGCTTGCCCTCTGCGACGCTGCGCTTGGTGCGCATGACGATGGTCTTGGGGTCGGTCTTGCGGTTGAAGAGGGCCACATAGTCTTTGATGGCGTTGTTTTTCGAGGATGATTTGAGGTCTTCGGCGGGCTGGCGCAGGCAATCGGCGGGCGGGTCGTCGAACTGGCGGTGGCCGCAGTCGCCGTTTTTTTGCAAAAACGCGGCGGCAGAGTGGACGTAGGCACCCGAAAGGCAGTTGCCTTCCTTCACTTGGTTGTAAATGAACATGGCCGAGTAGGCATTGTCCGTGATTTGCTTGCGGTCGGTGTTGCCCTCGCGGTAGGCTTTTTGGATGGTCAATGCGCCATAGCCCATCGCCCAGCCGATGCAGGAATTGATGTTGCCCTGACTTTTCGGGAAAGGCGCGTGCGGGCGCAGGCTGACGCGGCGCGGCAAATCGAGGGCGCGCCGACCGTCGTTGCTGAAATCGGCCATCATCTCCACGTTTTGCTCAAATGCTTCGTCGTCTTCGAGCAGGCCCGTGCCGAACTCGTCGTTTTGCGCCCCGGCAGCGGCAGCAAAGCCGAGCCACAAAAGCAGGAAAAACCCGGCGCGTCGTAGGGGCAGGAGGGGTAAGCGGGATGGTGCTGAATTGGATGCCATGATTCAGTTGTGATTGATGTTTGGAATTTGAGTTTGGGCGGACGGTCGCCTGCGCACGGGGGCGCAAGGCTTGATTTGACGAGGCAAGGTTTGGTGACGCAACACGATTCGCACGGGCATACTGCAAGCAGTACAAACTGCCGACAGTTCAGCCGAAGCGAAAAGCCGGCTCTATGGCCAAAATCTGCCGTTTTGCCTCCTCCGTGCGCGGCAGCAAGGTATTGCGCGGCACCGCGAACCGCTCCGGGAACTTGCCCATGATGGCCGCGATGACCATGCCGCGCAGCATCGGGTCGCGCCGGAAATCCTCGATGGAGTACGAGTCAACCTGTTTGTTGCCGATGAGCCGCTGGGCGTTTTTGATGTCCTCGATGACGGCCTCCGTCACGCCGTCGTGTTCGGCCACGACGGCTCGCACCGTGTCGTTGACCGCCGCCGAGTAGTCGTTCATCGCTGCTTCGTATTCTTCCACGAGCAGTTGAAGGCGGGCGCGGCGTTCGGCCTCGCGGCGTTTTTGCTCGGCCATCTTGTCGGCCCTGAGCTGAGCCGGTGTGCGATGGCCTTTGGCAAGCGCGTCGAGAAAAACGCCCGCCGGGTTTTGGGCTTTCCCGATTTTGATGCGCTCTTTGGTGAATTGCACGGCGCGCTCCACCTCTTCGGCAGTCCTGTTTTCGAGGCGTTTGAGCAATTCCTCGGCTTCCACGCCCCACCACTCGTTGAGCCGCTCAAAGTAGGCATCGAACAGCGGGTTCGCCTCGCCTGCCGCCGAAGGTTGCGGCGCGTTTTCGGGGCGGAAAAACACTGCTTGCCGCGCCGGAGCCTCCACTTGGGCAGGCAAAGCGGCAGCCGTCGCTGGGCGGTTTTTGTGGATTTTGAACACCAAGGCCCACACCGCGCGGCCTTTTTTGATTTCCTGATAGGTGAAACTAATGTCCGTGTGCTCGGCCAGCTTGGCTTGGGCCTTGTCCAAAATCTTGC
The DNA here is from genome assembly GCA_046299435.1 of Saprospiraceae bacterium. Lineage (GTDB taxonomy): Bacteria > Bacteroidota > Bacteroidia > Chitinophagales > Saprospiraceae > M3007. Next base: position 9,117 of record JBKBIC010000045.1, read on the forward strand.
TCTTGAAGTGGCCGTAAAGTTTGTACTCCTGCGTCAGGCCGAGTATCTCCTTCAAATCCTCCACCTCGAACCGCCGCTCCCCTACCCTTTCGTATTGCTTGAGCAACTCGTACAGCCGCACATAGTACGGGCTGGGCAGGTTGCGGACGTTGCGGAAATCGTATACGAGGTAACGCTCCTTCAACTCGAGCAAAAAGGGCTTCATGTCGGGGTAAAAGCCCAGTTTGATGTAACTGCCGTCGCCCTCTTCGAGGGTCTTTTTCACCGCACCGACGATGGGCGTTTCCAGCTCGACCAGCCGCCCGTCGTCCTTCACCACGACTTTGATGATTTTCGTCAGGAGTTTGCGGGCGCCCTCTTTGATGCGCCGGTAGGTGTCCTTCGAGCTTTCCATGCCGAAGTCCTTGACGAGGTCGTTGATATAAATCTTGTACTCGAAGAAGTCGCGGTCGTCGGCGCGAATCATCGTGAGCATCTTGATGAACAGCCGCGTCTCCCAGATGTCGAACTTGTAACGGGCCTCCACGAGGTCGTTCGCTTTGCGGATGAGCACCGTGTCGGTGGCTTTTTTGACGGGCTTTCGCCCCAAGCGGCGCGGCGTTTTAATATCACGCTTAGTATCACTCATGTCGGCAGTTTTTACGGTTTTGGCAAAAAGGGAAGGCAAAACGGACAGAATCGCGGCAAGAAACCAGCCCAAACGTCCCCGGAACGTCAACAATCGGGGTAAAACGGACGGCAAACAAGCCAAAAACACCGATCGCGCCCTCAATCCGGGATATTTTACCCCCAATCGGTGATAGTTCACCCTCAATCGGTGATACTTGGCGGCAAAATTAAACGCACTCGCCAAATTACCTACCCTCGATTGGTGATATTTTACCCTCGATTTGGGATACTTAACCCTCAATCGGTGATAATTAAACCCTCAATTTGGGATAGTTTGCCCTCAATGAGTGATAGTTAGTGCCGCAACACTTTGAAAGCCAAAGCATTGCGCCGACTGAAAAAAGGAAAACAGATTTTAAAAAAGGAAACTACAACAACAACGAAAGATGATGGATGCTGCTGTTCTTTTTTGAAAAGTGAGCGGTCTATGCCCCAGTGGGATGTTGCTTGTACCCCTCCAAATTCCGCCGCCCTCCCCCACCGCAAGCGTGATAGTTCAATCGCCAAACTGCTGAACTGGCGTACTGCTGGCAGTTTGAACTGCAGTGCTGCCGCTCACTTTGCCTCCACCAGCCCGGCGACGTACTCCAAGAACAGGTCTTTCATCGTCGTGCGGTTGCGGAACGTGTAGATTTTGAGTGCCTCGTGCAGGCTTTCGGGGATGTCAATCGTGATGCGGACTTTGCGTTCGCGCACGGCCTCCGGCGTGGCAGGCTCGGCAACGGGCGGCAAGCTCGGCGGCTCGGCGGGCGAGGGTTCGGCAGTCCGGCCGGTCAGTTGGCGGTTGAGTTCGCGGATGGCATCGGCGGTCGGGGCCGTGTCGCCGCCGAGGTTTTTGCCGGAGAGGAAGCTGCCTTTTTTCATGGGTTGATTCTTTGATTTTGTTGGTTTAAGGATTTGCTGATTCGGTAACTCAAACAGGTTCTAAATCCTCAAACCAGCAGGGTGATTGCTTTGATCTCGGCGTAGAGTTTCGCCATCTCGTCTTTGGCCTTGCGGTCGGAATACTCAATCACGCCCCTGCCCCGCGCCATCGCTTCTTTGTACGCCACGCGGTGGCCGAGCCGCGTTTCGAGCACGGGCACGTCGTACTCAGAAAGGTGTTCGCGCACCTCACGGTCCATCTTCTGGTTCTCGTTGTACTTGTTGAGCACGATGCAGGCCTCCATTTTCCAGCCTTTTTCGTCTTTGAGCCGCTTCACTTGACGGTAGCGTTTCAAGAATTCATTGGTCACGCGCACGTCGCCGATGCTGGGGATGACCGGGATGACGACCACGTCGCTGGCCAACACCGTCTGGCTGCTGAACTCGAACTTGGCCGGCGTACCGTCAATGATGACTACATCAAATTCCGAGCGTTTGTCCAGCACGTCGTCGGCCATGGTCTTTTCGGTCGTGGCCACGACGGTCACGGGCGGGAGGCCCTCCTCGGCGCGGTCGCTGCCCCATTGGAGCGAGACGTTGCTTTCGCTGTCGGTGTCAATCAGGCAGACCGATTGGCCGTCGTCGGTGAAACAGACGGCCAAGTTTTGGGCGAGGGTGGTTTTGCCGCTGCCGCCTTTCAGGTTTGCGATGGAAATTATCATTGAAAATCAGGATTTGAATGTGTCGCCGAGGGGGGGGGCGTTTTTCGGGCAGCAAACGTACAACGAGCAGTTTAAACTGCAAAACTGCCGACCGTCCAAACTGCAAAACTTAAAACTTGCCAAACTGCTATACTGCAAAACTGCAACAATGCCCAGTTTTCGATGTTCGCCTGCTCATCCACCCGCGCCGACCTCCTGCCATCGCTGCCCGAAATCGCCCTGATTTGAGTTTTCAGCCGAAAATCCGGGCTTGACCGAGAACGGTCGGCCAGCGGCGGCCCGTCTGCTGAAAACCCGAATAATCCGGTCGTTGATTTTGCAGTTTGTACTGCTGAACTGTTGACAGTATTTAAGGTTTGCAGTTTGGCAGTATAAACTGCCGGAAAAAGCAGGAAGGGTAGGGGAGCGGCTTGGGTTTTTGCGGTCGCAAATGGCACAAATCCCGGAAAGGCCAAACGCCGCGTTGATTTGTGCAACCGCCCGATTACCCGACACCCGGATTTTTGCCACCGGAAAACATGCGCCGCCCTGTCAATGCCCGCCTATTTTCCGACGACTGCTTTCCCGAATATGAAATGATTCAAAACTGCGCCGCCTGCCGCACCGCGTGGCTGCGGAGGTGTTTATCATTGCAACAGCAACCCGCTACTCGTCATGGACACGGAAATACTCGCCCGCATTCAGTTTGCCTTCACCGTCGCCTTCCACTACATCTACCCGCCGATGAGCATCGGGCTGGGTCTGATTTTGGTCATCATGGAAGGGCTTTACCTGCGGACTGGCGAAAAGGTTTATGAGCAGATGACCCGTTTTTGGATAAAAATCTTCGCGCTGATTTTCGGCATCGGCGTGGCGACGGGCATCGTCATGGAGTTCGAGTTCGGCACGAACTGGGCTACCTATTCGCGGTACGTCGGCGATATTTTCGGGTCGGCACTGGCGGCGGAAGGCATTTTCGCGTTCGCGCTCGAATCGGGTTTCCTCGGTGTGCTGCTTTTTGGTTGGAGCCGCGTCGGGCCGCGCACGCACTTTTTCTCGACGGTCATGGTGTGGCTCGGCTCCATGTTTTCGGCGGTCTGGATTGTGGTCGCCAACTCGTGGCAACAAACCCCGGCGGGCTTCCGCATCGTCGGCGAGGGCCTGGCCGCACGGGCCGAAATCACGGATTTTTGGGCAATGGTCTTCAATCCGTCGAGCGTGGACAGGCTTTCGCACGTTTGGATTGGGTCGTTCCTCGCCGGGTCGTTTTTGGTGCTGAGCGTCAATGCTTGGTACATCCTCAAAAACAGGCACTTGGCCATTGCCAAGCCTGCGTTCAAAATCGCGCTCACGGTGGCGGTGTTTTCTTCGCTGGCGCAGCTGTTCACCGGGCACCACAGCGCGGACGGCGTGGCCGCAAACCAACCCGCCAAGCTCGCCGCCCTCGAAGGCCACTATGACTCTTTGGCGGTGGCCGATATGTATGTGTTGGGCTGGGTCAATCAGCGGGAACAGACGGTTTCGGGCCTGAAAATCCCCGGTGGCCTCACGTTCCTGCTGCACCAAGATTTTGAAACGCCCGTGCGCGGGCTGAATAGTTTTCCGGCCAACGAGCGGCCGGGGCAGGTCAACGCAGTGTTCCAATTTTACCACATCATGGTGGCCATCGGCATGATGCTCATCGGGCTATCTGTGCTGGCCGCGTGGCTGTGGCGGCGCGGGCGGCTGTTCGAGCAGCGGTGGCTGATGCGGGCGTTCGTCTGGGCCGTCGCGCTGCCGCAAATCGCCAACCAAGCCGGCTGGTTCGCCGCCGAAATGGGCCGCCAACCCTGGGTGGTGTACGGGCTGCTGCGGACGGACGAGGCGTTTTCGCGCACGGTCACGGCCAACCAAATCGTGTTTTCGCTGATACTTTTCACGATCGCATATCTGGTATTGTTGGCTTTGTTCCTGTATTTGCTGACGCGCAAAATCCAGCACGGCCCTGAAGACGGCACGCTGCACCACGACGAAAACGCGGCGTTTTCTCGCCGCGAAAACCCGCTGATGGGCCGCTGATTGAATGACGATTTGCGAATTGGCACAAGTCTGAATCGTAAATCGTATTTCGCAAATCCAAAATCCAACTCACTCATGTTTCTCGGAATTGACTATTCGACTTGGTGGTTTTTGGTGTTCGGCGCGGTCATCACGGGCTACGCCATCCTCGACGGCTTCGATCTCGGCGCGGGCGCGCTGCACCTGTTTTTGAAAAAAGAGGAAAGCCGCCGCATCGCCCTGAATGCCATCGGCCCCGTCTGGGACGGCAACGAAGTCTGGCTCGTCATCGGCGGCGGGGCCTTGTTCGCGGGCTTCCCGGTGGCTTATGCGGCCATTTTTTCGGCGTTTTATGTGCCAGTCATGGTGTTCATCATCGGGCTGATTTACCGGGCAGTGGCCATCGAGTTCCGCAGCAAGGAGCCGGGCAAACGCTGGCGCGCCGCGTGGGATTTCGTCTATTTTTTCGCCTGCACGACGGTCACGCTCTCGCTCGGCCTGATGCTCGGTAACGTCGCGCTCGGCTTCCCGCTGGATGCCAACCACGAGTTTGCGGGCAATTGGCTGGACTTCCTCAACCCCTTCGCTGGGCTGGTGGCCGTGACCACGCTGGCACTTTTTATGATGCACGGGGCCATTTTCCTGACCATGAAAACCGAGAACCGCCTCTTTGCCAAGACGACCCTGCTGGCCAAAAACTTCACCATTTTTTTCGTGGTCGCGTTCACGCTCACCACGCTGTACACGCTGCTGTACGTCCCGCATTTGAGCGACCGCATCCGCTCGAACCCGCAATTTTTTGTGCTGCCTGTGCTCATGGTTTTGGCGGTCGCCAACATCCCGCGCCAGCTGACGCGGGGGCATTACCGGGCGGCGTTCGGCAGTTCGGCGGTGACGATTGCGAGCCTGCTGGTGACGGTGGCGGTGGAAGTGTACCCATTTTTGGTGTTCGCGCCCAACGACCCGGCCAACAGCATCACGCTCGCCAACGCCGCGTCGAGCGAAAAAACGATGGAATTGTTGCTCATCATCGCGCTCATCGGCACCCCGCTCGTGGGCCTGTACACGGCCTTCGTGTTCTGGACTTTCAAAGGCAAAGTGCGGCTGGACGACATGAGCTATTGAGCGGGCCGCACCAAAAACGCCGCCCCCGCGCCAACTTCTTCGGCCAAGTTGCCGATTGTCTTCACGGAAAACGTGGCGAGCATCCCGTTGCGGCACCGCGCAAAATCATGGTGCAGCGGGCACGGCGATTGCGCGTTGCAATGCCGGATGCCCAGGGCGCAGGTCTCGAACACCATGCTGCCGTCCGTGATTTTCAGCACTTCCAAAATGGGGATGTTGGCCGTGCGCTCGTGCGCGAAAAAGCCGCCCATCGGGCCTTTCGAGGAGTTTACGATGGCGTGTTTCACCATGTCTTGCATGATTTTCGCCAGAAAGTGCTGCGGGATGTCCAGTTCGGTGGAGAGTTCCTGCATCCCGATTTTGCGCCCTGCGTTCGTGGGCAAGGCTACATAAGTGACGGCCCGCAGGGCGTAGCCGAAGGTTTTTGAAAACATCTGGATGCGTAGCTTTTGAAGCCCAAAGAAAAGGACTTTAAACTCCTTTATGCGTGACAAAAGTCACCGACTCGCCTGACAGCACTCATCCACCAGCCGTGAGCAGCCCAAATACATTTGTGGCGTAGAGGACATAAAACTCCTTTATTCTTTTTCACGTCCAAAATCGCTCAACACCATGCGCACCGCCACCCTTGCCCTTGTCGCTTTTCTCACCCTGTTGATGGTCGCCTGCACGTCCAAAGAACAGGCCGACAAAGCCGCCAAAAACTCGCCCTCGCCCGCCGAAGCAGCGGCCAAACAACCCGAAACGCACGGCTCCGAAGTCAAAGAAGTCGCCCTCACGAACCCGCTGAACGCCGAATGGGTCGCAACAGGGAAGGGCATCTACGAGATGAAATGCCTTGCTTGCCACAAACTCACGGGCGAAAAACTCGTCGGCCCCGGCTGGGCCGGCGTGACCAAAAAACGCCAGCCCGTCTGGATCATGAACATGATAACCAACGTGGACATGATGCTCGAAAAAGACGCGGAAGCCCAAAAACTGCTCGAACAGTGCCTCGTGCGGATGCCAAACCAAAACATCACGCAAGAAGAGGCCCGCAAAATCCTCGAATTCATGCGCCAGAACGACGGCGAGAAATAGATGATGAAATATGGGGCGACCGCTCGCCCCACATTCATCATTTGCATTCATCACTCATCCATCAAAATATGAAAAAGTACATCCTCGCTTCCCTGTTCGCCGGGGGGCTGGCACTCGTTTGCCTCAGCGTTTTCACCCATTGCAAACCCCAGAACCCCACGAAGGCCGTCGTCGGCGATGCCGCCGAAAAAGTTTACGTCGCGCCGGGCAAGTACGATGAGTTTTACAACATCGTCTCCGGTGGCTTCAACGGTCAAGTGTCCGTGTACGGGCTGCCATCGGGGCGTTTGCTCCGCATCATCCCCGTCTTTTCGCAATTCGCCGAAAACGGCTGGGGTTACAGCGAAGAGACCAAGCCCATGCTCAACACCTCGCACGGCTTCGTGCCCTGGGACGACTCGCACCACATCGCCCTTTCGACCTCCAACGGCGAGCATGACGGCCGCTGGGCCTTCGTCAACGGCAACAACACGCCGCGCATCGCCCGCATCAACCTCTCGACTTTCCGCACCGAGGAAATCATCGAAATCCCGAACTCCTCTGGCAACCACTCCTCGCCGTTCCTGACCGAAAACTCCGAGTACGCCGTCGCCGGCACCCGTTTCTCGTACCCGCTTGACAACCAAGGCGCGAACGCCGACGTGCCCATCTCGACCTACAAAGAGAACTTCAAAGGCACCGTCAGCTTCGTCGGCATCAACCCCGAAAGTGGCCAGATGAAAATCGGTTTTCAGGTGCTTTTGCCCGGCGTGAACTTCGACCTCGCACGCGGCGGCCGCGGCCCATCGCACGATTGGTTTTTCTTTTCCTGCTACAACACCGAGCAGGCCAACACCCTCCTCGAAGTCAATGCTTCGCAAAAAGACAAAGACTTCGTCATGGCCGTCAACTGGAAAAAATGCGAGGAATACGTCAAAGCCGGCAAAGGCCGCAAGGACAAAGTGCGCTACGCCCACAACGAATACAGCGACAAAACGCACTCCGCCACCTCGACCATCGAAAACGAAGTCGTCGTGCTCGACCCGAAAGAATTGAAAGACATCGTCTATTTCATGCCCTGCCCCAAATCGCCGCACGGCTGCGACGTTGACCCGACCGGCCAGTACATCGTCGGTTCCGGCAAATTGGCCGCCGTCATCCCGGTTTTCAGTTTTGACAAAATGCAAAAAGCCATCGCCGACAAAAACTTCGAGGCCGAGTACGAAGGCATCCCCGTGCTGAAATACGACGCGGTGCTGCACGGCGAAGTCAAAAAGCCCGGCCTCGGCCCGCTGCACACGGAGTTCGACGGCAAAGGCAATGCCTACACCTCGTTTTTCGTCTCCTCCGAAATCGTCAAATGGAACATCGAAAAACTCGAAGTCGTTGACCGCGTGCCGACCTATTATTCCATCGGCCACCTCTGCGTACCCGGCGGCCCGACCCGCAAACCGCACGGCAAATACGTCATCGCCTACAACAAAATCACCAAAGACCGCTACCTCCCGACCGGCCCGGAGCTCACCCAATCCGCCCAACTCTACGACATCAGCGGCGATAAAATGAAACTCCTGCTCGACTTCCCGACCACCGGCGAGCCGCACTACGCCGAGGCAATCCCCGCCGAACTGGTCGCGCCCAAGTCAGTCAAGATTTTCAAACTCGAAGAAAACCAGCACCCCTACGCCGCCAAAGGCGAGAAAGAGGCGAAAGTCGTCCGCGAAGGCAACAAAATCCATGTGTACATGACCAGCATCCGCTCGCACTTCACCCCCGACAACATCGAGGGCGTGCGGCTCGGCGACGAGGTTTACTTCCACGTCACCAACCTCGAACAAGACTGGGACGTGCCGCACGGCTTCGCGGTCAAAGGCTCAAACAATGCCGAAATCCTCATCATGCCCGGCGAAACCAGCACCCTCAAATGGGTACCCGACCGCACCGGCGTGGTGCCGATTTACTGCACGGACTTCTGCTCCGCGCTGCACCAAGAGATGCAAGGCTACGTCCGCGTTTCGCCCGCCGGGGCCAACGTCCCGCTGAAATGGACGACGGGCGGCACGCCCGAATCGGGCCTCACGAAGTAAAATGATGAATGGTGGACGATGAACGATGAATGGGTGAGCCACGCAAGGATTCAACATTTATCGTTCATCGCGCCCGCCGTTGAAAAAATTTTCCGATGAAAAAACTCTCCAATCCCGCCCGTGCCGCGCTCGGCTTCGGCTCGCTGGCCATGATAGCCACCTATTTTTTGCCCCTTTGGCAAATCCAGCTCTGGGCACCGCAGTACCCCGAAGGGCTGAACATGAAAATCTGGCACAACCGCCTGTCGGGTGCGTTCGACATCATCAACGGCCTGAACCACTACATCGGCATGCGCGAAATCCGCGCCGAGATGTTCCCCGAATTCCAGTACATCGGCATCCTGATTGGGCTGTTCATCGCCGTCGGGCTGGTGGCCGCGCTCGTCGGGACGCGGCGTTGGCTGCTGGTTTTCACGGGCATGGCGTATGTGTATGGCATGGCCGCGCTGTATGATTTTTACCGCTGGGGCTACGACTACGGCCACAACCTCAATCCCCACGCGGCCATCGTCGTGCCGGGCATGAGCTATCAGCCGCCCGTCATCGGGTACAAAAACCTGCTCAATTTCACGGCCTACTCTGGCCCGGACACGGGGGCGTGGGTCATCATCGCCGTCGGCGTAATGGCCTCTTGTTTAGCGGTTTATGAGCTGTTTTTTAAAGACAAAAAAGCCCGCGCCAGCCATGCCACGCTCACCGGGCTGGCAGCGATGGCGTTCTTGCTGCCGTCCTGCACGAGCGGCCCGGAACCCATCCGCTACGGCCAAGACGAGTGCGCCCACTGCAAAATGACGCTCACCGACCGCCGCTTCGGCGCGGAACTGCTGACGACAAAAGGCAAGGTTTTCAAGTTCGACGACCTCAACTGCATGGCGGCTTTCGCGGAAAAAGGCTCCGTCGCGCAGGCCGACATCGCGCAGCTGCTGGCGGTGGATTTCAGCCAAAAAGGTCAGTTTGTGGATGTGCGGCAGGCTTTTTTTCTCCGCAACGAGGCCATCAAAAGCCCGATGCGCGGCGATGTGGCGGCCTTTTCGTCGGCTACCGACCGCGATGCGGTGAAGCAGCAACTCGGCGGTGGCGAGGAGATGGATTGGGAAGGGGCGAAGGCGAGTTTTTAGGCAACTGCAAAACGCATCTGCCGCCGAATTTCCGGGGCATGGAAACCGAGCACGATGTCTTGCTGCCGAACGCCCATTTCCATCAGTTCGTCGGCGATGTTGCGGTCGGTGTTGTTGGCCTGAATCCAGATTTTGCCATCCTTGATGTCGAAGTGAAAGGTGACGGCGTGGATGAAATTCTTCTTGTTGTCCCAGCCGATTCGCACAAGTTGGTAGCGGTGATTTTTGGAATCGGCGATGATTTGGTTTTCCACATCAGGCCAAACGGGGGACTTGATTTGGGCATAGTCCCGGAGCAAGCCCAGAATTATGGATTCATATTTTTTGGTGTGTGCCATGATGTAATGGATTGATTTTCAATGTCAACTATCAGCAAATTGATTGTGAACTTATCAAGCAACTGGATGAACAAGGGCACTTTTTCCAAGCGGCTGAATTCTTGTGTTGGCATCGCCAAAAAAAGCGGCCAGTCCAGACCCTGTTCGGCCATTGCGTGCTTGTAAACCAAAACTTGACCGAGTGCCAAATAGAAGTCGTGGGTCAAAGATTGTTCACCGAAGCCTTTTATCTCGACGGCAATTTTTTCCCCGTCGCGCTCCGCCTCCAAGATGTGCTGGGCAGCAAGGTCAATGAATAGCCCGCTCAACCCTTCAACAGGAATGAAAAGTGGGTCATTGATGATTTTCCAGCCATCCTTTTCGAGGGCCGCCCGAACTGTCGGGTGGATAAAATCTATTGCTGGCATTGGTTTTTATGACAAAATTAGATTGAACAATGCGCTTGCTCCGATTTTTCGTGGTTCTAATTTTTGCTCAACCGAGCCTCCGCGCCGCCAACCTCCACGTCGGCCCTGGCCAGCCGTTTTCAAACCTGAAAACGGCCATTGCCCAAGCCGGGGCAGGGGATACGGTGTTCGTGCACGGCGGCACGTTCGCGGAGGGCAACTGGTTGATTGACAAGCCCATCGCGCTCGTCGGCATCGGGTTCCCGGTGCTGGACGGGCAGGGCCGCGAGGAAGTGCTGACGATAAAATCCAGCGGGGTTTTGGTGCGCGGTTTTCAGGTTCAGCACTCTGGGGTTTTGAGCACGATTGACCTTGCCGGCATCAAAGTCTTGGCCTCCGGCCACGTCCGAATCGAGGGCAACCGTGTGCTCGACTGCAACTTCGGTATTTACCTCTCGAACACCGTCGGCTGCGCGGTGCTCCGCAACGAGGTGCGCGGCACGCCCGCCGAGGAGCAAAACACGGGCAACGGCATCCACCTGTGGAAATGCGACAGTGCCCTCATCGCCGAAAACTACTGCACCGGCCAGCGCGACGGCATCTACTTCGAGTTCGTGACCAACTCCGCCATCCGGGCCAACCGCAGCGAGCGCAACATCCGCTACGGCCTGCACTTCATGTTTTCGCACAACGACGAGTACGCGCAGAACACTTTCCGCGAAAACGGCGCGGGCGTGGCCGTCATGTACTCGCGGCAGGTGCGGATGACCGAAAACCATTTCGAGCAAAACTGGGGCAGCGCGGCCTACGGCATCCTGCTCAAAGACATTTCCGACAGCCACATCTGGCGCAACCGATTCGAGCGCAACTCGGCGGGCATTTACATGGAAGGCGCGAGTCGCATCGTCGTCGAGGAAAACATCTTCCGCGAAAACGGCTGGGCACTCCGTGTGCAGGCCAGTTGCGACGGCAACACCGTGCGCCGCAACGACTTTCTCGCCAACTCCTTCGATGTCTCGACCAACGGCTCCCTCGTGCTCAACACTTTCGACGGCAATTATTGGGACAAATACGAAGGCTACGACCTCGACCGCGACGGCGTGGGCGACGTGCCCTTTCGGCCCGTGAGCCTCTACGCCGTCATCGTCGAGCGGATGCCCTATGGCCTCATGCTCATGCGAAGTTTCATGGTGTACCTTTTGGACAAAGCCGAAAAAATCATCCCGTCGCTCACGCCCGAAAAACTCGTGGACGAAACACCCCGGATGAAGCCGACCGCCAACACACCAACCACTGACATTTAAAATCACAATCGTATGAAAATCAACTGCTTGCGCCTCGTCTCCTTTGGGCTTTTGCTGGCTTTTTCGCTCAGCCAATGCGCCCAAAACGCCCCCGAAACCAATGCCACCGCCGATGCCGCCACGCCCGCAGCCGGCGGCCAAGCCAACGTGAAAGACGACGTTTCGCAAAAAGACATCGTGAAAATAGCCGTCGGCAGCCCCGACCACACCACGCTCGTCACCGCGCTGAAAGCCGCCGAATATGTGGACGTGGTGTCCAACGCCGGGCCGTTCACCGTCTTTGCGCCGACCAATGCGGCCTTCGCGGCCCTGCCGCCCGGCACCGTCGAGGGCCTCCTGAAACCCGACAAAAAGGCCACGCTCCGCGACATCCTCGAATACCACGTCGCCGTCGCCGTGTACAAACCCGAAATGCTCCGCGACGGCCAGACCATCAACATGGCCAACGGCGCGGACATCAAAATCGGTGTGCAAAACGGCCAAATCACCGTCAACGGCAAAGCAAAAATTGTCGCCAGCATCCCGGCCACCAACGGCATCATCCACGTCGTGGATGGGGTGTTGTTGCCGCCGGGAAATTGATGATTCGAAATTGAGAAATTGAACTCCAATGTTTTGATTACCAATGGTTTAAATTCTAATTTCTCAATTTCAAAAATTTCTAATGCTCGCAATTCCCCGACTATGCTCCACATCTCGCAGTTATCCAAAAACTTCGGCAAACTCCGCGCCCTCGATGCCGTCAGCGTCGAGCTGCGGCGCGGGCAAGCCGTCTCGCTCGTCGGGCCGAACGGCTCCGGCAAGACCACTTTTATCAAATGTATTTTGGGGCTCGTCGTGCCCGACGGCGGTCAAATCGAAGTCGCCGGACAGCCCGTGTTGGGTGGCTGGGAATACCGGAACCACATCGGGTATATGCCGCAAATCGGGCGTTACCCCGACAATATGCAGGTGCGGCAGGTGTTCGAGCTCATCCGCGAGGTGCGCGGCGGGCAAGGCCCATGCGACGAGGATTTGATGCGGGCTTTCGAGGTCAAAAAATTTGAGGACAAAACCATGCGGACACTTTCGGGCGGCACCCGCCAGAAGGTGTCCGCGTGCCTCGCGTTCTTGTTCGACCCCGATATTTTGATTTTGGACGAACCCACCGCCGGCCTCGACCCGCTGGCCGCCGAGATTTTGAAAGAGAAAATCTTGGCCGAAAAACAACGCGGCAAGCTCATCCTCCTCACCTCGCACATCCTCAGCGACTTGGAAGACGTGACCACCGACGTGCTGTACATCATGGACGGCAAAATCAAACTTTACCAACCCATTGATGCCCTGAAATCGGACACGGGCGAGCAGCGGCTCAACCGTGCCATTGCCAGCATCATGAAACAATACGAAGCATGAACCCGCCCGCAATCCTCGCTCCGGCCATGACCGAAAACTCAACGCCCGCTGCTGTGGCCAATGCCCGCCGCACCCGCTCGCCGCTGCCGCGCATCGTCAAATATGTGCTGTACGACATCCTGCAAAACCGCATCGTCGTCGGGTACACGCTGTTTTTGCTGGCCGTCGCGCTCGGCCTTTTCCAGCTCAGCGACGACCCGACGAAGGGCATGGTCAGCCTGCTGAACGTGGTGCTCATCGTCGCGCCGCTGGTCAGTATCGTGTTTGCGACCATCCATTTTTACAATGCCTACGAGTTCATCGAGCTGTTGGCGGCGCAACCGCTGCGGCGCAGCACCATCCTATGGGCCGAGTACATCGGGCTTTGCGTGGCACTTTCGGTGGCGGTTTTGGTTGGCATCGGCTTGCCGATGGGCATCTTTTCGGCGGGTTCGGCGGGGTTTTCGCTGTTGGCCGTCGCGCTGGCTTTGACGTGGGTTTTCGTGGCCATCGCGCTGTTGGCCTCCGTCGCAACCCGCGACAAGGCGAAGGGCATCGGCGTGGCCCTGTTGTTATGGTTCTATTTTTCGCTGCTATACGATGCGCTGGTGCTGCTCCTGATGTTCGGCTTCAGCGATTACCCGCTCGAAAAAGCCATGCTCGCGCTCGTGTCGCTCAACCCGATTGACCTTGCCCGCGTGGTCATGCTTTTGCAAATGGACGTGTCCGCGCTGATGGGCTACACGGGTGCGCTGTTCCGCGAGTTTTTGGGCACGGGGCTGGGCATCGCGTTTGCTGTCGGGGTGCTGCTGTTTTGGGTGGCTGTGCCGCTGTTTTTTGCCCTGCGGATTTTCCGGCGGAAGGACTTGTGAGAGCGTGCGGCGGGGTTCAATACAGTGTCTTTTGCACCGAAAACCGCCCGGTATTGCCCTCAAAAAACACCAGCAGCGGGAAGGATTTGATGAAGCGCACATCCGACCAGCCGCCGCCCATGAGCCGGATTTCAAGCCGGTAAAAACCGGGCAGGAGCCGACTGCAATCCACGATGTCGGAGGCCGGAAATTCGCGCAGCACCTCGTCGCGCAGCGTGTCCGTCAGCGTCATTTTCACGGGCCGGGCGGGTAAATCCGGCAGCGGGATTTGGAGGGCCTGCGCTGCCAAGCCATTGATTTCCAGTAGTTTGATGTTGTATTTCAGTGGCGACGCACTGCCCGTTTGGCCGTCCGTCGCGCCTGTCACCCGGCACGGGCCGCTGCACAAATCCACGTCTTCGAACACACCCGGCGGGCACGGCTTGGCCATGTGGGCGGGCAAATCGCAGGCTGTGCCGTTGCCGCCGTCGGGCAGGTGATAAGTGCGTTTATCCGAAAAATGGAGCCGCTCGCGGAGGCGTTCGTCGTCGTCCCATCCGCTCGTGCCTTGCGCGGCGTTGACCTCAAAAACAAGCCCCGCCGGGTGCCGGACGAAAGGCTCGGTGAGCACAATGCGGGTGGTCGTCATGTTTTGTTGCGGAGTTGTTCGATGAGTTTGAGCAAGGCCGGGCGGTTTGAGGCTTTTTTGATGAACGTGGGCAAGCGGCCCACCATCGCGCTGTTTTTGCTAATCGTGTTTCGGGGCGAGATGCCGCGCTCGCGGAGCTTGGCGGCGATGTACGCGGCCAAAAAGTCCAGCTGCTCGAAGTTGTACGCCCACAAAACCTCGTCGCGGAAATCGGCCTGCAACCACAGCGGCAGCCCGAAGGCAGGGTCGGCCACGCGGCCCGCGTTACGCGGGTATTTCGAGATATGTGCCTCGTATTCGCAGGTGTCGCCGCAGGCATCGCAGCGGGTGGCGAGTTTTTTCCAGTGGCCGTCCCAGTCGGCCTCGCGGTGGATGGGCGCGTGGCACTCGCGGCATTTGACGGCCACAAAAGCCCGCATCGCGCCGTGCCAGTGCCCCGATTCCTCGACATGGAAACAGGCCGTGCAGGTAAGCCGATAGGCCGTTTTTTGGACAAAAATGGGCGGTTCGAGCGGCTTGCCGTCTGCCGGGCGGATGAGGGCGCGGCCCTCGCATTTGGGGCAATGCACCACGAAATGCGTGGCAAAATCGGAGAGCGTCGCGCCGGAGTCGGCAAAGCGGGGCGAATCGTTGGTTGGCATGTGTTTTTTCTTGTTTCAACTGGTTCAAAGCCCGAACACCTTGTCGCGTGGCCCGGCCAATCGGGCCTGCGAAAGGGTGGGGCGGTGGCGACTGGTTTTTTGGCTGGAGGCTTTCGTCGTTGGCATGGTGGTGCGCGGTGTATTTTTGTGCTTGACAATCAGATTATTGAGATGGCAAGAGACATATTTCATCAAGAAGTGCGGGAAGCCCTCGAAAAGGACGGATGGACGATTACACACGACCCCGTTCCCATTGAGGAACAAGTCACAACGCATGGATTACGAAATTGACCTCGGCGCGGAAAGGATTATCGCTGCCGAAAAAGGGGCAGATAAAATAGCCGTTGAAGTCAAAAGCCTGACGCAAGCCTCTCTCGTCCACGAGTTCCATGAAATCATAGGCCAATACATCACTTATCTTTATGGGCTTCGAGAGATAGAGCCGTCGCGTGTGTTGTTCGTGGCGATACCCGATTTCGCTCGTGCCCGCCTGAACGACCATCTTTTCTTGCTGAACCTCATCAAACAATTGCAGATAAAAATCATCGTCTTCAATCCATTGGCAAAAACCATTGCAGCATGGGAAAAATAGAAAAATATGAGGCCGCTATTCTCCAAGTATTCAATGTTTTTGAACACCTCGGATATGCTCCTGACGGCCAGTTCATCACGGACAAAGAGCAACATTATTACCAATTTCTCCTGCCCGGATGGTCTGACCAGAGCAATTACAACCTGCGCGTGATGCTCCATTTCCAAATCAAACCGGACGGGAAAGTTTGGATTTGGGAAAACAAAACCGCCCACGATGTGGCTGAGATGCTCATCGAACAAGGAGTCGAAAAAACGGACATCGTGCTGGCGTTCATCCCCGAATACGTCCGTCAGCACACGGGCTACGCCGTTGCATGAAGCCCAAACGCCTACATCTCCAGCGGCAGCCACAATTCCACCCGTGTGCCCGCCGCCGCGCCGTTTTCATCTTGTAAATCAATGATTTGCACAAAATCGCCGTCGCTGCTGCCCTGTTGGTTCAGGATGGCGATGCGCTCGGCGGTGATGTGCATCCCGCGCGACTGGCGGCTGCCGACCGCGCCGGAGTGCAGTTTTTGCGCGGCCTCGCGCCCGATGCCGTTGTCCTCGATGGCGCAATGCAGCTGGCCGTCGCGCTGTGCGATTTCGACCCGGAGCCGCCCCGGTCGGCTGCCAGCCAGCGGCATGAGGCCGTGCCAGATGGCGTTCTCGACGAAGGGCTGCAAAATCATGGGCGCGATTTTCACCTCGTCGGTGTCGAGCGTGTCGTCCACCGCGATTTCGTACTCGAATTTTTCCTCGAAGCGGATGGATTCCATCTCGACGTACAGCCGCAGCGTCTCGATTTCGGTGGCGAGCGGGATTTTCGGGTGCTTCGAGTTGTCTAAAATCAGGCGGATGAGCCGCGAAAACTTGGTCAGGTAGCGCGAGGCTTCGAGCGGGCGGTTTTTGACGATGTACCAGTTGATGGAGTTCAGGCAGTTGAACAAGAAGTGCGGGTTCATCTGGGCTTTCAGGGCGGTGAGCTCGCTCTCGGCGAGGCGTTTGTCGAGTTCGAGGAGCTGGGCTTCTTTGCGGCGGACGTTTTCCTCGGCCTCGGCTTTGACGATTTTGGCCGCGCAGAGGTTGGCGATGGATTGCAGGATGTGCAGGTGCCGGGCGTTGAAAAAATTGCGCCGCGAGTGCTCAGAATCGAGGATGCCGATGAGCGCGCCGTTGTGGATGATGGGCACGGTGATTTCGGAAAGCATCGGCTCCAAATCGGGGATGTAGCGCGGGTCGAGCCGCGTGTCGCCGATGAGGATGGGCTTGCCGGTGGCCGCCGCCGACCCGACGATGCCTTGCCCGATGCGGCGTTCGATGGGGTTCAAAATCTCGAAATCGCGCGGGTTTTTGGGGCCGAAGGCGGCTTTTTGC
>JBKBIC010000046.1:0-26106 GCA_046299435.1 Saprospiraceae bacterium
TGCTTGAAAAGTTACCGGGGCCCTCCCAAGTGTAGGTCGAACCCGTTGTCGTGGAGTTGCCGTTGATGACAATGCTGGTTGCTTGGCAAGTGATGGTGCCGCCCGTCGCGCTGGCATTGGGCTGTGCGAAGTTGCCGTCAACTGTGGCGGTGGCGGTAGAGGTACATTGGTTCGGGCCAGTTACGGTAAGTGTGTATGTGCCGACCGAAGTGACCGATGGGTCTTCTTGTGCGGAGTTGAAACCGGACGGGTTCGACCAAGAGAAAGTCGCGCCCGGCGTGGTGGAGCCGCCGTTCAAGGAAATGGACGTAACCGCACAGGTCAAAGTGCCGCCTGCCGCGCTCGCGTTCGGAGCAATCGTGTTGCCTGTGATGCTTGTGGTAGCGGTTGATGTACAGCCGTTTGTGCCTTGCACCGTCAAGGTGTAAGTACCTGCGGTACTGGCTATCGGGTCTTCGAGCGTCGAGGAGAAACCGTTCGGGCCGGCCCAAGAGAAAGTCGCGCCCGGCGTAGTAGAGCCGCCGTTCAGGGTGATATTCGGTGTGACGCAGCTGATGACACCACCGGAAGCGGTGGAGTTCGGGGGCGTGATATTTTGGGAAACTACTGCGGTAGCCGTGCTCGTGCAGTTGTTCACCGGGTTCGTGACCGTTACGGTGTAGTTGCCGGGCGTGGTCACGGTCGGGCTGGGAGCGGAGGAGTTGAAGTTGTTCGGGCCGTTCCACACAAAAGTAGCGGTCGGCGCATTGGAAGTTACGCCGATGGATACCGTCGTGGCCGCGCAGGTGAGTGTGTTGCCTGTTGTGGTAGCCGACGGAGCGGTTGTGTTGCCGTCCACCACAGCGGTGGCAGAGCTGGTGCAGCCGTTGGCTGGGTTTGTTACTGTGAGGACATAGCTGCCGGGAGCATTCACCACAGGGTCTTCTGCGCCAGAGGTAAAGCCGTTCGGGCCACTCCAAGAGAAAGTAACGCCGCTGGTCGTGGAGCCGCCGTTCAGCGTCAGGTTGTTGTTGCCGCATCCGATGGTGCCGCCGACTGCCGTAGAGTTGGGCAGCGCGTTGTTGGCCGTGACGACAACAGTATCGGTAGTTGTGCAAGAGACCGTGCCAGACATGGCTGTTACCTGTAAGATATACATACCGCCTGCATTCACGGTGAGCGTGTTGCCGCTGCCGATGGTTTGCCCGGCGGCGTTTTTCCAAATTTTGATGCCTTGCGTGGGGCCGGACACGAGCGTGACGCTCGGTGTGTTGCAGGTGATTGTGCCGGTGTTCAGGATGTCCGCGAGCGGGTTGAACACTTGCAGCAAACCGGTCACGAGGCTGTCGCAGCCTTGGTAAGATTGGCAAGTAACCGAGTACGGGCCTTGCTCAGTGATTTCTTGACCGCACACTGTGATCATCTCACCGATACAGATAGTCTGCGGTGGGTTCTGTTTGATGATGGGAGGCTTGACGGTGACTTGTTGGCGAACAACACTATCGCAACCGAGCCAAGAGTCAAGGGTAACTGTGTACAGGCCTGATGCGGACACGTCTTGGCCCCAAGCCGTCGTGAACGGAATGTCCTCGAAACAAATCGTCGCGGGCGGAAGTGTCGTCGGCGGGATGGGCTTCACAATAATGTTTTTGCAAATCTGACCACCTGTGTAGCAAGAGTTCGCAGCGCGGACGCAAATCTGACCGCCTGCCGAACCGAACGTAACCGTCACTTGGTTGCCGCCGTCGGTGGCGTTGATTTCGACCGGAGGCGATTGGCCATTGATGGTGCTGCCCGCAGGGGCGTTCCAAGTATAAACTGCCGCACCGTTGATGGGCGGGATGGTGTAAACCACGTTCTCGGCACCGGGGCAAATTTCTGTCGGCCCTTGAATGGCACCGCCGCCGCCGATGGGCGGAGCCGCTACGGCTTGCGGTGGGTTGACGGAGATGTTGAACGAGCATTGGTCGCCTGCAAAACCGTCAATCATGAAAAAGTAGTTCTGGCCGATGACCAAGCCCGAAGTGATAGAGGCAGGTGTGCCTTGGCAGTTGCCGCAACCGCCGTAGCAAGCCAACGGCGTACTGCCGCAAGCCTCGTACAGCGCGACTTGGATACCATCACCATTGGTGCAGTTGGTGGCAGTGGCCGTGAAAGTGGCCGAACTTGCACCCGCGATGAAGCCGAGCCACTGCTCGTTTTCGATGGTGCCGCAGAAGCCGGGTGGCGTTTGAGAAGTGTAACCAGCCGTCGTGCTGCTGATGCCGTTGAAGTTGCAATAGATGCAAGCATCGGAGCAGAGGTCGGCAGGAGGGAAGGCGTTCGACGGACACGGCGGCGGCAATTGTGCGCCCAACCATGTTGTCATACCAAGTAAGAGGGTGAATACGAGTAGTCTTTTGAACATGTATCCGACAGATTTTAGTTAAGAGACGAAGTTTGGTCTTGCGGCTTTTTAGGTCAAAGTAGTTTCGGGAGAACGGAAAAGCATGAAACCAGTCTTTGGTCAACAGCTGAATTCAGGTGCAAAAGAAGAGAAAATTAAATTCTGGGAAGCACACCCGTTTCCACTTTAATTCCTCGGTGTCCGTCGGTTTCCTGAAAAATCAGGCTTTGTTTCAGCGTTTCAGCACAACGTCGCCTGTGAAAAACTCTGTTTTGCCGTCTCGAAATTTAATTTTTGCGCGAAAAACGTACACGCCGAGGCTGGCTTGTTTGCCGCCGAAATTTCCGTCCCAAGCGTGGGTAGGGTCGCTTGGTTGGAAATCATAGGCTCCAAAAACTTGCTCGCCCCAGCGGTCAAAAATCTCGAACGACTCCACTTCTGCCACGTCTGTGCCGCCAAACACCGTCAAAAGCCCGTTGGCCGTGCTTCCGGGCGCAAACACATTTGGTACGAAGACCCTTCGCGTTGGGTCAACCAATACCAAAACCGCATCGTGCGCTCGGCAGCCCGCCGTGTCAATCACCGTCAACTCGAACACTTGGGAATGAACTGATAGGATTTTTTGATGTGCCGACCCTGCATATTCGGGATTTCGCAACGGAGACCAAATAAGTGTGTCAATCGCTGCCTGACCCACAGAAATTTCTCCCGAAAGCAAGACGGAATCGCCCAAATTTGACAAAATATCGGATCCAAGTTCGACCACAACTTCCTGTGGCTCAACGATTTCTATGTTGCCCGACTGCCACGAGCAGCCAGCCGCGTCCTCGATTTCCAGCACATAATTCCCCGCGCCGAGGTTGCCAAAAAACTGCCCGCTGCCCAATGCACTGCCGTTCAGCGAAAACTGGTACGGCGGCAAGCCGCCCACGACTTCACCAATTTCAATGAACCCATCCGTGTCGCCGTAGCAGCGCAACTGCCCGGTTTCGATGCTCTTGGGCGCAGGGATGTCAATCGCGCCGGAGACCAGCACTTTGTCCGTGGCCGAGCAGCCCGTCGTCGTGTCGCGTACAATCAGTTGGAAATCACCGACTTGCACGGTTTCCACCCGTGACGCGGTCGCGCCCGAAAGCGGGCTGCCGTTGAAATTCCACGCGAAAGCCACGCCCGGCCAAGTGCTCGTGTTCGGCCCGCCAAGTGTCACGGTCGGTCGCAGGCACGAAATCTCTTGGTCGCTGCCCGCGTCGGCCACCGGGCGCGGGTGGATTTCGATTTGCACCGTCGCTGTGTCGCTCACGCATGGAGCCTCCGCCGACACCACATATATATAGGTGTAAGTGCCCGCCACTTGGTCGGCTGCCGCGAATGTCGCCCCCAATGCATCGAAGGCCCCGCCCGTCGAGGGTTTGGCGGAAGTCTCCGACCAAGTGCCGCCCGCGCCCGCGCCGGTCAGCATATTTTTCAGGTTGAAAATTTGCGGCTCGCCTGCGCAGATTTCCGCTGGCTGGCTTGCCGTGCCCGCCGTGACGGATTTTTTGACCTCCAAAATTTCGGAAAAACTGGCCGGGCAACCCGTCGGCGGTACATTAATCAGCGCGAAGGTGATTTCGTAACTGCCTGCATCTGAGCCGTTTGCATCAAAAATAGTCCCCGTGAGTGTGGCCGGGTTCGTGCCCGGTGGGGTCTGCGTGATTTGCCATGCCCCGGCTGCCGTATTTTGTTGGAGCGTCGCCAAATCCAACGTGCCGCCCGCGTTGCACAGGTTTGGCGCGGGCAAAATTTCGAGGGGCGGGCAAGCACAATCCCTCACCGTGATTTTGACCGGATAAGTCTGGTTTTGACAGGGCAAAACCGCCGCCGCCGTCGTGTACTCAAAATCGTACACGCCCGGCTGCACCCCGTCGAAATCCAGCACCGGGAAACTACCCGCGCCCGCGCCGGACAGGTTTTGCCAAGTGCCCGTCGCGTCGCCGCCAACGATTAAGTCGTTGAAATTCAACACACTACCGCCCGTGGGCGCATTGCAGATTTCAGCAGTTGGGGTCACGCTCGCGGCGACTTCGGTTTGCCAAACCACCGGTTGCCCACTGGAAATCGAGTAGCAACGGTCGTTTGGATTGGGCAGCCCGCCCGCGTCGTTGCCTGCCGCGAAAACGATGAAATACACCCGCCCGGCCATCATGCCCGGCATGAAATTGAACTGCCCGCCTGCGCTCGTCGCCAAGATTTGGCCGACCGCTCCGGCTGTGCCGTCGTGCAAAATGAACGTGCCGAGGTCGTTCGCGTCCAACACCATGTCGCCGATGTGTTGACCGATGGCCGGGTTTTGCAGTCCGCAGATTTCGACGGGTTGGCTGCTCATCGTGCCCGCCGAGGTCGTGCATTCGCATTGGTGGCTGCCCGCGACGGGGTCGGAGGGGCAGTTGCTCGCGTCCGTGATTTGAAAACTGAACGAAGCCCCCGTCGGCAACTGACCGGACGTGAACGTGCTGCCCGCAACCGCTTGACCGTCAACAAAATACGGCAACAGCCCGCCGACAATCGGGAAACTCACGGTAAAGTTTTCGCTCACATCGTCGCACACGAAAGTCAGCGTGTCGGCCTCTGGTTTGAAGAAAAAACCGGTCCGCACGGTGTCGCTGGCGGTGCAACCGTTTTCGCTAACCGTCCAGACCAAATCGTACCAGCCCGCCAGCGATGCGTTGGCGGTTGCTGCCGGGTTTTGGCTGTTTGAAAAAATCAAACTACCGCCCGGCGGCTGGGTGGCTACTGTCCAAGTGCCTGATTGTGAGTTGTTTGCGTTCAAATTCAAGGCAAGCCCGCAGGTCGTGGAATCCTTTCCGGCATCGGCTGCTGGTTTCGGGAAAAAGCGCACGGGTTGCCCCGGCGACACCGAAAAACAGGCAGCCAGCGGGTCGGGCAGGCCGTTCAGGTTGTCGCCGTTGATGTACGAAACGTAATATGTCTGCCCGAAAACAAGGCCCGGCGCGTGGCCGAATTTGCCCGTCGTGTTTTGCGCGAACACCGTGCCGAGCGCGGTGCCGGGCTGGTCGTGCAGCACAAACGCGCCCACATCGTTTGCGTCCCAGAACACGCCGGGCGGCGTTTGCACCGTGACCGAATCCGGGCCGCAAACCGTCAAAAGTTGCGTGGGCATGGTGCCTGCGGAGGTCGTGCAATTGCAGTTGTGCGTGCCGACGACGGGCGTGGCCGTGCATCCGTTCGCGTCCGAAATTTGGAAATTGAACACGCCGCCGTTGGCTATCGCATTGGAAATGAAGGAGTTGCCCACGAACGGTTGCCCATTGGCCGAGTAGGGCGCGGTGCCGCCCACGACTGGGATTGTCACCGTGAAATTCGCGTCGAGCGCGTCGCAGCCGATGTGCAGTTGTCCCGTCGTTAGGCGGTCGAAAAACGAAACCGTCACCCTGTCGGAGGCGGTGCAGCCGAGGTTGGTTTCCGTCCACTGCAATTCATAAATGCCTGATTGCGTGGCGGTTGCGGACGAATTCGGGCTTTGCGTGTTGCCGAAAACAACGGCTCCGCCCGGCGGGTTTTGCACGAGCGACCATTGCCCTGCGCCGACGGAAGGCGTGGCATTGAGCAAGATTTGTAGCCCACAGGTGTCCGCGTCGGGGCCAGCGTCGGGCGTGGGCTGTTGACGAAAAACGACGGGTTGGCCGGGCGCGACCGAAAAGCATGGCCCCAGAATTTTCGGAAAACCGCTGCTGTCGTTGCCTGCCACGAACGAGATGAAATACGTCTGGTCGAAAGCCAGACCCGGCCCAAAGCCGAACGTGCCCGTCGAGTTGACATTGAAAATTTGCCCCAAACTCGCGCCCGGCTGGTCGTGCAGCACGAACGTGCCCACGTCGTTCGCGTCCAATCGGCGGTTGGTCGGCGCGGCGACGGTGGCGGTTTGGCCCTCGCAAACGGTGAGCAAAGTGGACTGCATGATGCCAGCCGATGTGACGCAATTGCAAGTGTGTGAGCCAGCTACCACGTTCGCCGTGCAGCCGTTTGCGTCCGTGACCATGAACGAGTAGGGGCTGCCGCTTGGTAAAAATTGCGAGATGAACTGGCCGTTCAAGACCGTCCCGCCCGGCACGGTGTACGGCCCAAGCCCGCCTTGAATGGCAAACTGGACGAAGTAATTTTCGCGGATGTTGTCGCAAGTGCTCGTTGCTGGGCCGGTGCTGGGTGGCTCGTTGAAAACGACGGAGAGAGTAGCTGTATCGGCGCAAAGCCCCTGATTTTCAATCCATTGGAACGTGTATTGGCCGAATTGGTCGGCAGTCGCGGCGGTCGCGGCGGCGGTTGGGTTGGCAAAAACGGTCGTGCCGGGGCCTGCTGTTTGAGACCAAATACCTGAGTTGCCGACGGCTGAAAGTTGCGCGTTCAAATTGAAAACTTGCCCGCAAACCGCGCCGCTTGGCCCCGCGTTGGCCGTCGGCGCGGGCGCGACCACCACCGGAAAACAGGTTTGTGGCGAATTGCCGCAAGGACCGACAGCCCGCAGGCAAACGTCCCCGCTGGTGGCCGTGCCCCAATCCACGACGATTTGCGGGGTGTTTTGGCCGGAAAAAATCGTCGCGCCGGGCGGCACCGACCATTGGTAGCCAATCGTGCCGAGCATCGGCTGCATGGTGTAAATGCCTCGCCCGCCCGCGCAGACCGTCGCATCACCCGAAATCGCCGGAGCCGCGAGGCCGCTTGCGAGCGTGACGAATTGGCACGACTGGACGCTCGCGCCACAATCGTTGCGGGCCGTGCAACAGACCAAGCCGCTGTTCGATTGGCCCCAACTCACCTGAATCAGGCTGGTGCCTTGTCCGGCGGTGATGGTGGCGAGCGGCGGAACCGTCCAATCGTAAGTCGTTCCGGTGCCCAACGACGGCACCGAGTATGTTTCGACTGCGCCCTTGCAAACAGCGGCCAGCCCGCTGACCGAACCTAAAACGGGGACATCCAACAAGTTGATAGTCAGGCAAGTAGATTGGCTTTGGCCGCAAGCGTTGAAGGAGTTGACGCAAATGGGGCCGCCCGCCACACTGTTCCAAAGCAGCGTGACGCTGGTGCCGGTGTTCGCCGTGATGCTCACGTCGGTCGGGGTTGTCCAAGTGTATCCGGTGGCGTTCGGGACGGGCAAAATGGAAAGGATGAGGCTGCGCCCGAGGCAAATTTCGTCGTCGCCGATGATGCTGGCGGGCGCGGCGGGCGCGGCGGCGTTTTGCTGGACGGTCACAGTGGCCGTGTCGCAACAGGTGCTGCCGTCGGCATTCGGGCGGCAAACGGCGAGGAAATAATCGCCGGGCAGCCCGACTTCTGTGTCAATCGTATTGGTCGTGCCCGTGATGTTGCCGCCGGGCGCGGCCCACCAATTGTACGCGATGTCCGTGCCCGTCGTCGAACCCGCGCCGCTGACGATGACGGGGTTGCCGCCGCAAGGCAGCACGGGCGGCGGGGCGATGGCGGCGGTGACTTGATTGTAACTCAAAATGAGCGTCACCGTGCTGTCGCAACCTTCGGCGGTTTGCCCGGAATTTTGGTAAACACCTGTGGCACAAGCCGTTGCAAAGCCCGGTACAGCGGAGCAGCCCGTGCCGCAGATGTATTCGCGGATGGTGTCGTTGGTGGTTTTGCCCACTTTCAGGTCAAGCGTGGCAGTGTATTCGCAGCCGCCGGAAGCCAAATCGAGGGTGTAAATCCCGGTCTCTTTGAACCATTGGCCGTGAAACTGAAAGGAATCCGGGGCGCAAATCGTGGCCGTCTCGGACTCGTCGGGCACGGGTTGGGAAATGGTGACGTTGACGCAGTTGGGCGTGATTTTCCCGCAAAAAGGCGGCGTGCCGCCTGCCAGTTGTTGGCTCAAAGATTGGACGGTCGTGCTGCCCGGTGCAGGCAGTTTGGCTTGGTCGGCGGTCAAATATGAAACCCCGCAAATGGTGTAAGTGCCTGTCGGATAGTTTCTTAGGTCGGGTTTGGGAAGGTAGGCCTGAATCACGCCGCCCGCACCAGCCACGATGTAGGAATAGGTGTAAACCGGGCTTGGCGCAGCGGATTGGCCGGTCGGGTAGGTCGGCGGCAGGGAGAGATTGAGCGAGGTGTCGTTGAGGCAGGCCAGCACATCGGGCTGGGGCAGGGTGCCGGCGTTGGCCGCGCAGGAGAAACAGTTGATGCCCGACGGGTCGCAAAACTCGATGCCCCAATCGTACAAAATACCCGCGTCGAAATCCTGCCCGTCCGTCACGACGAGTTTCCATTCGCCGTTGACGGGGCCGCCGCTGAAATCTTCGAGGCAGCCATCGAACGGGTAATACGAGCCGGTGTATTGCCCGAAAAGCCCCCAATCTTGGGCGTTGCTGAACACCGGGAGGAAACCCGCATCGGGCACGGCGGCCTCGGCGCAAGGCACAAATCCGATGTTCCAGATGGAATTGCTGGTGGAATTGAAAAAGCCCTGCGGGCCGGTGAGTTCGATGGTGTCGTTGCCCGGCGAGACGAGCGCGAACGCCAAATCGCCGATGTAACTTGTTGTGAAACTGAGGGTTACGCCGCAAACGGCCTGCCCATTTTGGCCCAACACATTGTTCGTCGAACCCGAAACGCTGATGTTGAAACTGCCCGAAAAACCGTCGGGCACGGGCTGCGGGCAGTTGGTGCAGCCACATTGGGCAAGCAGCCGGGCATCGGGGAACACGGCAAAAAAGAGGAGGGCGAGCGCGAGAATCGGAAAGTTCGAGCGCATAAATCGGTTGTGGATGTTCAAGGAAAGTGAACGATTAAAATCGCCTCGAAGATACGGCCAACGCGAAAAACGCTTTTGGGTAAAATGGGAACGCGGATTGGGCACAACCGCCCAACCCGCGTCCCTATTTCTAACCAGTTCCATCAAGCAAGTTCAATTGAACAGCCCGCTCAAATCCTCGTCTTTCAAATCCCCGGTCAGGAAATCTTTGAACGAAAAACCGCCTTGCACGACATCCTTGTTGAGCACCTCGAACTCGGCCAAACCGTGCAGCGCGAGCTCCATGAACGTGTATAGTTCGGCCTGCTCCACGCCTGCGTTTTCGGCCACTTTTTTCAGCCCGGCCACGCGGTCAAGTTCTTGGCGGAAATTTCGGTCGGGCAGCTCGGTCATCAAATCCACGACGTTTCCGCCTGAAAACCAAGCTTTTACGGTTCCGAACGGGTCGCGCTCTTGGCCGCGTTTGAGTTTGGTCGGGTTCGGGAAATAGGTCAGGAACACCTTTTTCATGGCCGCCCCGATGATGTTCAGCGCGACGACGTGCGGGCCTTCTTGCTCGCCTTCGTACACCATTTCCACCTTGCCCGTCAGCGCGGGGATCACACCCCAGAAATCGGTCAGCCGGGCGGTCGTCTCGGTCTCGCCGTTGCGGAGCATCCGGCGTTCGGCGGCGGAGTACAGGTTTTCAAAAGCGGCGATGGTCAGGCGGGCCGACACGCCGCTTTTTTTGTCCACAAACTCGCTGTCGCGGGCGGCAAAGGCAATTTCCTCGACCAAATCGCGGAGCATTTCGGGCACGCGGATGCGCGTTTTTTGGTCGGCAGCGATGCGGCTTTCCTGCTCGGTGATGCGTCGGCCAACCTCGATGGTGGTTGGGTAGTGCGTGGTGATTTGGCTTTCGATGCGGTCTTTCAGCGGCGTGATGATGCTGCCGCGATTGGTGTAATCCTCCGGGTTGGCGGTGAACACAAACTCGACTTCGAGCGGCAAACGCAACTTGAAGCCCCGGATTTGCATATCGCCTTCTTGCAGCACATTGAACAAGGCGACTTGGATACGCGCCTGTAAATCAGGCAGTTCGTTGATGACGAAGATGCAACGGTGCGCACGCGGGATGATGCCGAAGTGGATGACGCGCTCGTCGGAATATGGCAACCGCAGGTTCGCGGCCTTGATTGGATCCACGTCGCCCACGAGGTCGGCGATGCTCACGTCAGGGGTGGCGAGTTTTTCGACGTAGCGTTCGTCGCGGTGCAGCCACGCGATGGGCGTGTCGTCGCCTTTTTCGGCAATCAAGTCTTTGGCAAATCGGCTGATGGGCGCGAGCGGGTCGTCGTTGAGTTCGCTGCCCGCCACGATGGGGATGTGTTCGTCCAAGAAATTGACCAGCATCCGAGCCAAACGGGTCTTGGCCTGCCCGCGCAGGCCGAGCAACAGGATGTTGTGCCGAGACAAAATTGCCCGTTCGATGTCGGGCAAAACCGTGTCGTCGAAACCATAAATGCCGGGGAAAAGCGGCTGTCCGGTGCGGATTTTGGCGATGAGGTTTTCGCGCAATTCGTCTTTGATACTGCGCGGACGATAGCCGCTGGCTTTGAGTGCGCCGAGGGTAGAGACCATTGAGTGAATGGGCGATTGAGTGAATGTGTGATTGGCGGGCAAACAGCCGGGTGGGCCGATTGGTTTTCGGGCGGGCAAGTTTTACCGCACAATCACCACCTGTTCCGGTTTCAGGAGCGGCAACCGTTTGAATTTGAGGAACAGTTGCACCGTCGCCAGCACATCTTTTTCGCAGTAATGCGCGATGCGGTCGAGGTCGCGGTCTTCCCAATAAACCCGTGCCACGTCGGAGCCGTCCATGTCGTCCTTCGGGGAAGGGATGCCAAAAAGCGCGGCCAGCAATTTGAGCGAGGTGAAGCTTTTGGAGTCGCCGAATTTCCACATCTCCATCGTGTCCACGAGGTGCTTGGTTTCCCAGGGCTTTTTGCCCGCGATGTCGAGCATTTTCGGGAACGGCAACTGGTTGACGAGCAGCCGGCGGCAGATGTACGGCACGTCGAACTCCTTGATGTTGTGGCCGCAGATGGCGAATTTGTCGGGGTTGTTGAAATACTTGCTGAGCAGCTCGGCAAAATCTTCGAGCAGGTTGGCCTCCGTGTGGTTGGCGAACGACTTGAGCCGCAGGATTGGCGCGTCGCCGTCGGGGTTTTTGGTCATGAAACCGACCGAGATGCAGACGATGCGCCCGAACTCGGCATAGATGCCCGCACGGGTGTTGAAGGTGTCGGCCAGCTCGTCGTATTCGAGTTCCTCGTTGGCCGGTTTTCGCATGAGGGTTCGGGCTTTCGTGCCCCAAAGTTCCTGCATCTCGTCGGGCAGGCCGTCGAAATCCTGTGCCACCGGGACGGTCTCGATGTCGAGGAAAAGGACGTTGTACAGGTCGTAAGAATCAAAAACAGACATGGCGCGATGTTGGGTTTTGGATGGAAAAATGGCGGTTTTGAGCGTGCCGCAAATTGCTTTCCGCGCAAGGGGTCAAGGGTGGCAAAAGTAGTTTTTCTGGCCTGTTTCCCACGCGGCGCACATATTTTCAAGAAAAAATACATTGGGCAAATCTTTCTGAAAATCAGCGAGTTACGTTCCTTTGTGGCCGTTTCGGACACAACGAAGATGTGCCGCTGGGCAATAACACATACCACGAAACGGTTAATCCCTCGCTTTTGAAAACGCGCCGCCCGGCGCACCGCATTTCCAAATCAAACTAAAAACAAACGACGGCTGCCTATCGCCAAAAATTGACATCAATCATTCACGATTCATCAATTCAAATTCTTTCAGAAGCATGAACGCTCCCACCAATTTCAACTCCCCGACCCCGCCGAACTACGGCAACAAACCCTCCTCCAACGACAATTCCAAACGCCTGCTCACCATTGCGGCGGTTGTCATCGGCCTCCTGCTCGTGACCAATATTTTCCTGCTGGTCAGCAAATACAGCCAAGGCCAAAAACTTGACCAAACCGTCCGCGAATTGGACACCAAAGAGGATGCACTCGCCGAACTCGAAACGCGCTACAACGACGCGACCGCCCAGCTCGAACAGCTCAAAGGCACGAACTCGGAACTGAACGCCAAAATTGACGAGCAACTCCGCCAACTCGAAGAACAGAAAAACCAAATCGCCGCTGGCATCAAAGCCTCCGGCGACCTGAAACGCGCCCGCGCCGAAATCCAAAACCTCGTGCGCCAAAAAGACGGTTATGTGGTCGAAATCGCCAATTTGAAAGAAAAAGTGGCGATGCTCACCGACGAGAATACCAAACTGACCTCCGAAAACCAGTCGCTCTCGACCAACCTGACCGACACCCGCGCCAAACTCGACGAGGAAAGCACCGCCAAAGCCGCCCTCATCTCCGAAAAAACGCAACTCGAAAGCACAAACCAGCAGCTCGGCAAAAAAGTGGACATCGCCTCCGCCGTGAAAGTGTCGGGCATCAACGTCAAATCCATCATGCTCAAAGGCAGCGGCAAAGAGAAAAGCAAAACCCGCGCGAGCAAAGTGGACAAACTCAACATCTGCTTCACGACCGAAGCCAACGACGTGACCGAAGCGGGCGAGGAGATTTTCTACATCCGCGTCATTGACCCGACCGGCGAAGCACTTGCCATCGAGAGCCTCGGCTCCGGTGTGGGCCGCGACAAAAAGAAAGACTCCGAGTTCCGCTACACGACCACCGCCACCTGCCAATACACCAATTCAGTCACCGACGTTTGCGGCGCATGGCAGCCCGGCCAAAACTTCACGAAGGGTAAATACGTCGTCGAAGTGTTCAACAAAGGCTATCTCGTCGGCACCGGCGAGTTCAAACTCAAATAGTTCAGGGACGAGCAATGAGGGATGATTTGCTCACCCGATTTTTCGTCCGAACAAAGCGGCTTCGAGGTTTTCCCCGAAGCCGCTTTTCATTTGCCCGAAAAGCCCGACTTTCGCAGAAAATCATCCCTCATCCCTTTTTGATATGAGTTTGTCCGAACTGCTCCGCGATTACGCCCGCTACAACCACTGGGCCAACACCCTCATCGTCAATTGGTTGCGCGAAAAACCGACCGACTTGATGACCCGCGAAGTGCCGTCCAGTTTCCCCAGTTTGCAGGGCACGCTGCTGCACATTTGGGATGCCGAAAACGTCTGGCTCGAACGGCTGACGGGCACTTCGCCCAATGGTTTTCCGTCCCAAAATTTCGCGGGCACCGCTGAGGATGTGTTCGTCGGGCTGCTCAAAGCCAGTGCCGACCTCCGCGATTTTTTGCAAAACCAGCCCGACGATTTTTTCCAGTGGACGCTCGAATACCGGTTTTTCAATGGACAACCCGGCGCGTCGCTCGTCGCTCAAATGGTGCAGCACTGCATCCAGCACAGCACTTTTCATCGGGGGCAAATCGTCACCATCGCCCGCAACCTCGGCCTGACCGACCCGCCGAAGACCGATTATATTCATTTTAGTCGGTTGAAAAGTTGAACAGGGTTGAAGGGTTGAAAAGTGAAATCCACGAAAGTCTCCAACTTGCCAACTCCGTTTCTCACCTTCAACCCTTCCACTAATTCCTCTCTTCAACTCCTAAAAATGCGCTTCCTCCACACCTCCGATTGGCACCTCGGCCAAAAATTCATCGGCCAAAACCGCGACGCGGAACACGCCGCCGCGCTCGATTGGCTGCTCGAAACCATTGAAAACGAGCAAGTTGACGCGCTCATCGTCGCGGGCGACGTGTTCGATATCAACAACCCGCCCGTCTCGGCGGAGGAATTGTACTATCGTTTTTTGACCCAATTGATTGGCTCGCGGTGTCGGCACATCGTCATCGTGGGCGGCAACCACGATTTGCCCTCGCGCCTGAACGCGCCCGCCGGGCTGTTGCGGGCTTTGAACGTCCACGTCGTCGGCTCCGCGACGGATGACCCTGCCGACGAAATCGTGGAGCTGCGCGAGGCCGACGGTTCGCTTGCTGCCATCGTTGCTGCCGTGCCATTTTTGCGCGATAAAGACTTGAAAATCAGCATCTCCGGCGAGAGCACCGACGAGCGCGTCAACCGCATCCGTGAAGGCATCGCCGAGCATTACCGCCAAATCGGGGAGCTCGTTTCGAGCCGGTTGCCGTCCACCGTCCACCGTCCACCGTCAATCGTCACCGGCCATTTGCACGCCGCCGGAGCCGTGTCGCACAGCGAGCAGCGCAACATTTACATCGGCAATTTGGACAACATCGCCGCCGACCAATTCCCCGAAGTATTTGATTATGTGGCACTTGGGCACATCCACCGCCCGCAGCGCGTCGGCAAATTCGACCACATTCGCTATTCTGGCTCGCTCATCCCGTTGAGTTTCAGCGAAACCCAAGACCGGAAAATCGTGCTCCTGCTCGATTTTTTGCCCACGCAACGCCGCCCGGAAATCCGCGAAATCTCCGCGCCGATTTTCAGAAAACTGCTCTCCGTGCGCGGCAGTTTGCCCGACGTGGAGGCCAAATTGGAGGCAGCCCACAACTCTGACGCACCGCTGCCCGCGTGGGTCGAAGTCGTGGTCGAAAGCGACCATCACATCCCCAACCTCGACCTTGTGCTGCGCGAAAAAGCAAAAAATTGGCGGCTCGAAATCCTGAAAATCAAAAACGAGCGTCGTTTCCAAACTTTGGACGACCTCGCCGCCGCCGCCGAAAACCTCGACAACCTCTCGCCCGAAGAGGTGTTTTTGAAAAAAATCGAGGGCCTCCCAGAAATCGAGCAGGCGGAATTGGTGGACACCTTCCGCGAATTGCAGGATTGGGCGCGCGAGCAAAGTGATGAGTGATAAGTTATGAGTGATGAATGCGCGATGCCCGGCCAACGCGCAAGAATGGCATAATTTTGTGTCAGCAATGAATCGTTATTGACCACTCACCACTGACAACTTACCGTACCGTTTTGACCGTCAAAATTATCAACCGTTCCGCCAACCCGCTGCCCCGCTACGAAACCTCCGGCAGCGCGGGCATGGACATCCGCGCCGACCTCAAAAATTCCGTCACCCTTTTTCCGCTCGAACGGACGCTCGTCCCGACGGGTCTTTTCATCGAACTCCCCGACGGTTACGAAGCCCAAATCCGCCCGCGCAGCGGCCTCGCCGCCAAACGCGGCCTGACGATGCTCAATTCGCCGGGCACGATTGACAGCGACTATCGCGGCGAAATCAAGTGCATCGTCGTCAACCTATCGAACGAACCGCAAACCATCGAACCCGGTGAGCGCATCGCCCAAATGGTCATTGCCCGATACGAGCAAATTTCGTGGCTCGAAACGGCTGAACTGACCGAAACTGAGCGCGGCGCAGGTGGGTTCGGAAGCACTGGAAAACAGTAATGAATGATGAGTTATGAGTGATAAGTGATTGATAATCACCGAAAACTCATCATTTATCATTCATCGCTCATCACTTTTAATATGAATATCATCATTCC
Organism: Saprospiraceae bacterium; assembly: GCA_046299435.1. GTDB lineage: Bacteria > Bacteroidota > Bacteroidia > Chitinophagales > Saprospiraceae > M3007. The sequence continues at coordinate 15,612 of JBKBIC010000046.1, forward strand.
AATGGCGGGCCGGGGCACACGCTTGCGCCCGCACACGCTTACAGTTCCGAAACCGCTCATTCCCGTCGCGGGCAAACCCATCGTGCAGCGTCTGGTCGAAGACCTCGCCAAAGCTTACGGCGGGAAAATTGACGAAATCGCGTTCATCTGCGGCGATTTCGGCGCGGAAGTCGAGCGTGAACTGGTCGCCATCGCCGAAAAACTCGGGGCGCGGGGCCGCATTTATTACCAAGACAAACCGCTTGGCGTGGGCCATGCCATTTTTTGTGCCGAACCCAGCCTCGCCGGGCCGACGATGATTGCCTTCGCAGACACGCTTTTCAAAGCCGATTTCACGTTCAACACCGCCGATGACGGCGTGATTTGGACGCAAAAAGTCGAAGACCCATCCTCATTCGGCGTGGTCAAACTTGATGCCGAGGGCATCATCACCGATTTTGTGGAAAAGCCCACGACCTTTGTCTCCGACCTCGCCATCGTCGGCATTTACTATTTCCGCGAGGGCGAAAAGCTGCGGGCTGCACTCGCGCACATCCTCGAAAACAACATCAAGGAAAAAAACGAATTCCAACTGACCACCGCGCTCGAACTCCTGCGGCAAAGCGGCACCCGCTTCAAGACCGGCGAAGTCGAGGAATGGCTCGATTGCGGCAACAAAGACGCGATTTTGTACTCCAACGAGCGGATGCTCGAATTCCACCGCGACAACGGCCTCGTGTCCGGCAACGCGGTCATCGAAAACAGCGTCCTCATCCGTCCGTGCTTCATCGGCGACAAAGCCGTGCTGCGGAATGCCATCGTTGGGCCGCACGTCAGCATCGGAGATGGCTCGTTGGTCGAAAACGCGGTTATCTCGAACAGTATCGTGCAGCACAATTCCGTTATCAAAAACGCCGTGCTCGAAAATTCTATGGTCGGCAATTCGAGCAAATACGTCGGCTCAAAAAACGAGTTGAACATCGGCGATTACAGCATCTTCAGCAAAAGATAGCCGGGCGCGATTCGGTCGGACATTCAAATTAAACCATGAAAAAAGTTATTCTTTTCTATTCGATTTTCTATTCCGCCGCGCTTTTTGCCCAAAACACTATTGGCGGGAAAGTCGTCACCGTGCCGGAGGCGGAGGTCATCCGACAAAGTGCTTTCCTTGATGCCGAGCGCGAACGCTTGCTCGGCAACCACGAAAAAGCCATCCAACTGTACAAGGCTTTTTTGCTCGAAAGCCCGGCCAACGACGCGGGCTGGTACGGCCTTGCCCGTTCGCAGGCTGCACAAAAAGATGATATGAATGCCCTCGAATCTGCCCGAAAAGCGATTGATGCCGACCCCGCAAATGTTTGGTATCAAGTGTTTTACGCGGATTTGCTCGAAAAAAACGGCCGTGAAAAAGATGCCGTCAAAGTGTATGAATCCCTTACCAAGTCCAACCCGAAGGTGCCCGCATTTTATCAGCGGCTGGCCTACCTCGCCGTGCTTTCCGGCGACCCGAAAGGCGGCCTGAAAGCACTCGACCGGCTGGAAACTTTGACGGGCGTGACCGAGGAAACCGCCTCGAAAAAACACCTGATTTATGTCGCGCTCGGCGACAACAAAAAAGCTGCCAACGAGCTGCAAAAACTCGCCAACGCCGAACCCGAAGAACCCGAACACCTGCGCCGCCTCGCCCGGTTTTTGGAGGAGACGGGCGACAAAACCGCCGCCCAAAAAGTCTGGCAACAGGTGCTGAAACAAAACCCCGACGACCCGGTGGCGCAAATCGCCGTGCTCGACCAAGCCAAAAACACGGGCGACGCAGCCTATCTCGAAAGCCTGAAACCGCTGTTCCGCGACCCGAAAATCTCGATTGACGCGAAAGTGAAGGAGGTGCTTCCGTACATCCAGAAACTCGAAAAAGAGCCGACGCTGGCCGCTAAACTCCTCGAACTCAGCACTTTGCTCGAAACCGCCCACGCCGACGACCCGAAGGCTTGGTCGCTTTCCGGCGACGTGCTTTACCTCTCCAACCGCCCGGCGGACGCGCTCGAAAAGTACCGCCGCTGCATCGCCCTGAACCCAACCGTGCCGACGGTTTGGGAAAACACGCTCCGCATCCTCGCCGAGCAACGCGACTTCCCGGAGATGCTCAAAACCGCCGAACGCGCCATTGATGCCTTCCCGAACCAAGCGGGCGGCTACCTTTATTACGGTATGGCGGCTTCGGAAATGGGCAAATTCGACAGCGCACTCGACCAACTCGAACAAGCCTTGCTGATGTCGGGCCGCAACGTGGGCGTGTACTTGGACGTGCTCGACCAAATCGGCCTGACGCTGCTGCGGAAAAAGGAGTATGCCGAGGCCAAAAACCGCCTCGAACCCGCGCTGGCAAAAGGCGGCGACAAGCACCCCGGCATTTTGGAGCACCTCGGCGACGCGCTGTTCCAATTGGGCGACCGCACCAAAGCAGTAGAATACTGGCAAAAAGCCCATCGCATCCGCCCAACACGGGATTTGGAGGGGAAAATTTCGGGGATGTGAAGACTTACGAGTCCGTACATAATGCCTGTGCCTTTGGCCCAATCGCCAAAGGCACAGGCATTTTTGCCAGTCTTTGGCCCCTGCTTTTTCCACAAATTCCTGACCTTCGCCGTGCCCTACCAGCAAACACCCTCACATCATGGTCAGCAAAAAAATCAACTTCATCGGCCTGGTAGGGCTGGTGCTCATCGCGCTTTTTTTCAGCGCGGACATTCCCTCGGACACTTCTTCGGACGCAATTGACACCGGCGACACGGCTTGGATGACCGTCGCCAGCGCGTTCGTGCTGCTGATGACACCGGGGCTGGCGTTTTTCTACGGCGGCATGGTCAGCAAAAAGAGCGTCATTTCCACTATGCTGCAAAGTTTTGTCGCGCTCGGCGTGGTCAGCCTTTTGTGGGTGGTGGTGGGTTTCAGCCTGTGTTTTGGCGAGAGTTTTCACGGCATCATCGGCAGCCCGGCCACTTATTTCAATTTCCGAAACGTGGGCGTGGCCCCCAACCCGGACTTTGCAAAGAGCATCCCGTTCATGCTGTTCGCGCTGTTCCAGCTCAAATTTGCCATCATCACGCCCGCGCTCATCACGGGCAGTTTTGCGGAGCGCATCCGGTTTCGGAGTTACATCCTGTTCATGACGCTGTTCACACTGGTCATTTACGCGCCGCTGGCGCACATGACTTGGCACCCGCAGGGGCTGTTCCGCAACTGGGGCGTGCTCGATTTCGCGGGCGGCACGGTGGTTCACATGTCGGCGGGTTTTGCGGCGTTGGCTGGGGCGATTTACCTCGGCAAACGCAAGCGCATCATCGAATCGCCGGCGAACATCCCGTTCGTGATTTTGGGCACGGGGCTGCTGTGGTTTGGCTGGTTCGGGTTCAATGCCGGGTCGTCGCTCGGCGCGAACAAGGACGCGGTGCTCGCCTTTGCCAACACCAACTTGGCCTCTGCGTCAAGCATGATGACATGGATTTTTTACGACCGGTTTCAGAGCCGCAAAATGTCCGCGCTCGGCGCGTGCATCGGCGCGATTGTCGGGCTGGTAGCCATCACGCCGGCGGCAGGTTTTGTAAATGTCGGGCAAAGCATTTTCATCGGGTTCGTGGCGGCGTTGGTCAGCAACTTCGCCATCCGCTGGCACAAAAAATCGGAGATTGACGACACGCTCGATGTGTTCCCCAGCCACGGCGTGGGCGGCATCGTCGGGATGTTGCTGACGGGTGTTTTTGCCAAAGAGGTGGGCCTGATTCACGGCAAATGGGACACGTTTCTCGTCCATTTGCTCGCGCTGGTCATCACGGCGGTGTTCACGTTTGGGGGCAGCTGGCTGCTGTACCGTGTGGTGGATTTCATGATTCCGCTCCGGGTGCGGGCCGACCAAGAGGAACTCGGCCTCGATTCGTCGCAGCACGGCGAGGAGCATATTTGAGTTGAAAAGGGGAAGGGGTGAAGAGTTGAATTGGCGGTTGTGCCAAAATTCAACTTTTCACCCCTCCCCCTTTTCAACTCAAATCAATATTCCTGCGAAATCGGGTGAATCATCAGCTCATCCACCACGACGTGCGGCGGAGCGTTGAGCACATACGACACGGCGGCGGCAATGTCGGACGGGCGCAGGTAGGTCTCCTGTTTGGCATCGCCTTCCGCGCCGCCGTGAAAAAACGTGTCCACCAGACCCGGATAAACCACGCTGACCTTCACGCCGTGCTTCCGCACCTCGCGGCGCAGGCCGGAAAGGAAGGCATCTTGGGCGTATTTGCTCGCGCAGTACAGGCTTCCTTGCGCGAAAGTGCGCTTGCTCACATCCGAGGCGATGCCCAAAATGTGGCCGCTCCCGGCGGCTTTCATGTGCGGCACAGCGGCTTTTGCCAAAAAAAACGTGCCTTTTACGTTCGTGTCCATCACGCCCGACCATTCGTCGGCGGAGATTTCCTCGGCGTTTTTGAACACGCCGTAGCCCGCGTTGGCCACCACGCAATCAATCCGACCAAAGTCGCGGATGATCTGGGCCATGACTTCGCCGACCTGTTTTTCATCCGTGACATCGGCCACGAACGACAGGGCCTTGCCGCCCGCTTGGTCAATCTCGAATTCCAGTTCGGTGATTTCCTCCGCATTGCGGGCCAAAAGCATGACAAAATGCCCTTCGCGGGCGAGGCGTTGGGCCACTGCCCGGCCAATGCCGCGCGACGCGCCCGAAATGAGGGTGATTTTTTTGTCCATGTCGAAAATTTGCTTGTCTGCCCTGCGGGCATCGGGCGCGGCGGCCCGGTTTTGTGCCGCAAGTGTACTCCAATTTGGGGCAAACAAAGGAGGGCCAAGTGCGAACTGACCTCAAAACCCACAAACTCACCGCCCGCTCCGGTCAATCAGCATCGCGCTGGCCTGCTGCGTGCCGAACAGTACGATGTCCTGCACGTTGACGTGCGGCGGGCGCGTCGCCAGCCAGTAAATGGCCTCCGCCACGTCGCTGGATTTCAGCGGCTGGAAATCCTCGTAAATCTTGGCGCGGCCCGCGTCGCCGTCGAAGCGCGTGACGGCAAATTCCGTCTCCTCCACATGACCCGGACTGACCTGACTGACCCGGATGTTGTGCGTGTGCAAATCCATGCGCATGGCCCGCGTCAGCGCGTCCACCGCGAATTTAGTGGCGCAATAGACGTTGCCTTTCGGGTACACCTCCTTGCCCGCGCTGCTCCCGATGTTGATGATGTGCCCCCGGCGGCGGCGCACCATGCCCGGCGACACGAGCCGCGTGACGTATAGCAGCCCTTTGATATTGGTGTCAATCATCGTTTCCCAGTGCTCCAAATTGCCCTCGTGGATGAAGTCCAAGCCTTTCGCCAAGCCCGCGTTGTTCAGCAGCACGTCCACGTTTTGCCATGCTTCGGGCAGGTTTTCGAGGGCGTTTTTGGCGGCCCCGAAGTCGCGGACATCGAACGGCAAGAGCAATATATCGGTGTGGTAATTTTCTGAAAACGAGCGACTTATCTCCTGCAAACGCTCCTCGCGCCGCCCGACCAAAATCAATCGGTGGCCCTCGCGGGCAAAGAGTTCAGCTGTCGCCCGGCCAATCCCGGAGGTCGCGCCCGTAATCAAAACCGTGAGTGGGTCGTGTTTGGGCTTGGGCGGCGCGGCGGCAGGCATGGCCTCGGTTTCGGTGGCAGTCTCGGCTTTGGCAGGCATCAAAAATTGGCGGTCGTTGGTTTCGGAGCGGAGCAAAGGGTCGAACTGCGCGGCCCGTAGGTAGCAGGTTTGGGCGCGTTCGGGTTCTCCGACGGCGCGATAGGCAGTGGCAAGGTCAAACCATGCCGTTGGGTGGTCGTTTTGCAGCGCGACCACGTTCAACAAATATCGAATGGCCGATTTCGGCTCGTCCAAGTGTTCGAGGTAAATGGCCGCCAGCCGCTCATGGATTTCGAGGTTGTCGGGCGTTTGGTCGGCGGCGAGGCGGAAGTACTCGGCGACGGCTTTTTTGTGGCCTTTCAGGTGGTCGTCGGTCAGTTTGCCCAGTTTCAAATAAATGCCCGGCAGGGTGGGGTCGAGCAGCACGGCCTTTTCCCAAAGGCTGCGGGCCGTCAGGAAATCGCCTTTCGATAGGGCGACATCGGCCAGCAAATCGTAGTCCGCTGCGCTGCCCTTGCCTGCGACCAAGCGCAGCTCGGCCTGATGGGCGGGGTCGTTTTGGGCGGCGTTTTTTTCGAGCATCGCGTGGAAAGCGCGGTTCAGGGCCGCGCGTTGCGGGTGCTCCGACCAAGCCAGTTCCAACATTTCCATCGCCCGCTCGGTGTGGCCTTTTTCGTGCCAAAGCTGCGCGTCGCGGATGGTCTGCTGGATTTCGGGCGCGTCGTCGCCCGGCGGTTCGGCGGCTGTTTCAGGCGAAGTTTCGGGCACCGGCGGTGCCGGTTCGAGGTTTTCCAAAACGGGTGTTTCGGTTTCAACTTCCTGAAAATCAGGTGTTTCGCTCGCCGAGTTTGCCAAAGGCTCAGGCTCTGTTTGTGGGTTGACTGCACTCGGCTCCGGGTCTTCGGCGAACAAATCGTCCAGTGCATCCGCCGCGTCGGGTAGCGTGTGCATGGGCGCAAAATCTTCCGCCTCCTCGCGCACGATTTCGTCAATCAACGAATCCATGCCCGCGAATTCGCCCACGCCATTGGCCGAATGTTCGGCGGATTGTTCCTTCGGAAAATCATGTGCGGCGGCTTGGGTAGCGGCCAATGGTTGGGGCGTATTTTCCTGAATTTCAATCGGTTGTGCCGATGCCAAGTCTTCTGCTTCCGGTTCGGGGACGGGTTGTGGGGCGGCGGTTTCTGTGGCGAAATCGTGGGGTTCGGTCGTGGCCCAGTGCGGCAGTTCTACATCCAAAGCCGCCAGTTGGCGATATTGGTCGTGCCACTCGCCGATGCCGAACCGCTGGAAAAACATCTCAAAATCATTGGCCGAAAACTGCGCCCAGCTCACATAATTGCTCTCCCGCAGCTTGTTCAGGAACTCCCCGATTTCGACCGAGATTTCATGCACCACGCCGAGGCGTTCCTCGAAAATCGCCCGGTCGCTCTCCGCCACGTCTTCTTTTTTGGAGCGCATTTCGAGGTAGCTGCTCTGCCAAAAATTCATGTACTGGATGGCGTGGATGACCCGCTCGAATTGCGTCGGTACGGTCTCGATTTCGCTCGTGCCAGTGCGCGCGATTTTGCCGTCGGCCACCACCGGCAGCACGCGGTCGGCCTTCATCAAATGCTGCAACATGGTCAATGCAGAGGCCATGCAGCTCTGGTTTTTCAGGAAATTATCGGTGATGAGCAGGATGACAGGGTCGCTCGTGCTTTGCACCCAAGCTGCGAACTGGCCGGGCATGGCACCGGGGCGGTTGGTCAGGTGCTCGAACGGGATGCCGACGCGGCCCAGTTTTCGGTCAATTTGTTCGGCCAAATCCGCATTGTCGCGGCAGTAAGCGAGTATGATTCTGTCCATGTTCGGGAGGCTTTGTGGCAAAGGTAGATTTGGGTTGATGAGTGATGAGCGATGAATGATGAGTTTTTCTCCGATGTGTTTGGCTGCGCCAAATCCTCATCGTTGCCTCAAATCAACACAAACGCCCTGATTTTCAGCATTGAAAATCAGGGCGTTGCCAAAATCCTGCCAATTGGGGGTGGGAGGGAGGAAAAGTTGAAGGGTTGAAAAAGACGAGGCGACTGAAATTAAATCTCTCTTTTCAACCCTTCAACCCTTCAACTCTTCAACTCTTCAACCTACTTCAACTCCGCCATCAGCTCCTCGAAGTGCTTTTTGAACTCTCCGTACTTCGAGGTGGCCGGGCCGTCGAAACCTGTGTGGACGCGGCGGATTTTGCCCTGTTTGTCCAAGATAATCATGGTCGGGAAGGCCATGACTTGGCTCAGGGCGGGCAGCACCCGTTCGGCTTCTTTTTTGTCGGCCTTGCCCGCGAGCACGAGGTCGAAGGGCAGGCCGAGCGTTTTTTTGTAGTTCAAAAGTTGGGCGTTGGCCTTTGCCTCGTCCTTGAACCGCTCGAACGAGAGGCTGACGACGGCGATTTGCGCGGCCATGTCGGGGTTGTTTTTGAGGTATTCGGCGAGGAAAAGTTGCTCGTCGCGGCAGTTTGGGCACCACGTCCCGCTGACGGTGAAAATCTTGATTTTGCCGTCAAATGCAGGTGATGGGTATGTCAGGTCGCGCCCGTCGGGTGTTTTGAACGAAAACTGGACGCTGCCGCCCGTCGCTGTCGCCAGCGAATCGGGGTTGCCGAGCCGGAAGTTCGGGTCGCGCCAAGCCGCCCATAGTGTGCGGTAATGTTTGCCGGAGCGGAACTCGCCAAGCAGCGAATCGCCCACGATTTTGCCCGAAAAAAGGAATGCATGGCTGCCATCGAAGCACGAGAGCCAAAAATGGTCTTCCTGCACAGTGCCTTCGAGGAAGCGGTAATCGCCCGTTTCGGTGCGGAAAGTGCCCGTCAGCCGGTTGCCTTCCTGCTTGAACTCGCCGATGGCCTTGTCCTGTTCGGGTTGGTCGGTGCCGAAAAGCGTGGCCCACTCGCCCGTCAGGTCGGCGGCGGGTTTTTGGCGCAGGTTGGTGAAGCGGAAGTCCTGCGCGGCCTTTGCCCGGAACGGGATGCGGTAGTTGTCCTTCGTGGTCACGACCCACTCGCCGGCCATGAGGTCGCCGCGCACGTCGGCGTGTATATACGATTGATATTCAGGGAAATAGATGTTCATCGTGTCGCGGGCAGTGGTCTTGTCCCAGCCCCAGCGGATGCTGTCGCAGCGGATGCGCTCCGCGCCATTGATGATTTCGACGTAAAACGTGGTGTCGGTTTTATAGACGACGTTGAAGTTGAACGGCAGTTCGCCCTCTTGGAATTGCTCGCGGACGAGCAGCACGGTCTTGCGGTAGCGTTCGTCTTTGGCCGGGTAGGTGATTTTTTCGAGCTCCAAAACGCCGCGCCAAGTGCCGGGCGCGATTCTGGAAAACCGGTTGTCAAAGCTCAGGCAGGCGGAGAAATGCGCGGCCATGAAAATCGCCAACGCGCTGAAAATCAATGTTTTGGACATGATTTGGAAGGTTGTCAATGGTAAGTGTGAGCGGTCTTTTCGGGCGACAAATGTAGGCAACCGGCAGAACGGACGGCCAGCGGGATTGTTCCGCAATGTGCCTGCGGAGTGCAAAAAAACTCCGTGAGCCTCTGTGCAACTGTTGCGCAGTTGCCTAACAAAAAAGGTCAGCCGGGAGGGAACCGGATGACCTTGTGTGCGCGGGAGGACGGCTTCATTGGCAACGTCTCAGTGGTTGTTGGGCTTGCGGTTTGCCAGCGAGTTGGTCGCTGTGATGAGTGCCGCGCCGACGACGAATAAACCCAAAGCAAGAGAGAGGATTAACATGAAGAAATCGGTTGGTTGTGCGTGAAATGATGCTTGGGTTCACGGGAAAATAACCGGATTAACAGGCAAAAACGGCTCGAAAAACCCTGCGTTTGGCCCTGAAATGGCCGAATCGAGTTGTTCCCCGTCGGGCAACAACGATGCCAAAAAAACTCTATATGTTGGGGCCGCCGACCTGGCAAGGCTGCTGCTTTTTCTTAATCCGTTGAGAATGAACGCGGTGCCGCCGCGCCCGGCCCTGAAAATTTTGGACAGAAAAAACGCGCCCCGTCGCAGGTGCAACGGGGCGCGTTTTTTTGCGGGATGTGGCCAATGCTTGCTCAAAATTTCGCCTGCACGCCCAGCATGATGTTGGTGCCGTAGATGGGGTAGTTGTGCCAGCGTTGGCGTTTGTTGTTCGCCAAGTTGTTGATGTCGAGGAAAACGCCCGCGTTTTTGGAGAAATGGTACGTCCCGCCGAGGCTCAAATCGAAGAGTGCGTTGTCCTTTGCAGCCTCGCCGCCGTCGCCGATGTACCGGATGCGGTCGGCGATGTAGCACTCGGCTTTGACCGTCGCCTTGCCTTCGAGCAGCGAATATGTGCCCGTGAAATTGCCCTCCAAACCGGGCAGGCCCCATGCGGCTGCCTCGTTTTCGAGTTCAAACAGGCTCTGGCTAAGCGTGCCGCTGATGGTCAGGTTCTTGATGGGCGAGAATTTCACGGTGCCTTGAATGTTGAAAATCTGCACCGTGTCGTAGCGAACGCCGAACCGCGTGGGCGCGGCGAGCGAGTCGGCAAGGTTGGCGAAGAGTGCGAGGTCGCGGGCATCGCCGTAGTTGACTTGGCCGCTGTATTCGAGCCAGCCGAGGTTGCCTTTCACGCCGCCGAAATAGTTGAGGTAGCGCGTGTTTTTGAGTTTGCTCTCCCGGATTTCGATGAATGGGTTGTACTCCGCGATGCTGCGGTAGGTGTTTTTGCGGAGGTCGCCCGTCGCGCCGCCGAAGATTTGGATGCCGTCGCCCCAGATGCGGAGCACGAGTTCGGCATCTGGGAAGACGCTCCACACGTCGCGGTTCGAGACGAAGTTGCCGCCGATTTTGGCCTTTAA
>JBKBIC010000047.1:0-25871 GCA_046299435.1 Saprospiraceae bacterium
GTCTATACCCCCGACAAGAACGAAAAAGGCGAGGAAGTCCAGCCCTGGGACGACGCGGTGACGATGGTGCTGACCTACGCCGAAATCCCCTACGACGTGATTTACGACAACGAGGTGCTCCAAAACAAACTCGCCGAATACGACTGGCTGCACCTGCACCACGAGGATTTCACCGGGCAGTACGGCCGATTTTACCAAAGCTACCACAGCCAGCCGTGGTACCGCGACCACGTGAAACTCATGGAGGGCCTCGCCCGCCAAAACGGTTTCGACAAAGTGAGTCAACTCAAATTGGCCGTCGCCAAAAAAATCAAAGACTATGTGCTGGGCGGCGGTTTCATGTTCGCAATGTGCTCGGCCACAGACACTTACGACATCGCGCTGGCCGCCGAGGGCGTGGACATCTGCGCCGAGATGTACGACGGCGACCCCGCCGACCCGAACGCCCAGAGCAAATTGGACTACTCCAAAACCCTCGCCTTCGCCAATTTCAGCCTCATGAGCAACCCGCTCATCTACGAGCACTCGTCCATTGACAACAACATGGGCCGCCAAGTGCCGCCGGAGCAGGACTACTTCACGCTCTTCGATTTCTCCGCCAAATGGGACCCCATCCCGACCATGCTCACCCAATGCCACACCCGCACGGTCAAGGGTTTCATGGGCCAGAGCACCGCCTTCCTCAAAAAATTCATCAAACCCAACGTGCTCACGATGGGCGAGAACAAGCCCGCTGGCGAGGCCCGCTACATCCACTCGGCCTACGGCTACGGGTTTTTCACCTTCTACGGCGGCCACGACCCGGAGGACTACCGCCACTACGTCGGCGACCCGCCAACCGACCTCAACCTGCACCCCAACTCGCCGGGCTTCCGCCTCATCCTGAACAACATCCTTTTCCCGGCAGCGAAAAAGAAGCACCAGAAAACCTGAAAGTCTGCACACTTAAAAATTCAGGGCCTATCCGATTGAATCGGATAGGCCCTGAATTTTTAAGTGTGCAGACTTTCGGTTTGACCATAAACCTTCCAGCACCTGCCGGGGCAGCCGCCCGGCCTTTTGCCCAGCCCGAAACCGCGCCCAGCGGTCGAGCATTTTTTCCAAAAACAGGCCGGACAACACGAGCGCGGCGAGCGTCGCCCACGCGAAAATTTGATTTTGGAAAAAGCCCACAGCCACCCAAAACGCCGCCCAAAACGCCAGCGGAAATGTGAACAACCCGACCAAAAACTTGACCGTCGCGCCGTAGCCGATGTAGAGTTTCAGGCGTTTTTCCACGAGGTACGGCAGGCCGCAGGGCAGCAGCCAAAAGGCTCCGGCCAGCAGCGCGACGGGCGCGGAAACAAGCAAAATCAGCCCGTCGGTCAGCTGCCTCCACCGGAAATTTGGGGACATCGCCGCCGCCAAACCCGCGTCGGAGAGGCCCGATTTTTCGAGTTCGGAGAAGTAGTCGGCGGCCGCGGCGCGGAGTGGCGCGTCGTCCAAGTGGTTTTGCACCAGCCCTTGCGACCGCTCGAAATCAGCGGGCAGCGCAAGCGGCTGGTTGGTGCGGGCGAGGGTTTCCAGTTGGGTGATGAATTGTTCGCCCGCCTCGTCGTGGGTGTGGATGCTGAGCGTTTTAAGTTGATTTTCAAGGTATTGTGTCAAGTCGTCAATGGCTGCGTCGGAGTTGGCGCGGTATTTTTCAGCCCAATCTTTCGCCCAGACGGGCGGCCCGGCCTGCACCACCACGCGGCTGCGGAATTTGTGGGGCGCATCGTAGCTCAATCCGATGGGGATGATTTTGATGCCCAGTTGCCAGTCGTTGCGGGCTTCCGCACCGAAGGCAATGCGTGCCGCGCCGGTTTTCAGGGGTCGCACAAAACGGTTCATCCAGCTCACGCCCTCGGCAGCGATGAACAGCGTGCCGCTGCCTTCCATGTGCCGGAACGATGCCTCGAATGCGTCGTCGTTGTTGCGGGCCTCGCCCTCGGCCACGTCCTCGCGGCGTTTGACGGGGATGCAAAACAGCCGCCGCAACAGCCAGTTGCTGACCGGATTTTTGAACAAACCGTAATTGGCAAGGAAAAACATCAACCGCCGGATGTGCGCCCCCGGATTGAGCACGTCCATGAGCGTGCTGGGGTGGTTGACGATGACGATGGCCGGGCCGTCGAACCTCAAATTTTCGCGGCGCAGCACGGCGCGTTCGCGGTAAAAAACACGCGCCCCCACCCATGCGATGGCTTGCAACAGCCTGTAAATCAGTACTAAAACGGGGTTGACGGTGGACGGTAGACGGTTGACGGCAGACGGTGGACGGTGGGTTTGTCGCCGTCCGCCGGCAACCGTCAACCGTCCACCGTTTTCAGCGGACATTGTAAAATTTCATCTTGTAGTCCACCTTGATTTTGCCGAGGCGGATGGCTTCGAGTTTGCGCTGGATGAAGCGTTTTTTCAGCGGTTTGAGTTTTTCGGTGAACAGCAGCCCGTCAATGTGGTCGTACTCGTGCTGGATGACGCGGGCGTTGATGCCCTCGAAGGTGGCCTCGTGCGGCTCGAAGTGCTCGTCGAGCCAGCGGAGGCGGATGACGGCAGGCCGTTCCACGTCGCCCCGGATGTCGGGGATGCTGAGGCAGCCTTCTTCATACGTCCATTTGTCGCCGCTTTCGTCCACTTTTTGGGCGTTGATGAACACGCGCTTGAAGCCGTCGGGGAGTTTCTTTTTGCCGTCCTCGTCCTCGATCTGCTCCGTGTCAATGACGAACAGGCGGATGCTCAGGCCCACCTGCGGCGCGGCCAGGCCCACCCCTTCGGCATGGTACATGGTTTCCCACATATTGGCGATAAGTGCCTGCAAATCAGGATATTCCGGCGTGATGGGTTCGGCTATTTTTTTCAAGACCGGCTGCCCGTAGGCGAAAATTGGCAACAACATCTGCAATGATGAATGATGAACGATGAGTGATGAATGGCGCAGAATCAAAGGCGTTGCGCAGCCCCAAAACTTGTGCCCCAGAAATTGTCTTCCATGTACTGCTCCAAGATGAGGGCTGCGGCCACTTTGTCCACGAGCGATTTATCGCGGCGTTTTTTCTGGCCGATGCCACTTTGTAGGATGATTTTTTTTGCGTCGTTCGAGGTGTGGCGTTCGTCTTGCCGCACGACGGGTTTTTCGGGAAAACGTTTTTGCAAGGCACGGGCGAACTCGTCGGCTTGCGGGGCGATTTGCGCCGGGTTGCCGTCGGGGTACAGCGGAAGGCCGACGACGAAGCACTCCACGTCCTCGTTTTCGCAGTATTTTTTCAGGAAATCCAGTGCTTCGTGGGTTGGCACGGTGGTCAGCCCGCTGGCAATGATTTTCAGCGGGTCGGTCGTGGCGATGCCCGTGCGTTTCGTCCCGAAGTCTATGGCGAGGATGCGTCCCATTTTGGGCGGCAAAACTACACATTCAGGGATGATAGGGACGAGGAATGAGGGATGAGGAATGAAATGCATGATTTCATCCCTAATTCCTCATCCCTGACAACACCATGTCCGAGTATGAAACAGCCAGCACATCCTCCGGTTGGATTTGAAACGCGGCCATGAACTGGCGGCACTGGGCTTCCAATTCGGCGACGGGCATATCGGGGTTGGGCGCAATGGCCTCAATTTCAACAAATTGGCCCAGCCCCGCGAGGTCGTCGAGGTGGATTTTCACGTTGCCCAAAAAGTAGATTTCGCGGCGTTTCCGCACCTCGATTTTCAGGCCAAGCGCACGGGCGAGCGCGTTTTTCAGAGCCGTCGGGTCGGCTACTGGGGCGAGTGCCACGTCGGAGATTCGCGCCGCCGGGTCGTCCGTTCGGAAGTATTGGATGAGGCTGTTCTCGATGTTGCCCTCGCGGAGTTTGAGTCTGCCGTGCGGCACATGAAAGTATGTATCTGTTTGAAAATCAACGCCTTTGAAGTCGGCGTTTTGCTCATGCAGCCATGCGCGGATGTCGGCTTGGCGTGCGGTGCGGGCTTTTACCTCGAAGTTGATGTGCGGCATTTTTGATAATAGATTTTTGCGAAGGCCCCAACGTGATGACAATGGGAACACGGATTGGGCAGATGCAACGGATTGGCGCGGATTCTTTTCAAACATCCGTTCAAATCGGCAAAATCCGCGTTTTCCGCGTTCCCATTGAACACTCCACCGGGGCAAGCTTCGGCATTTTTTGATTCATACTTTTGCCGCCCGCCGAATCCTCACCTTTTCCATGCACACCGACATCCATACATATTACAACCACGTCCGCGCCGATATGCTCCGGCTGTGGGCGGGCCGCCGCAACCGCGCCCTGCACTTCGGGATTTACGATGAAAACGCCCGCGACCATGCCGCCGCCCTCGAAAACACGAACCGTGTGATGGCCGAGGCCGCCGGGATTTTGCCCGGCCAACGGGTGCTCGACGCGGGCTGCGGCATCGGCGGCTCGTGTTTTTGGCTGACCGAAAACCGGGGGGCGGAGACGGTCGGCATTACCCCGCTGGCTTCGCAAATCGCTGATTGCCAGAAGTTTGCAGCCGAGCGCGGCTTGGCCGAACGGACAAAATTCGTGCAGGCCGACTACCTCGAAATGCCCTTTGCCGACGGCTCTTTCGATGTGGTGTGGGCACTGGAAAGCGTGTGCCATACCGACCGAAAAGCCGCGTTTTTCCGCGAGGCGGCGCGTGTGCTGCGCCCCGGCGGGCGACTGGTGCTGCTGGATTTGATGCGCCGCGAGCGGCCTTTTTCCGTTGAAAATGAAGCATTTATGCGCTCGTTTCTGCACGATTGGGCCATCCCGGATTTGGACACGCCGGGCGAGCACACGGCCCACGCGGAGGAGGCGGGTTTCTCGAAAATCGGGCTGACGGATTTCACAGAAAACGTGCGTGTGTCGTTCCGAAACGTCCACGACATGAGCCGCCGCTGGCTTTGGGCGGGGCGTTTTTTGCACGGAATCGGGCTGTTGTCGGGCGTTCGGCTTCGGAACGCAGCGGCATCGGTGCGGCAATACGAGGCGTTGCAGGCCGGGCTGTGGGGCTATTTTTTAGCGGTTTGCAGTAGGCAGTGAGCGGTGGGCAATTTGCAGTAGTATAAGTTAGTGCTGAGCCTACTGCAAACTGCCCACCGCTCACTGCGAACCGCAAACTGCCCACTGCCTACTATCCGTGCGTCGCATTACCTTTCGCCCCGATAAATTTTCGCACACCCGGTTTTGAGACACTTCCTCCCGCACTTCATTCAAGAAAACTACCGCCGAGGCCAATCGCACGGCCACCTGCGGGCTTGCACGATGTTCATTGACCTATCGGGCTTCACGCGCCTGACCGAAAAACTCATGCAAAAAGGCCCCGAAGGCGCGGAAGAACTTTCCATCACGCTCAACCAGATTTTCCAGCCGACGGTCGCGCTGGTGTACGAGCAGGGCGGCATCATCCCGTATTTCGCTGGCGATAGCTTCACGGCCATTTTCCCGGAGGATGACACCGAAGGCATGGGCCGCGAGGCGGCGGTGGCCCTCAAAGTCATCCGCACGGCACAGTCCACGCTGCGGCGTTTCGTGCGCGAACAGGAAATGGAGGGCTTGCTGGCCGAGCACAACATCGGCATCAAAATCGGGCTTTCGGAGGGCGACGTGGAATGGGGCATCGTCGGCAACCGTCGCAAAGCGTTCTATTTCAGGGGGTTGCCGATTGACGGCTGCTCGCAGGCACAGGTGCGGGCGAACAGTTTGGAGGTGGTCTGCGACGCGCATTTTTACCATTTCTTAAAACCATTGGGGTTGACGGCGAAAGAACTCGATGGCGGTTTTTTCCGCCTGGTTTTGGGCGAGGCGACCGAACCGGCACAACCCGTGCCCAGCAAAAATGGCACGAAAAAAACCGCCGCCAAACTGCCCGACCCCGACCCGGCGATGCTCGCCGAGTTCCTGCCCGTCGAGGTAGCGGAGCAAAGCGGCCCCGGCGAGTTCCGCAGCGTGGTGAGCGTTTTCCTGTCGTTTTCGGGCGTGGAGACCCACGAGGCCATCTCAAAGTTTGCAGCGGTCGTGCTCGACCAGTGCCTCAATTTTTCGGGCTATTTCAAAGAAATTGACTTCGGCGACAAAGGCGGCGTGATGATGTGCCTCTTCGGTGCGCCTGTGTCTTTTGAAAACAACACCGAACGCGCCCTCGAATTCGTGGCCGCCGTGCAGGACGACCTGCGCGACCTCGAAGCCCTGACGGGGGCGCATTTCCGCATCGGCATCACGTCGGGCATCGCGTTCACGGGCATCATCGGCGCGGACGAACGATGCCAATACGCAGCCGTCGGTGCCCGCGTCAACCTCGCCGCCCGGCTCATGGCTTCGGCCAACTGGGGCGAGGTGGTCGTGGACGACGGGGTGCAGCGCAACCGCAATTTCAAGTTCACGTTCCGGGGCGAGCTGAAATACAAAGGCTTCGAGGCTCCCATCCCGACGTACATTTTGAGCGGGCGGAATTTGGCCGGAAAGTCCTCATACACAGGCGAATACATCGGGCGCGGGGCCGAAATGGAGAAACTCGTGGAGTTTGCCGCGCCGTTCCGCGACGGGCGTTTTCCGGGCGTGGCCTACATTTTTGGCGAGGCCGGCATCGGCAAAAGCCGTTTCAGCTACGAGTTCCGGCGGCACCTGCGCGACACGATGCAGGGCGTGAGCTGGTTCATCTGCGCCAGCGACCAGATTTTGCGGAAGCCTTTCAACCCGTTCATCTACTTCCTGAAAAACTACTTCGAGCAAAGCCCGGAAAATTCCGAGGAGCGCAACCGCGAGGTGTTCGAGGCCAAATTCCTCGAACTGATGTACGACCTTTCGGAAAACACGCACCCGGAAGCCGACGCGCTGCGCCGCGAAATCGCCCGCACCCAATCGGTGCTCGGCGCGCTCGTCGGGGTGCAATACCCCGGCTCGCTGTGGGAGCAATTGGACGCACGGGGCCGCTACCAGAATGCTTTTTCGGCCATGACTGCCCTGTTTTTGGGCGAAAGCCTGCTGCAACCGGTGGTCATCGAATTGGAGGACGCGCATTGGTTCGACGATATGTCGCGGGAGTTTTTGGCCCAGTTCGTCCGCCGCGTGGCCGCGTTCCCGATGTTCCTGCTCGTGACGAGCCGCTACGACGACGACGGCACCAAGAACTTCCTCATCCGCAAAAACCTCATGGCCGAGCTCGGCATTTGGGGCCTCGAAATTGACCTCAATTATCTGCAACCCACTGATTTAAAGGCATTTGCGGAAGCCCGACTGGGCGGCCAGCTGCACCCGGATTTGCTCGAATTGATGCAGCGCATGACGCAGGGCAACCCGTTCTACGTCGAGCAAATGGCCGATTATTTCCTCGAAACCGACCTGCTCGCCAAGACCGACGGCCTGCTGCACCTCAAAAACAACGCCGTGCAGCTCTCCGACTCCGTCAAGCAAATCATGATGGCCCGCATTGACCGGCTTTCGGGCATGGTCAAGGAAACCGTAAAGGCTGCGGCGGTCATCGGGCGGGAATTTGAATTGCCCGTTTTGACGGCGGTCATGGCCCGGCAAGAGGAGTTCAAACGCAAAAACGGCGACCTCGACCTCGTGCTGCGCGAGCAGGTGCAGACCGCCGAAAAGTGGCAAATCTGGCACGCGATGAACGAGCTGCGGTACATTTTTCGCCACTCGCTCCTGCGCGAGGCCGCTTATGATATGCAGCTGCGGGCACGGCTCCGCGAGCTCCACCTGCTCATCGCCGAGGCCATCGAGCAACTGTACCCGAAAAACCCGGAACGGTACGTGGATTTGGCGTTCCATTTCGAGCAGGCCGACGACGAAAAGCGCACCAGCAAATTTCTGGAAAAGGCCGCCCGCCACGCGCAACGCAACTTCCAGAACCGCCAAGCACTCGGTTTTTACGACAAGCTCATCGAGCACCGCCGCAACAAAGCGAAGAAAAAAGACCTCAAACTCGTCCGTTTTCTGCTCCGCAAAGGCACCATCCATGAGCTCATCGGCGAATGGGATGCCAGCGAAACGACTTACCGCGAGGCACTCGGCATGGCGCAAGTACTTGACGACCAATACCTTATCGGGCGTGCCAACCGCCGATTGGGCCAGCTGCTCATGCTGCGCGGCCAATATGCCGATGCCAAACGCCACCTCGACATCGCGGCCAGCTTCTTCGAGCTATCAGGCGACCAGACCGGGCTGGCCAAGACCTTCGGCAACCTCGGCACCTTGAATTTCCGGCAGGGCCGCTACGACGACGGGCGCGATTGGTTTGCCCGTGCCATCGAAATCAACCGCAGCCTCGGGCGCGAGCCCGAAAACGCGGCCATCGTCGCCAATCTCGGTCTCGTGTACATGAATCAGGGCAATTACGACGAGGGCATCCGCTGGCTCGAAACGCAGCTGGACGTGACCGAACAAGCCGGCGACCGGCCCGGCATGAACTCGCTTTACACCAATCTGGGCATCATTTACCTCGAAAAAGGCGCGTTGGACTCCGCCCTGATTTGCCTCGAAAAAGGGCTTGCCCTCTCGGAAGAGCTTGGCAATAAGTTGCTTATGACCATTTGCATCGGCTGCATCGGGTCGGTTTGGGAGAAAAAAGGCGACTACGCGAAGGCCATGCAAAACTTCGACCGCGACCTCGCGCTGGCCCGCGAGCTGGGCGACCGACAGGGCACGGCCATCGCCTGCGGTCTCATCGGCGACCTGCTGAGCACGACCGGCGAATTTGACCGTGCCATCGAATTTTTGGAAGAAAACCTCGCCCTCAGCCGCGAGCTGAACTACAAGAAAGGCATCGCAAAGGCCCTGAACACCCTCGGCGACACTTGGTTTTTCAAGGGCGACACCGACCGTGCGGCGACCTATTACACAGAGGCAATCGAGTACGCCCGCGACATGGGCAACAAATTGGTGCTCTGCAATTCGCTCATCGAAAAAGGCGCGGTGCGGCTTTTCACGGGCGATGTTTCCGCCGCCCGCCAACTCTTGGAGGAGGGAAGGCAAATCGCTATCTCGCTCGGCAACCAGTCCTTGCAGTTCAGCGCGAATATTTTGCAGGCCAAAATCGCCATCGCCGAGCAAAACCACGAGGGCGCGTGGCAGCTGCTGACGCAAATCTCCACGCTCGCCCGCAGCGAGCGCGAGGAGGCCGCCGCCCAATATGAATTGCGGAAAATCGCCGAAAACCCCGCACCGCACCACCAGCGCGCCCTCGAACTTTACCGGAAACTCTACGCCGAAACGCCGCAATACCTGTTCATGATTCGCGTGTACGAACTGGAACTTGGGCAGCCCGTTGACCCGCCCGCACCGCTGCATTGAAGGTGGCAAACAGTTGATTTTGAGCGGTTTGCATGGGCCTGCATGTTTTTGGGCGAAAAGGCTTTTCTTTGCATAAAAACGAATCCAAATGCCGTACAGCCAATTCTCTTCCCTGCGAGCCGTGAAAAAACAGTTTGGTCTGGCGGAGAAAAACGTGTCGCTTTTCCCAGCCATCGAACCCGTGCAGCCGAGCGCGTGGTTGTCCGAAACGCTGTCTTACGTCTTATCGAAAAAAATAGCATTCGTGAGCGAAAAGTCCCGTTCCGAAGGCATCGTGTTCCCTGTTTTGCTCGAAATGGAACGGCGCAACCCGGAGCGTTTCTCCCTGTACTCAGGTGTGACCATCGAGGCAGACAAAGACAAGGGCCTGAACGGGGAGTGCGATTTTGTGCTGAGCCGAGGAGAGCAAAGCCTCGAATTGAGCACGCCTGTCTTTTGCATCGTCGAGGCAAAAGACAACGACCTCGAACTCGGTGTGCCGCAATGCGTGGCCCAGCTAGTCGGGGCACAAATCTTCAACGAACAGGAGGGCAACGTCGTGCCTTTTATCTTTGGGGGCGTGACGACGGGCGACACTTGGCTCTTCCTGAAATTGGAGGGCACGACGGTCTTCATTGACAACAAATATTTCTACATCGCCAACCTGAACGAGCTGCTTGGAATGTTGCAAACCATTGTATATCAATATAATTGACCAGTTCAGGTGCGCTATTTCC
This sequence comes from Saprospiraceae bacterium, assembly GCA_046299435.1. Lineage (GTDB taxonomy): Bacteria > Bacteroidota > Bacteroidia > Chitinophagales > Saprospiraceae > M3007. The sequence goes on from JBKBIC010000047.1 coordinate 10,037, forward strand.
TCACCCTTTCCTACCTCGGCACACGCTACGCCGGCTGGCAGATCCAGCCCAACGCGCCCTCCGTGCAGGCCACAATCGAGACCGCGCTGGGCGTGATTTTGCGGCAACCCATCGAGGTCACGGGCTGCGGGCGCACCGATGCAGGCGTTCATGCCCGCGATTATGTGGCGCATTTTGATTTTGACGGTGCGCTGCCGCCCACGTTCCTGAACGGCGCGAACAGCCTGCTTCCGCCCGACATTGCCCTGCACCAAATCCGCACCGTCGCGCCCGATGCCCACGCTCGGTTCGATGCCTACGAGCGCAGTTATGAATATCAAATCACCCTGCGAAAAGACCCGTTTTTGACCGAAACGGCGTGGTTTTTCGCGCAGGGCCGACGGCTCGACCTCGAAAAAATGCAGGCGGTGGCCGATTTGCTGCCGCGATTCGAGCAGTTCCAACCGTTCTGCAAAACCGACAGCGGCCTCGATTCCTTCCATTGCCAACTGAAATCCGCCCGCTGGGCACACGACCGCGAACGCCTCGTTTTCCACATCACGGCCAACCGTTTTTTGCGCGGCATGGTGCGGCTCATCGTCGGGGCTTGCGTGAATGCGGGCTTGGGCAAAATCGCCGTCGCCGACGTGCAGACCGCCCTCGAACGCCAAACGCCCATCCCCAAAAGTTTCAGCGTGCCGCCGCAAGGGCTTTGCCTGACGGGTATCAAATACCCTTTCTTCGAAGAGGCAACGGCTTGATTTTCAGCAAATTGAAACAAAAATTGGGCGTGTCAAAACTCCAAGACCCACGCGCCTTGCTGCCGCACATCGTGCCAAGCGAAACCTGCTGCCCGGCAAGCGGTCTTCCATTTTTCTGCGCGGCTCCACGAGTTGGAACCGTCGAAAACGAAAAAACGGCAATCGAACCGCCGGGCGCAGTCCTCCACCGTCACGCGGGGGTTGCCGTGCAGCAGGACAACATCCACGCGCAGCGGCGCGGCGTTCGGGTTGGCGAGCCATTTGGGGTCGTCCACGACGGCCAATTTTTTCCCGAAAAACTGCGCGACAGGCGGTTGCCAGAATAAGTTTGCCGCTACGCAAATGGTGTCTTTTCCGAAAGGGAAAACAAGCGGCTCGCGGCTACCCGAAGCCGTGCGGTGGGCGAGCGCGGCGAATTTCACCTGCTTTTCGGGCATCGAATCGGCCAGCGCAACGAGCCTTTCGCCGTCAAAAAAATCCACGAGGCTGCGCCGCGAGAGGCTGTAAACCGTGATTTTGCGCTGGTCGAAATTTGAAAAATGGTGCGCCGCCCGGCCAGTCCCCAGCACGACCAGTACCGACAACCCGGCAACCAACCAACGTGCCTGCCGCGAAACGCTTGCCGCTGCCAAAAACGCGAGTGCGAGGTAGCACAGGGCCGCCGCCCCGGCGGTCAGCCAGATGCCGTCGAGCAGGGCAAAGGGTAATTTTTGGATGCCGAAAATCAGCCAGTTCATGCCCAAAACCAGCGCGTAAAGCCCTTTTCCGAGCAGCCCGGCGAGCATCGGCAGCCACTTGGCGAATACCACGAGAAAGAAACAGCCGTACAAAAACACCGCCCCGCCCATGATGACCACCCAGCCGGACAGCCAGAAATACACCGGGAATTGGTGGAAATAAAACAGCGAAAGCGGCAAGGTGCCGAGCTGCGCGGCCACGCCCACGAGCAGGCTCGACCACAGCCAATCCAGCCATTTCCAGCGGAAAACAGGCGACCATCGCAGGAATCGCGGATAAAAAAACACCATGCCCGCGACGGCAGCATACGACAGCTGAAACCCCGCATCGAACAGCCAAAACGGGTTGAAGAGCATCTGGCAAAAGGCCGCGCCCGCCACGATGTTCCAACTGGAAACATCGCGCCAAGCCGCCCGACCGACGAGCATCAGGCTGAACATCACCGCTGCCCGCACCACCGAGGCCGTCGCACCCGTCAGCAGCGTAAAGCCCCAAATGAACAGCAACACAGCCAGCGGCTCCAAAAAACGGGCAAACCGGGGCGGCATCGGCACCCGCCGGAACACGAAAATCAAGGCCACGAAAATCATCCCGACGTGCGTACCCGACACGGCCAGCGCGTGCATCGAGCCAGTGTCGGTGTAGGCCGCCCGCACCTCGTCGGAAAGTTCCTCTTTGTAGCCGAGCAGGAGCGCGGCGGCGACAGCGTGCTCGTCGGGCGTAGGGAAGTGCTCGCGCAGGAGGTCGAGCAGCCGGGCGCGGCTGCAGTAGGCCGTTTGCCAAAACCAATTGCCGTGCCCATGCGAGAGCACCCACGCCGAATCTGGCTTGACAAATGCCTGAAAATGAATATTTTGGAAATGCAGGTACCGCCGATAATCAAAGGCGTTCGGGTTTTTGGGTGGCTCCACAGGCTGGATTTTTGCCCGGAAAGCGATGCGGTCGCCGTAGCCCAATGCAGCATTGGCAGGCAGCGTGTCGAGATACACGAGCACTTTGCCGAAGGCGGGCCGCAGCGAATCCGCCGCTGGACCGGCGGCCTCGATTTTCACCGGGACGCGCAGCCGGGTGCCTTTGGCTGGCACATCGTCGAGGATGCCGACGGCGAAATGGAGCGATTGCCCCGGCCTTTCGGAAAAATGCCCGGCGCGGCACAACTCGTTGAAAGACAGTGCGTAAGCGTATCCAAACAGCAACAGGAAAACATACAGCACCACCCCGAAAACCCAGCGAGTGCCGTATTGATAGTTTCGGTTGGCGAGGGCGAGCACGACCAAAAGCCCGACCGAAAGCCAAACCATCGGGAGCGGCAACCAAGCCGCAAACCAATCGGCCAATGCGATGCCGAGGGCGAACGGCAACAGCAAACGGAGCAGGGGAGTTTCGCGCCAGTTCATAGGTCAGGGGAAGGTTGGTGGTCGAAAATGTGCGCCTGAAAATAGCCGGAGCCGAGTTGTTGGGGATGATTTCGGGCTTGCTTTTTGACATTTTTTAAAAGCGTATTTGCGCGGCAGGCTTTTGTTTTTGTCTCGTTTTCAGTGTGTTGGATGTTTTTCGAGCACCATTTTCCACGCAAAAATCCGGGTGCGTTTTTCCCACCTTTCGAGTACCTATGTGCCGCCGCTGCGCCATCGCAGCGGCGTGATTTCAACCAACATGACCATGTGGAGAGAAGAAAAAAACAGGCTGCAAGCCACGTTCAAATTCGCGGATTTCGCCGAGGCATTCGCGTTCATGACGGAGGTGGCCTTCCATGCCGAAAAACAAAACCATCACCCGAATTGGTCGAACGTCTGGAACACCGTCGAAATCCAGCTCACGACCCACGACGCGGGCAACATCGTGACCGACCGCGACCGGAAACTGGCCGAAACCATCTCGAAAATCTATGAGAAATATCGCTGAACAGTCCAAACTGCCGCACGTCGGCACATCCATTTTTGCCGTGATGTCGGGGCTGGCGAACGAGCACGGCGCGGTCAATCTCTCGCAGGGCTTCCCGAATTTCGACCCCGATGCGCGGCTGCAACGGCTCGTGTTCGAGCAGATGCAGCGCGGCGCGAACCAGTACGCACCCATGCCGGGCCTGCCATCGCTGCGCCAGAAATTGGCTGAAAAATTCGCGCAACTGTATGATATTCAACTGAATCCAGATTCGGAAATCACGGTTACGGCAGGCGCGACGCAGGCGATTTTTTGCGCCATCGCGGCTTTCGTGCGGCCCGGCGACGAGGTGATTTTGCTCGAACCCTGCTATGATTCTTATCGCCCGTCGGTCGAGACGGTGGGCGGGACGGCGGTGCCGTTCAACCTGCACGCGCCGGATTACCGGATTGACTGGGCGGCGGTCGGGCGGCTCATCACGCCCCGGACGCGCATGATTTGCCTGAACACACCACACAACCCGACGGGCAAAATCCTGCGCCGCGCCGACTGGCTGGCCCTCGCCGAGTTGCTGCGCGGCACCGACGTGCTCGTGCTCAGCGACGAGGTGTACGAGCATCTGGTGTTCGACGGCGAGCCGCACGAGACGGTGCTGCGCTACCCCGAATTGCGCGAACGCGCACTCGTAACGTACTCATTTGGAAAGACTTATCACAACACGGGCTGGAAAATGGGCTACACCGTCGCGCCGCCCGACCTGACGGCGGAGTTCCGCAAGGTGCATCAATTCAACGTGTTTTCGGCCAACCACCCGGCGCAGGCAGCCTTTGCCGAATTCCTCGACGAGCGTGCCGCGTACCTCGGCCTGCCGGATTTTTACCAACGCAAACGCGACTTTTTCCTCGAAGCCATGCGCGGCACACGCTTCCGCCCGCTGCACTGCGAGGGCACTTATTTCCAGCTGTTCGATTACTCGGATATCAGCGACGAGCCGGACGCGGCGTTTTGCAAACGCTTGACCATCGAATTCGGGGTGGCGGCCATCCCGGTCTCGGCTTTTTTTTCGGACCGGCAGGACGAGCGCGTCATCCGGCTTTGCTTCGCCAAAACGGAGGATTTGCTGGAAAAGGCGGGCAGGCTGCTGGAGCGGGTTTGAATCATGGCTCCGCATTTTCCTCGAACTCCACCACTCGTTTTTCCCCAAAGCCCAGCGCGGCCAGCCCTCGGTCAAACGCCCAATACATGACCGGGACGACAATCAGCGACAGGAACATGGAGCTGTTCAGCCCGCCGATGATGGCCCACGCGAGGCCGTTCTTCCAGTTGGCACCCGGCCCGGAGGCGAGCGCGATGGGCAGCAGGCCGATGACCATCGCAATATTGGTCATCAAAACCGGGCGGAAACGCTGCCGCGTCGCCTGCAAAAGTGCCTCCTGCAATTCCATGCCCCGACTTCGCAGCTGGTTGGCGAAGTCCACCACGAGGATGGCGTTTTTGCCGACCAAGCCGATGAGCATGAGCAAGCCGAGGCCCGTGAAAATGGTCAGGTTCTCGCGGGCCAATGCCAGCGCGAGGAAGGCCCCGATGATGCTCAACGGGATGGACAGCAGCACCACGAACGGGTACACCCAGTTGTCGTACAGCGCGACCATGATGAGGTAAACGAGCAGCAGCGATGTCCACAGCGCGAAGCCCATCGTGCCGATGGCCTGTTCTTGGCGTTTGAGGTCGCCGCCGTGCTTGATGACCGTGCCGGGCGGCTTGGGCAGGCTGTCGAGTTTGGCTTTGATGTCGCGGGCGACGGAGCCGTTGGGCCGCCCGATGACCTGCGCCGTGATTAAAACCGACGGCAGGCGGTCGCGGCGTTCGAGGCGGGTCGGCGCGGTGGCCTCTTGCACGTCGGCAAATTGCCGGATGTAAACCGTCGAGCCGAGCGGGTTGACGAGCGAAAGTGCCTGAATATCAGTGACTTGGCGGCGGTCGAAAGCATCGAGGCCGATACGGATGGGGTATTCGTATTCGCCATCGCGGTACTTCGCGTCGGTATTTCCCGAAAAAGCCGTCTGCAACGTCAGGCCCACTTGCGCCATCGTCAGGCCAAAGTCGGAGAGTCGTTTGCGGTCGGTTTCGACGCGGATTTCGGGGTTGCCGCCTTCGACCGAAGGCTGGATTTCGACGCAGCCCGGCACGGTGGCCATTTCGCGCATGGCCGCTTGGGACAGGGCCAGCAGGCTGTCCAAGTTGGGGCCGTTCAGGTAAATTTCGATGGGCGAAAAACTAAGGCCCAAAATGTCAATCGGCGAGGCCCGGAACACCGCGCCCGCCAGCGTTTCCTCTAAATGGACTTTGGCTTGGCGGGCAAAAATGGCGGTCTCGACGGTGCGGCCCTGCTCCGGTTTTCGCATGAAAACCAGGATTTCGGCCACGAACGGGGCGTTCAGCCCGAAGGATTTGTTGTTCGTCCCGACGGTCGTGAAGGTGCCGGCCACGTCGGGCTGGGCGCGGAGCCATGTTTCCACGCGCTTGGTCATGGCATCGGTTTGGGCGAGCGAAGCGTCTTTCGGCATTTCCACGCCGAGCAGGAACTCGCCCCGGTCGCCGGGGTCGAAAAAAGCGTTGCCGATGTAGCCGTATTTGACGAGGAAAAACGAGGCGAAAAACAGCCCGAACGCCGCCGCGACGGTGACGATTTTCGTGGCCGTGTTTTGCAAAGCCCAGCGCAGCCCGGTGACGAAGCCTTCGGTGAGCCAATCGAGGAATTTCTCAAAACGCAGCACCACGCGACCGCCCAAGTTTTTGCCCGAAAAACGGTGCGATTTGGCAAAACGCGAGGTCAGCCAGGGCACCAGCGTGAACGAGACCAACAGCGACATGAGCGTGGACGTGAGCACGGTCATGCAAAATTGGCGGAGCAAATTGGGCACCATGCCGACGGTGAACACGATGGGCAGGAACACCACCACGTCCACCAACGTGATGCTGATGGCCGTGAACCCGATTTCCATGCGCCCGTCGTAGCTGGCCTGCACGCGGTTTTTGCCCATTTCCAAGTGCCGGTAAATGTTCTCGATGACGACGATGGCATCGTCCACGAGGATGCCGATGGCGAGCGAGAGGCCGAGCAGCGAAAGCAAATTGAGCGAGTACCCGAACAGGTGCATCATCACGAACGTGCTGACGATGGACGTGGGGATGCTGACCAGCACGATGAGCGCGTTCCGCATGGAATGGAGGAACAGCAACATGACCAACGCGACGAGCAGCACGGCGGTGAAAAGGTCGTGGATGACGGCCTCCGTCGCCATTTTCGTGAAGGTGCTGCTGTTGGCGACCACATCGAAGCGGAGGCCCTGCGCGGCGTAGGTTTGTTCGAGTTCGGTCAGTTTTTCGAGCACTAAATCGCTCATTTCCACCGCGTTAGCATCGCCTTGCTTGCGGATGGTGAGGCCGAGCGCAGGCTGGTCATTGGTGCGGCAGATGACCTCCGGCTCGCGTGCGCCGTCTTGGATTTCGGCCACGTCTTTCAAATAAGCCGAGCCGCCGAAGCGACTTTTGCCGATGACCAAATTGCGGATTTCGTCCAGCGACTGGAATTTCCCGGCCAGCCGGATGCGGACTTGGCCGTCGGCATCGGCGATTTTGCCGGTCGGGAAATCGAGGTTCGCCATTTGCACGGCCTGCGCCACTTGCAGCAGCGAGAGGCCGTACTGTTCGAGCCGGGCGGAAGAAATGTTGATTTTGATTTCGCGCTCCTCGCCGCCCAAAATGCCGACCTGCGCCACACCTTTTACCTGCGCGATGTCGGGCACGACGCGGTTTTTGACCAAATCGTAAAACGCTGTGCCTGTGGTGTTTGCGCTGACGGCGATGCGGAGGATGGGCAATTCGTCGAGCGCGAATTTGTTGACGACCGGGGCGCGGACTTCCTTCGGGAACGTGGACTGGATGGGGTTGATTTTGCGCTGCAACTCTTGCACGGCCCTGTCCAAATCAATATGCTGCTCGAATTCGACGGCGATGAACGAGGTGTTTTCGTTCGAGCCGACTTGGATTTGGTCAATGCCTTCGATGCTCGAAATGGCGTTTTCGATGGGTTTCGAGACGGCATTCTCGACCTCCGTCGGGCTGGCTCCGGGATAAATCGTGATGATGGTGACGACCGGCGGCGAAAACTTGGGCACCAGCTCGATGGGCAGCCGGAAATAGCTCGCCACGCCCATGAACGTCAGCACCGCAAACAGCACGATGACGAGCGAGGGGCGGCGGATGGAAACGGCGGTCAAATTCATGTCGGACGGGATGGATTGGGCGGCGAAGATAGTTTTATCCGTCGGCCCGGAGTTTCTGCCCGCCGTTTCCGCAAATCGCTCATTTCAGCTTGAACAGGTGCTCGTAGTAGCCCGGCCGGTTGACGGTCATCATAGGCACGAACCGCTTGGCCACCACATACCGTTGCTCCGGCGAAGTGAGGTAAATGTTGGGCAATTCTTCGTGGATGATTTGTTGCAGCTGCTTGTACAACTCATAACGTTTGGCCAAATCCTGCTCGGTGCGGATGGATTCCATGAGCCGGTCGGCGGCGGCATTGACGAAACCCGAACGGTTGTCGCCAGCCGGGGCAAGGCTTTTGGAGTGCAGGTTTTGGTAGGTATCGTCCGCGCCGGGGAACGTGGCAGCGGCCAAAGCGGCCAGCTCAAAATTGCCGGCACGGGTTTCGGAGGTGAGTTTTTGGAGGTCGGTGGCGACGATTTCGATGCCAATGCCGACTTTTTGAGCGGTCTCTTTCAGCTTTTCGACGGTCAAGCGCGTGGCCTCGGAAGTCGTGGTGGCGAGGATTTTGAAGCTCAGTTCGGTCTTTTTGCCGCCGATGTTTTTGTCCAAGATGCCGTTGCCGTCCGTGTCTTTCCAGCCTGCATCGGTCAGCAGCTGGCGCGATTTGTCGAGGTTGAAGTCGTATGGCGTGAGCGCGGAATTGTAATAAGGCTTGGCCGGATTGATGGGGCCGACGGTGCGCTTGGCCATGCCTTTGCCGACGGTGGTCAGCAGGTAATCGTAATCCACCGCGTGGGCCAGCGCGAGGCGCACCTGTTTGTCGGCCAGTTTGGGGTCGCGGAGGTTGCACATGATGTAGCTGTACTGCGTGGGCGCGTTGGTGCCGAAGGTGTACTTCGTGGCGAGGGTATCGTTCTTTTTGAGCTCGATGAATTTGCCCGCGCTGATGTTCGTAGAGAGGTCTAACTCGCTGTTTTTCAACATATTCTCGACCGCAGGCTCCTCTTTGACCGGGCGATAGACCAATTTTTCGGGGTAGGCAGCCAGCAGCGGGTTCTGGCCCGCAAGTTTGTCGGCCCACCAGTTTTTTTTGCGGACGAGCACCACGCCCTCGCCTGCTTTCAGGAATTCCATCTGATACGGCCCGGAGCCGGATATGAACGCTTTTTCGGTCGCGTACTTGGGTTGTTGAGCCTCGTCGGCGAAGGCTTTGAGTTTGGGGTTGGACTGGGCAAGCGCGGCGGATTTTTTCGGGTCGCACAAATCGGCCAGCGGGATGTCGGCCAAATTGCTGCCGGGGTCGTAGTGGTAAGCCGGGAAAATGGGCGTTTGGCAGAGGGTCTCCAATCCCAAAATGTAGTATTCGCTCATGTACACCGTGAATTTCTTGGGATTCGCCTTGTCCACTTCCACATCGCGGATGTATTCGTAATAGCCGCGCCATTCGGCGGTGGGCATGAGCGGGTTCATAATCATTTTGAGGGTGAAGACCACGTCGTGCCCGGTAAGGGGCGAGCCGTTGTCCCATGCGGCCTCGTCCAGCAGCTCAAAATCATAAGCGATACCGCCTTTGTGCGGGCCGTCGGTGAGTGGCCGAGCCTGCGGCATTGCTTTGATTATCAAGGGTTTGAGTTCGAGCGTCTGTGGGTCGAGGTTGCCGAGCATTTGGAAAATCTGCCCGGCCACCGAGCGAGCGTAGGACGATTTGGCGAGGACGGGCTGCAGGCCCGTGACATCTTGCTCGACCCGGATGCGCAAGGTGTTGGCGTTGGGGTCGGGGCCGTCGCCGGTGCAACTTTGAAAAAATAGCGCGGCAGCGAGGATGCCAGCCGAAATCGGCGCGAGCACAGCGTGAAATTTCGAGGAACGCATGGGCAGATTTTTTGAATAAAAGGTGTGAGAAGAATGCGGTTTAGTGGTTGAACATCAGGCACTTATTTAGTTTCCATCTGTTCGATGGGGGCGGTCGGCGGCACCCGGAAAAAGGTCGTGATGGCCGAGACCGCCGGGTTGATGTGCTGCACCAGCGGGTCGTCGCTCGGGAACTCGCCCTCGCGTTCGCCACCGCCTTCAAACGAAAACTCCAAGCCCAGCACCACGCTCGTGTTGCCACCGTTCCAGTTGGCGACCTGCAAGATGCCCGGCCTGCCCGGCACGGTAACGAGCATGAACGGCTTGCCGTTGGCTTGTTCCACTTGTTTCAACGTGGAGCCGATGCGGATGCCTGTGTTGGTGCGCCAGAAAGAACCTTCGTCCGCGACGCGGAAACTGGCCGGGAAAATCGCGCTGTGGGGCAGGTACCACCAGATTTCGAGTCGGCGCGCCGGGTCGTCGGGGAATAGCACCAAACCCTTGTCCTTCTGGTTTCCGGGCACGGTGACGGAGTCGGCTTTGGCCAGCGAGCCGTACATCTGCTCCACGATGTCGCGGTTGCAGCTGTCCATCGTGATGGGGCCGACGCGGTTGCCGGGCACGATGACGAAATTTTCGAGCTTGCCCGGTGCCTTTTTTTTGCTGTCGCAGGCGACGAAAAAGGCTACCGCAATGAATGCAAAAGACAAAATACGCAGCATAAAATCAGTCCTTAATTGGTTGTTTATCAGCAATTTATTTCACAAGACTTCTTGCGAAAATGTCATTTATCTCTGCAAACTCTGCGTAACAGCCCGCCACAAGAGTTATTACGCAGAGTTTCGCAGAGAACCCGCAGAGTTTCGCAAGAGGTTTACAAAAACCGTTCGCGCAGCGCGGGGGTCGGCAGCCAACAAGTGTCCTGTTTGCCGAACCATCGGTACCTGTTCCGGGCCACCCAACCGTAAACTGCGTCGCGCAAGAAGAGCGGAAAAACCCGCAGCAGCCCGGCCAATCGCCAGCCACCGCCGAGCCGCCGGGCGATTTCGAGCGCGGCCTCCGAGCGCACAAAAACACGCCCATCGGCCACCAAAACCACCGTGTCGAACCGCTCGAAATCGAGGCCGAATTGCCGCAGCAACTGCTGTCCCGGCTCCGATTGCAAGGCCGCGAAGCGGAACAAGCCCCGGCGGTCGCGCCGCAAAACCCACTGCACAGAGGCGTTGCAAAGGTTGCAAACCCCGTCGAACAAGATGATTGGATGCTCCATTTTTTGGTGATTTGGCGAATTGGTGAATTGGTTATTTGATGATTCGAGCTCGAGCGCATCGCCAAATCACCAATTCGCCGCCATACATTTACCCGCAGAAAAATATTGAAAAAAGCGAATGTCAACACGCGAATGGAACAACCTGCTCCGGGCATTGGAAAACCAATTGTGCGTCCTGCTCATTGGCCCCGCCGCCGCTGGCTCGGTGCAGAACGGGGCATTTGACCCCTATACCGACCAACTCGCCCGGCAAATCGCTTCCGAACTCGAAAAAGAAGGCACTCCGTTCGACCCCGACCACGCTGAAAACCTCGCCTACGTCGCCCAAACCTACAACAGCGGCGCGAACGCCACCGAACTCGACGCGGCCTACATTGCCCAAAGTTTTTACCAGAAAATCGCGCAGCCATCGCCGGCATTGGCCGCGCTGGCCAAACTGCCGTTTTCGCTCGTCGTCAACACCACGCCTGACGACCTCATGGCGCAGGCCTTCCGGCAGGCCGGGAAGTTTGGCACGGTGCAGGGTTTTTACAATTACCGCCGCCCGGTGGACTTCAATTACGAAAAGGTCAGCGCGGATAAACCATTGGTTTACAACCTGTTCGGGCACTACAAAACGCCGGAGTCGCTCGTGCTCACAGCCTCGAACCAATTGGATTTCATCGGCAAGGTCATGCGCGGCGACCCGCCCCTGCCACCCAAATTGATGCAGGAATTCGACGACACGAAAACCTACCTGTTCGTCGGCTTCGACTGGCGGCAATGGCACCTGCAACTGCTGCTCCGCACCCTGAAATTCAGCAAGGACAGCACCATCGTGTCGCCTACTTTCCACGAATACTCGCTCAGCCGCATGGCGCGGGAGATTTACACGAGCCTGTTCAAACGGTTCACGTTTGCCGATGATGCGATTGACGATTTTGTCGCCAATCTTTCGCAACAGTTTCAAAATCAAGGGCAAACGCCCGCTGCACCCGCCTCCGGCAAACGCATTTTCATCTCGTGCCACCCGGCGGAAGAGGCCATGAAAAACGCCCTCGCCAACCACCTGCGCCCGCTCGAACGCACGGGGATCGCCACCATTTGGCACGAGGGCAAGGCCACTCCGGGCGAGGATTTGTCGGTGGCCGTCGGGCGCGAACTTGGCGCAGCCTCGGTCATTTTGCTGCTCATCAGCGCGGAATACTTGGCCGACGACAACCTGCGGAACACCCAACTCCTCCCCGCACTCGCCCGGCAACAGGAGACCAAAGTGGTACCCGTGATTTTGGAGCCATGCACTTGGCAAATGCTGCCCGAACTGACACAGTGCCAGCCCATCCTGCCCAATCCCGGTACCGAACCCGGCAAGCCTGTCGCCACTTGGCCCAATGCCGACGAAGCGTATGCCAACGTAGTGGCTGCGGTCAATTCGTTGATTGTGTGAGGGTTACGAGGTGATAAATATCTATGTTTTCGGGGTTGACGAGTGCAAAGGAGGGAGGAAGGCAGATAAGACTTGGATGAAACTGCTCTCGCGGCACTCCACAACTTTCAGACAAAAGGAAAACGAGACAAACACAACTCCCCGCCGCCGCCCACACACTTTAAAACAAAAAGTCGTGTGGCCTGCCCCAATCCTGTTACTTTTGCCCGCACCCAGCGCATCCAAACATGGCAAGGAGAAAACCCGGACAATTCGCCCTCAACTTCGACGACGAACGCTTCCCCAAACTCGCGGGGATGGTGTTCCTTTTCCTGTCGTTCTACCTTTTTATCGCTTTCGCATCCTACCTTTTCACATGGGACATTGACCAAGACCGCGTGCTACGGTTCTCTTGGTCGCTGCTTTTCGAGGATTTCGAGATGGCAAACTGGCTCGGTCGGCTCGGAGCCATCGTGTCCAATATGTTTTTTTATTGGGGCTTCGGGGTAGCCTCGTTCATCGCGGTTTACCTGCTGTACCGCTATGGCCTCGCGCTCATCCGGCGGGTGCCGCTCTCCAATTTGACCCCCACGCTGCGGTATTCAATCATCTGGGCGGTCATCATTTCCGTCGTGTCGGGCTTCTTTTTCCAGACCGCCGATTTCCCCTGGGGCGGCGCGTTCGGGGAGGCGGTGGCCATGTGGATTCAGAATTTCCTCGGCCTCGTCGGCACGTTGGCCTTGTTTGTGTTCGCGCTGGTGGCCGCTTTTGTGTGGACGAACAACCCCAATTTGGACGATTTCACATGGCGAAAGCTCGTTTTTGAAACAAAACAGGCTTGGGACGACCTCATTTCGGGCAACTACGGCAAACGCCGGGGCCGTGCCACGACCGTCGCGCCCGTCCGCCCGCGCCCGGATTTTGCCGACCCGCAAACGGAGGCCGATTCGGACGACGCGGACGCGCTGCCGCCAGTGGCCGCGCCCATTACGGCCAGCGTCCCCGCCAACCGTCCGGCTCCTTCGGAAAATCTGCCGCCCCTGCCCGGCTCGCAACTGGCCATTGATTTGACACAAAAAAGCTCGCTTTTCGCCGACCCATCCGCCGCGCCCAAGCCGCTGCGCCCCGGCGAGGCCGAAATGGAAATCAACATCGCGCAGCCGGAAGCCAGCAGCGAACCCGAACCGAGCACACCCGAAACCTCCGAACGCTACAAGCCGCCCGTCGAGGCCGTGCAGGAGGACACGCCCAACCTCAGCGAACCCTACGACCCCACCCTCGAACTCGGCCACTACGAATACCCGCACCTCCAACTGCTGACCGAGTACGACAACCAAGCCCTCGAAGTTGACCGCGAGGAACTGGAAGCCAACAAAAACCAAATCATCCAGACGCTCCTCAACTTCAAAATTGACATCGAAAAAATCCGCGCCACCATCGGCCCGACGGTGACGCTGTACGAAATCATCCCGGCGCGCGGCATCCGCATTTCCAAAATCAAGAATTTGGAAGACGATATCGCGCTGAGTCTCAGCGCGTTGGGCATCCGCATCATCGCGCCCATTCCGGGCAAAGGCACCATCGGCATCGAGGTGCCGAACAAAAACCGCGTGACCGTCGGGATGCGCGAAGTGCTGATGTCTGACAAATTCAAGCGGGCCAAAATGGACTTGCCCATCGCTCTGGGCAAAAGCATCCAAAACGAGGTGTTCGTGGCCGACCTGACCAAGATGCCGCACTTGCTCATCGCCGGCGCAACGGGGCAGGGCAAATCAGTGGGCATCAACGTCATCCTTATGTCGTTGCTTTACAAAAAGCACCCGTCGCAGGTCAAAATCATCATGATTGACCCGAAAAAAGTGGAGCTTTTCCCCTACGCCCGCCTCGAAAACCATTTCCTCGGCTTCCTGCCCGACCAGACGGAACCCATCGTGACCGACACGCAGAAGGTCGTCCACACCCTCAATTCGCTCACCATCGAGATGGAAACCCGCTACGACCTGCTGAAAAAAGCAGAGGTGCGGAACATCAATGAGTACAACGACAAATTCGTGGCGCGGCGGCTCAACCCGACAAAAGGCCACAAATTCCTGCCGTTCATCGTGCTGGTGATTGACGAGTTTGCCGACCTCATCATGACCGCTGGCAAGGAGGTCGAGCTGCCCATCGGTCGCCTCGCGCAGCTGGCCCGCGCAGTCGGCATCCACCTCATCATCGCCACGCAACGGCCTTCCGTGAACATCATCACGGGCGTTATCAAGGCCAACTTCCCGGCGCGGATAGCCTTCAAAGTCGCCTCAAAAGTGGACTCGCGCACCATCCTCGATTCCGGTGGCGCGGAGCAACTGACCGGGCGCGGCGATATGCTGCTTTCCGTCGGCGGCGACATCATCCGCCTGCAAAGCGCGTTCGTGGACACGCCCGAAGTGGAAAAAGTCATTGACTTCATCTCGAACCAAACAGGCTTCCCGGAGCCGTTTTTCCTGCCCGAATTCCACCCGGAAAACGAGGGCGGCAGCGGCGATTTCGGCAGCAACAAAGATTTCCGGCTGGCCGACATGGACGATATGCTCGAAGATGCTGCCCGCCTCATTGTCGAGACCCAGCACGGCTCGACGAGCATGATTCAACGCCGCATGAAACTGGGTTACAACCGCGCCGGACGCATCATGGACCAACTCGAATCGCTGGGCATCGTCGGCCCCGCCGAAGGCTCGAAGCCGCGCGAAGTGCTGTACTACGGCATCGAAGAACTGAACCGTTTTTTGGCCGAACTCCACAACCGTAAATAAGCTGCTTTGAGCCTGTCCAAAGAGAAAGCCGCCCGTGCAATCACGGACGGCTTTCTCTTTTTGGCAGCAGGCTGAACGGGCGTTCACATCCCGTCTTTTCGTTCGGATTCGGCCTTCATTTCCTGCAAATTCGGGCAGTTCCCGAACATCGCGTCGAATTGCAGGTAAGTGGAGCGCAGCCGGTCAACTACCCATTTTTCGGTGAAATAAGCCTTTTTCTGCTCCAAAGCCGCCGTCTGGATTTTGTTGTAGTCGCGTTTCAGGTCGGCTTTGTGCGGCGTGGAGCGGCTCTGCACGAGGACGATCCTGAAAAATTTCTCGCCCTCGTCGGGCGCGGATTCGATGGGCTTGCTGATTTCGCCGGGCTTCAGGCCGTCAATGGCGAAAAAGATGTTGGTCGGCAAATCGGCCATCTCGAAGAAGGTATTGCCCGAACGCGGGTTTGCCACGCGCCCGTCGTTGTTGTAGCTCTGCACGTTTTTGTCGCCGTACTGTTTCACGGCTGCCGAAAAGGGCAGGCTATCGCGGATGATGCGCGTCCGCACGGAGTCGAGTTTCATTTTGGCGGCCTCGATGTCCTCGTCGGTGATGGTCGGTTTGATGAGGATGTGCCGCCCATGCACGAGGTTGCCGCGCCGTTCGAGCAGTTGGATGATGTGAAAACCAAACTCCGTCTCGACGATTGGGCTGATTTGGCCTTTTTCCAATTTGTAAATCATGGCCTCGAACTCCGGCACGAACGTCCCGCGTTTTTGCCAGCCGAGGTCGCCGTTTTGGCTGCCGCTGCCGGGGTCGTCGGAGTATTTTTTCGCCAGCACGCCGAAATCCTCACCCGCCGCGATGCGCTTGGCGATGTCCTCGATTTTTTGGCGAGCAATCTCTT
>JBKBIC010000048.1:0-25485 GCA_046299435.1 Saprospiraceae bacterium
CCGCTCGTTCATTGACACATTATTACATTCATTATTCGGCTTGCAGCTCACGTTCGAGTTCTTCCATCATCACATAGTCCACAGATTCGCTGACGGTGGGCAGCATGACGAGGATAGAATCGAGCCTCGAAATTTCGATGAGTTTGGTCACGGCGGGTTGCAGTTTGCCGGCGATGACGAAGGAGCCGTTGTCTTTCCAAATGCGGTGCGCGGTGAGGATGGCACTCAGGCCGCTCGAATCCACGAATTTCACGGCGGAAAGGTCGAAAATCATGTTGCGCACACCCTCCTGATTGAAAAAAATGAAGTCGCTTTTCAGGCCGGGCGCGATGAGCGAGTTGAGGTTTTCTTCTTCGAGCGTCAGCACGGCATATTTTTCCTGCTTGTCCAATCGGTATCTCATATCGTATTGATTGCCAATTTTTTGTGAAAAAACTTTGCCCCCGGTTTTGCCCGGAGTGTCGGGAAGTGATGGCAAATGTAACCATACCACCCTCTTATTCTCCAAACTTTGAAATGGCTTTTTTCCGGGCGGCTGACCGCTGCGACGGTCGGCAATAAACGGCCACGACTGGTGTTTGCCGCCAAACGGCGTGGGCGGAAGCTGCCGTCTTGTCATGGGCGTTGTTTTTGTCGGGGCGTTTTCTGCCAGCCTGTCGGGCTGCATGGGCATGGCTCGATTTTTTCCGTGCCCAAAACCAGCCACCCCATTTTTTGTTAAGAAGCCCGCCGTCGGCAGAGAATTGTTTGGATTTTTCGGCAGTGTAGCGGTAATCTTGCTCCGCAGAATGCCTCCCTCGCACGGAAAATACCTGCCCACCTGCCCCCGTCCTTTTTCCTAATCTCATCCAAAAAGATACATGAACAAGAAATTTTCGCCTGTGGTCAAGCAAATCATCCACCAAAGCGGCCAAGAAGCGCGACGGTTGGGGCACGACTACATCGGCACGGAACATCTGCTGCTGGGCATGATTATCGAGCGCGAATGTTTGCCCTTACGTGTGCTCGATTCGCTATCGGTGGATGTGAACGACCTCAAAAAACGCCTCGAACGCGCCATCCCCCGGTTCAGTGCCTTCCCGCCAGCGGAGAACCTTTTCGTCGGCGAGTTTTCGGTCACGACACAGGCCCAGCGTGTGCTCAAAGTCACCTTCCTCGAAGCACGCCTCCTCAAAAACGAAGAAATTTTCCCGGAGCACCTGATGCTCTCCATCCTCAAACACACCGACACTTTCTCCGCCAAACTTTTAAACGAATATTCAGTGGACTACGAATCCTTCAAAAAAGAACTCGAATACGTTCGCTCCGAGCAAGACCTCGCCACGCCCGCCGTGTACAACCAAGTGCCGCCGCAAGAAGGCGATTTTGACGACGACGACGACCGCAGCGGATATCGCTCCCAGCAACAACAACAAAAACAGCAACAAAAAAGCCGCACCCCTGTGCTCGACAACTTCGGGCGCGACGTGACGAAACTTGCCGAAGAAGGCAAACTCGACCCCATCATTGGCCGCGAAAAAGAAATCGAGCGCGTCAGCCAAATCCTCAGCCGCCGCAAAAAGAACAACCCCATCCTCATCGGCGAGCCGGGCGTGGGCAAGACCGCCATCGTCGAAGGCCTCGCCCTCCGCATCATGCAGAAAAAAGTCAGCCGCACGCTGTTCAACAAGCGCATCGTCATGCTCGACTTGGCGGCGTTGGTGGCCGGCACGAAATATCGCGGCCAGTTCGAGGAGCGCATCAAAGCAATCATGAACGAGCTGGAAAAGAACCGCGAGGTCATACTGTTCATTGACGAAATCCACACGATGGTCGGCGCGGGCGGCGCGACAGGCTCGCTCGATGCCAGCAATATTTTCAAACCCGCCCTCGCACGCGGCGAGCTCCAATGCATCGGCGCGAGCACACTGGACGAGTACCGCCAGTACATCGAAAAAGACGGCGCGCTCGACCGCCGCTTCCTGAAAGTCATGGTTGACCCCCCATCGCAGGAAGATACTATCCACATCCTCAACAACTTACGCCCGAAATACGAGGAGTTCCACAACGTCCAATACTCCGAGGATGCAATCCGCGCCTGTGTCAAAATGAGCGACCGGTACATCACCGACCGCTTTTTGCCCGACAAAGCGATTGACGTGCTGGACGAAGTGGGCGCGCGCGTCCACCTCCGCAACATCATCGTGCCGCGCCACATCGAAGAACTGGAACGCGAAATCGAGTCCATCAAGGATTTGAAAAACCTTGCCGTCAAAAACCAGCAATACGAAGAGGCCGCCAACCTCCGCGACCGCGAGAGCAAGCTCGTCCGCAACCTCGAATTCTCGAAAGTGGAATGGGAAGAGGAAAGCAAGACGCGCCGCTACCCCGTCCGCGAAGACGACATCGCCGAAATCATCGCCATGATGACCGGCATCCCCGTCAAAAAAGTGGCCGAGAGCGAGTCCAAAAAACTCGTCAACATGGGCAGCGACCTCCGCCGCATGGTCATCGGGCAAGACGATGCCATCGTCAAAATCTCCAAAGCCATCCAACGCAACCGCGTCGGCCTGAAAGACCCGAAAAAGCCCATCGGCACGTTCATCTTCCTCGGCCCGACGGGGGTCGGCAAGACCGAACTCGCCCGCGCATTGGCTCGCTATCTCTTTGATACTGAGGACTCTTTGATTCGGATTGATATGTCGGAATACATGGAAAAATTCTCCGTGTCGCGGCTCATCGGTGCGCCTCCGGGCTACGTCGGCTACGAAGAAGGTGGCCAACTGACCGAAAAAGTGCGCCGCAAACCGTACTCTGTCGTGCTGCTCGACGAAATCGAAAAAGCACACCCCGACGTGTACAACATCCTGTTGCAGGTGCTCGACGACGGCCAACTGACCGACGGCCTCGGTCGCAAGGTGGATTTCAAGAACACCATTATTATCATGACCTCCAACATCGGTGTCCGCGACCTCAAAGACTTCGGCACAGGCATCGGCTTCCAAACCGCCGCCCGCGCCGAAGCCGCTGAGGAAATGAGCAAAGCAGTCATCCAGAAGGCCCTGAAAAAAACCTTCTCGCCGGAGTTCCTCAACCGCATTGACGATGTGATTGTGTTCAACTCGCTGGGCCGCGAAGAAATCTTCCGCATCATTGACAACGCCCTCGCTGGCCTGATGAAACGCCTCGACAACCTGCGGCTCAAACTCACGCTCAGCGAAGAGGCCAAAGATTTCGTCGCCGAAAAAGGCTTCGACCCGCAGTTCGGCGCACGCCCGCTGCACCGCGCCATCCAGAAATACATCGAGGATCCGCTCGCCGAGTTCATCCTCAGCGAAGCGCCGAGCGAAAACACGGAACTCGTGGCCCAACTGAACGAGGCAAAAGATGGCCTTGTCATCACCTTTGCTGAAGACTTCACGAAGCTCGAAACGCTGGAAAGCGACCAGCAGCTGAGTGCGGGATAAACCGCCCGGCTCTGTCTTCGCAATAAAAAGTGCCCCGGAAGCTTGGCTTCCGGGGCACTACTTTTTCCGTCAAATACAAAGCAGACTCAGAAAAACAGCGCGTTGGCAAACAGCACTTTCCCCTGATACCAAAACGACCTAAACATCGGATTGTCAACGAAATACACCACTTGGCCGCCGCCCATGCGCTGCACCGCCGCGATAGGCGAGTTCTTCAGGCGAGGCCGCACCCGCGCCCCGACGAACCCGACGGAGAAATATTTGTCGTCCAGCCAAGCCACGTTTTCGCCCGATTTCAGGAGGTCAAAAGCGGAAGGGCCAGTTTTTAATGAAAAATACGAATCGGCCAACCCGTAGCCCAGCGGGTGCGAGTTGTCCATGCTTGCCCGCACGATGGCTCCGGGCAGTTGGTCGCTTACGCCGTCGCGTTCCTGCGACTGGTAGGGCTTGGGCTTCACCGCGCCCGTGTCCTTTTTTTCCTCCGCTTTTGACTTCAAATCGAAACCGTCCTTGTCGGCAAATGCCCGTGCGCCGCCTTCCAGCCCGATGAGCCGCCCGCCGTTTTGCACCCAAGTTTTGAGCGATTTCAAGTCATCGTCGTCAAAACGGTACGAGCCATGCGGGAAAATCAGCACGTTGAAATCGCGCAAGTTCGCCCGTGCAAGTTTGTCCAGATGGATGGGCGTGATGGGGTAGCCCAATTCGCGCTCGAAAAAATGCCAGACGTGCCCGAACGAATTTTCCTCCACGTCGTCGCCCCAGACGATTGCCACGTCGGGTTTTTCCAGCAAACGAAAGGCATCCGAGCCGAGGTCGCGGCCCTTCGTGCCCATCCAGCCGGACAGCATCGGGATGGCTTTCACGTTGTACCGTTTGGCCGCTGCCTGCACCATGCGGTCGAGGTCGGCATCCATGCTCATGTTGTCGGCACGGGTGATGACGAGCGCGCCGGGTTGGAATTTGTCGTCGGCCACGTCGAAGGCTTTGGTCGCGTAGCGCACATGGACACCCTGTTGCAGGAGGTCGGCGAGGAATTGCGCCTCGGCCAACGATTGGCGGTGCAGGCACCAAGCGTAGGGTTTTGTCGGGACAGACACCTCGCCGGGTTTCCAATTCACGCGGTCGAATTTTGGCTCAATGCGTTGTTTCAGGGCAAAGGCTTCGAGGCCGTAAGCATAAGGCAAAGCCCACGCCGTGATGTCGTAGGTGAGCGAATCCGACAGGTGCGGCTCCGGCTCGAAGAGTGCCTGCACCAGAACCGAATGTGGCTGGAACGCGCTGATAATCAAGTCGTTGGGCTGAATGCTCACGTTCGTCTCCTTGCCCGCCACATAATCAAAGGCCCGCACAGAAGGCATCGGCGAACCGACGCGGCCATATTGGATGTGATGGCGGTCGAGCAATTCGCAAAGGGCGTTCACCTTGTTTTGGTCGTTGGCCTCCCGGATGACGAACGACACCCACGCGCCCTGCGGCTTGGCAGCGGCGTTGGCGTAGTAGTCCCGGAAATTTTTGACCAGATTTTGGGCGTTTTTGCTGCCCATTTCGATGCTCGAAAGGCTCGTCGTCAGGTGGTGCGCGATGCGGTCTTCGAGCCAGAGCGTGTCGCCGTTTGCCAGCGAAATGGCGCGGCCCGCCCGCGAGTGGCCGGCCTGCTCATAGGTCATGCCGATGGCCCCGTTGAACATCGGATAGGTGTCGCCGTATGACGGATAAAACAGGTCGAAAACCTCTTTCGTGAAGTACAGCCAGCCGTTTTCGTCAAAATATCGGGCGTGGTTTTGGCCGATTTGGGTCTGGAAACTGCGCTGCCACGGCGTAATCAAATCGTGCATCGGCTCGGCAGCGGGCGCGAAATAGTATGGATTGTCGAAATACTGCTCGTGCAAATCGGCGTGGACGTGCGGCAACCAACGGTGGTAAACCGCGAGCCGCTGCTGGCTTTCCACCTGCGTCGCCCAAGCCCAATCGCGGTTCAGGTCGAAATAATAGTGGTTCACGCGCCCGCCCGGCCAGGGTTCCGAGTGTTCGCGGGCATCGTGGTTGGCGTTCGGGATAAGGTTCGCCACGCCCCGGTACCAGTTGACGTAGCGGCTGTACCCGTCGGGGTTGAGCGAGGGGTCGAGGATGACCACCGTGTTGCGGAGCCATTCGCGCACTTGCGGGTCAGTTTGGGTGGCAAGCCGGAAAGCCAGTTCGGGGCTGCACTCCGAGCCGCTCGGCTCGTTGCCATGCACGCTCATGCTCAGCCAGACGATGGCGGGCGCATTTGCCACGTCCGGCGTACCCGGTTCCGTGCCCGCCAGCCGCAGGTTGTTCAGGCGGATTTGTTCGAGGCGGGCCATGTTTTCCTCCGACGAAAAAATGGCGATTTGCAGCGGGCGGTCTTCGTTCGTCATGCCATAGCGTTCGAGGCGCATGGTTCGGGGGGCGTTGGCGGCCAAGTGCTCAAAATAATCGGTCAGCTGGTCGTGCCGAGTGAACTGTTCGCCCCGCTTGTGCGGCATGAATTCGTCGGGCGATTTCGGGGCGGTGGCGGTCTGGGCGGCGAGGATTTTTGCAGAAAGCAAAAACGCGAGGGCAAGCGTGCGGCGGGCGAGCGTCATTGAACTGTTTTTGATGTTGAAAATTAGGACTGCAAGTATCCATCATTTTGGGCGAAAAACATCCAGCCGCCTCACGTCGCACTTTCTCGCCCTCTCACCTTCTCGCTCCAGAACTGGCCTCGTTTTTGAATGTTGGACGCAGGCCGTTTTTGGTTAGGGAAAAAACTACCTTTGCCGCTCTTTTTGAGAAAAAACAGGCTAACCCAAGCCTTTCGACACGCAAACTCTTCATTTTTCAACTGAAATTTATGCCTTATCTCTTTACTTCGGAATCCGTGTCCGAAGGCCACCCCGACAAAGTGGCCGACCAAATCTCCGACTCCATCCTCGATGCATTCCTCACCCAAGACCCGAATTCCAAAGTCGCTTGCGAAACCCTCGTGACCACCGGCCTCGTCGTCGTGGCCGGTGAAGTGCGCTCCACCGCCTATGTGGACATCCAAGAAGCAGCCCGCAAGGCCATCGAACGCATCGGCTACACAAAGGCCGAATACCAATTTGACGCAAAATCCTGCGGCATCCTCTCCGCCATCCACGAGCAAAGCGCGGACATCGCGCAGGGCGTGGACGTGGGCAAAAGCGAGGACGAACAGGGCGCAGGCGACCAAGGCATGATGTTCGGCTACGCCACCAACGAGACCGACAACTATATGCCGCTCGCGCTCGACCTCGCGCACCTGCTGCTCCGCGAACTGGCCGAGCTGCGCCGCGAAAACAAGCAAATCAAATACCTCCGCCCCGACGCAAAAAGCCAAGTGACCATTGAGTACAGCGACAAGCACGTCCCGAAAAAGATTGACACCATCGTCATCTCCACGCAGCACGACGACTTCGCCGACGACCAGAAAATGCTCGAAAAAATCGAGGCGGACATGAAGAAAATCCTCATCCCGCGTGTCAAAAAACTGCTGCCCGCCCGCGTCGCCAAGCTCTTCACCAACGACATCAAATACTTCATCAACCCCACCGGCAAGTTCGTCATCGGCGGCCCGCACGGCGACACCGGCCTGACTGGCCGCAAAATCATCGTGGACACCTACGGTGGCAAAGGCGCGCACGGCGGCGGCGCGTTCTCCGGCAAAGACCCCTCGAAAGTGGACCGCTCGGCAGCCTACGCCACGCGCCACATCGCCAAAAACATCGTGGCAGCGGGCCTCTGCGACCAAGCCCTCGTGCAAGTGGCTTACGCCATCGGCGTGGCCAAGCCCGTCGGCCTGTTCGTAAACACCTACGGCACTTGCAAAATCAAGGGTTTGAGCGACGGCGAAATCGCGCAAAAACTGCTCACCGTCTTCGACCTGCGCCCGGCTGCCATCGTCCGCCGTTTCGGTCTGAAAAACCCGATTTACTCCGAGACCGCCGCCTACGGCCACTTCGGTCGCACGCCCGGCACGAAACAAGTGCAAGTCGGCTCCAACGGCAAACCCGAAGTCCGCACTGTCGAGACCTTCACTTGGGAAAAACTCGATGCGGTGGACAGCGTGAAACGCGCCTTCGGCCTCGCTTGAACTTTGGAAATTGAGAAATTTTGAAATCTGAAATCGAGCCGCCCCGGAAGCCTTACGCTTCTGGGGCGGCTGTTTTTGGGGGGCAACCAGCAGAAAATCAAAGATTTATGCAATCGCCCGCTCAATATCCCCGATGATGTCCGCCGCGTTTTCGATGCCCACCGACACGCGGATGAGGCCGTCGGTGATGCCGTTTTGCTCCCGGATTTCTCTCGGCACGCGCAGGTGCGACATCGAGGCCGGGTGCAAAATGAGCGTGTCGGCATCTCCCAAAGTCGGGGCCAGCGTGCAAAACTCCACGCGGTTCATGGCCCGGATGCCCGCCTCCAAACCGCCGCGCAACTCAAAACTCAACATCCCGCCGAAGCCGCCGCGCATCTGTTTTTTCGCCAATTCATGGTCGGGGTGCGAAGCAAGGCCGGGATAATTGACGCGGGCCACTGCCGGGTGATTTTCCAAAAACTCGGCCAACTGCTGGGCATTGGAGCAGTGCCGTTCCATGCGGAGCGCGACGGTTTTCAGGCCGTTGTGCGTCAGCCACGCCTCGAACGGCGAACAGTTCGTGCCCACGAGTTTCATGGCGTTCCACACTTTTTTCCGCATCAAATCGCGGTCGCGCCCGACGACGAGACCCGCCGTCGAGTTGCCGTGCCCATTCAAAAACTTCGTGGTCGAATGCACGATAAAATCCACGCCAGCGGCGAAGGGCTGTTGCAAAAGCGGCGTGGCAAACGTGTTGTCAATCGCACTCCAAACCCCATGCTGTCGGGCAATATCGGCCAGCGCTGCGATGTCCACGCAGGCCAGCGTCGGGTTGGCCGGCGTTTCGCAGTAAAGCATTTTGATGGCCGGGTCGCGGCGCAGCGCGGCCTCGACTTCGTCCAAGTTTTGGAGCTCGGCCAGCACGGTTTCGATGCCCATTGCCCCGAAAATCTGGTTGAAAAGTTCGGTCGTACCGCCGTACAAATTGCCCTGTGTCAGCACTTTATCGCCTTTTTTCAGCAGGCCGAGCAGCAGCGTGGAAATCGCGCTCATGCCCGACGAGGTCATCACGGCCACGGCTTCGAAGCCCAGCCCGTGTGTTTCGAGCGCGGCGATTTTGGCGGCCACCGTGTCCACCGTCGGGTTGGCGTATCGGCTGTACACATGGCCGCTTTCGATGTTTTTGAAAATCTCGATGCCTTGGTCAATGCTCTCGAACGCGAACGAGGAGGTGGCATAAATCGGCAAAATGTGCGGCGCGGTCGTGCGGTTGTCGCCGTTTTCGCGGACGACGAGCGAGTCAATTTTCATGTAGAATTGGTGATTTGCTGATTTGGTGATTTGCTTGTTCACGGGGTGCTTTTTGAGGCGAAGCAACTACTTTTGGGGAAAAAATTTCAAAAGATGCTTGAAGCAGCCGTCATACAATCTGATTACGAAATCGAACGCGACAAACCAATGCCCAGCAAACATCATTCTTTCGTTGAGTCAAACCTTAATTTTCTCATTCGCAGGGCGTATGGAAACAAATTCAGAATTGCGATTGAAATCAGCCTCGATTTACCCGTTCGGGAGCACGTGCCAGATTTAGGCATTTTTCAAAAGATGCCCTTCGGCGAAGAGGAAATCCGCATGAGCGAAGTGCCGCTGGGCGTGGTGGAAATCCTTTCTCCCACTCAAAACGTGTTCGATTTGTTGCAAAAACGGCGCGAATATTTCAACGCCGGGGTCAAATCCTACTGGTTGGTTTTCCCCGAACTGCGCTCCGTTTACATTTACAACTCGCCCGACGACTACGATGTGTTCGCCAAAAACGGCAAACTCCACGACCGCGAACTGGGCATCGAACTGGATTTGGAAGAAATTTTTGCCTGAAAATCCTCACTTCAACTCCACTACCCTTTTCCCGAAAATCCCCGTCCGCACGGGCAGCAGAACCGTTTCGCCCATTTTCGTGATTGGAAAGTACGCCTGCTGTTTGTACTTGAAAGTCAGCAACTTATCGCCTTCGCGCACCGTCAGTCGGTAGCCGCTCGGCTTGATTTTTTCGCCTTTCAAAAGGCCATAGCCCGACGCGACAAATGCCTGTTCGGACATGAACTCGAACGGCAGGTTCTCCACTTTTCCACCCGCCCGATTGAGCCAGCTGCCGAACAGCGGCGCGAAAAACAGCATCGGAAAAACAATGAACACCAATTCCGGCCAATGCTTCCGGGCAGGCAGCAGCCGGTCGCGCAGCGCAAAAATCAGCCCGGCAGCCAGCGCAGCCGCCACCAAAACCGAGCCGACGACCAGCCCACGCACCCCGATTGTGTTCGAATAAACGGGGTATTCGCGCACGTTCAAATAGACCATGCCGAGCAAAAACAGCACAAAGCCGAACGCCGCGAGGCGGAATTTCCAGTCGAAATTTTCGTCCATCTGAATCGGTTTATCGAGTCAAAAAAAACTGTCGGAAGGCTTCCAACTCCTCCAATTCTTGCTGCACGAACCGCTCGAAGAGTCGCTCGCCCACCTGCTCGCGCAGCGCGGAGACACCCACATCAATCAGGCGTAAACCCTTGTCCGTCAAGAAGATATTGTCGAAAGTCAGGCCGGGCATATCCGACGGGCGGCGCAGGTCGCGGTGCGCGAAACCCGCCCGGTGCAGCTGCCGCAGCTCATCCTCGAACACATCCAGCCACAGTTCGCGCCGCTCGTGTTCGTATGCCCTGAAATCCATCGGGTACAGCCGCTCCATGACGAGCATTTCGGCCTCATCGTTCAATTCGTCGAGCCGCGCAAACCGCACCACGAGGCCGTTGACGGCGTTGGCAAACTGCATTTTCGTGGCCTCCGAACCGATGTCGGAGCGTGTGTCGCCCGTGAAAATCTTGCCTACTTCCGTTTCCGAAAGCGCGATGACCGTGTTGTGGGCACCAGACGAGAGCGTGCGTGGGTAGCGTTTTTTCACGGAAATGGCGTTGAAAATGAAAGGCAAAAGTCCATTTTTTGCTCAAACCAACAGCCGATAGCCCACCGATTTCAGCGTCAAAATTTCCACACCGCCGGGGCGCAGGTATTCGCGCAGCCGCGTGATGTACACGTCCAAGTTCCGGGAATTGAAAAATGAGTCGTTGCCCCAGATGGTGTCCAGAATTTCCTTGCGGGCGACGGCCTCGCCGGGCTGCGCGGCGAGCATTTTCAGCAGTTCTGTTTCGCGGTGCGAGAGGCGGCGCACTTGGTTTTCGAGCACCAATTCTTGCCGCTGCGCCGAAAACTGGAATTTGCCCAATGGCAAATCGCTCGTTGGCAAATTGGCCACAGGTTCGGATACCGCACTGATTCTCAATAAATTGTGGATACGAACAATCAATTCCTCCATGCTGAACGGCTTGCGGATGTAGTCGTTTCCTCCGGCGGCAAAGCCTTCCAATACGTCGGAAGTTTGGGTTTTGGCGGTCAAAAAAATGATGGGCATCGCGGGCCGCAGCTGTCGGATTTCCTGCCCGACCGAAAAACCGTCGCGGTGCGGCAGCATGACATCCAGCACGCAGATTTCAGGGTCGAATCGTTGAAATTCCTCGACCGCGCCGCGCCCGTCGGTCGCCCAGCAAACCTCGAAATCGCGGCTTTCGAGCGATTCGCGGACGATTTTGCCCAAAAACGGCTCGTCTTCGAGGTAGAACACCTTGATTTTTTTCATTGCCCTTTTTTCAATGTAACCGTGAAAACCGAGCCGTGTACGACTACCGAGCCGCCGTGCTGCCCGATCACCGCCGCGACGTAACTCAATCCCAAGCCGTGTCCTTTCACATCATGCACCGCCCCGGTCGGCACGCGGAAGAATTTTTCAAACACTTTTTGCTCGAATTCTGGTGGCACACCCGGCCCGTTGTCGGCAATCGTGAGTTTAATATTCTCCTGATTTTCAGCGAGTTGGATTGAAATTTCGGGCGGATCGCCGCCGTATTTCAAAGCGTTGTCCAACAGGTTGAAAACAACTCCGGCAAGGTGCAGGCGGTCGCCCAGCATCGAAAAAACTTCGCTTTGCGCCTCAAAATTGACCACCGCCCGGTGTTTTTCGAACTGCAAACGCATGGCGGCGAGCACCTCTTCAAGCATTTTTTGGAAGTCAAAGTTGGCCCGCCTCATCGGCAGCGCGTCTTTTTCAAACTGTGCCATGCCGAGCACTTTGTCCACCAAAAGCGTCAGGCGTGTAAGTTCGTTTTGGGCAATTTCGAGGTACTCGCTCGTGCGCTGCGGGTTTTTCATGACCTCAAAATCGCGCAAAGCTTCGAGTGCCACGCCGACCGTCGAGACGGGCGTTTTCAGTTCATGGCTGATGTTTTGCAGCAGGTCGTTGCGGAGCGCGGCGAGTTTTTGCTGGCGCAAGAGGTTTTTCCAAATCGAAAAAAACGCCAGCGCGACCATGCCGAACACCAGCGCGGCAAGGGCGATTTGTGGCAGTATCTTTCTGAAAATCAGGAAGTTGTAATTGGAAATTTCGGCGAAGAACTGTTCGCCGGAGGCCTCATCGGTGTAACTCGCCGTGTGGATTTTGTCCGCCGTAGCCGCCGCTTGCCGCACGATTTGGTGCTCGACTTGCAGCCCCGCCGCTGCCATCGCGCTATCGAACGAGGCGACGAGCTGGGGCAAGAAATCGCGCCGCTGCCAGCCCAAAGTGTCGGCGCTATCCGAGGTTTCGAGCGCGATGACCATCGAGATGGAGCCTTTCAGGTCGGCGATGCCCGATAGGTTTTCCGCGTTGCGCTCGATTTTCAGTTCATATTTTTCCGCGCTCGGCGGCGGCCCCTGCCATTCGTGCTGCACCAGCGATTTTTCGTTTTTAAAGATGGCGACCACCCGCGCCGAGTCCTCCTCGTCCATTGCCATCTTCAACATTCGCAAAGGGGCATCGCCGGGCGGGAGGGGCAATTGCCGCTGAAAGACCATTTTCGAGAGCAGCCCCTCCTCGATTTTTCGCACCGCGCTGATAAAAACGTAGCCGACCTCTTTGGCAAGCGCGGATTTTTCGTCGTCCCAAGTTTTTTTCAGGAACAAAACCAAGAAGCCCGCCAGCAAGGCGAGGCTTGCGGTCATCCAAAATTTGGGCAGAAAAAGACCTGATTTTTTCATCGCAGGCCCAAAAGTAGGCCCGGTTTCTGGCCGCCGGAACGCCCGTTAACCTTAATTAACCTTGCTGCAAGGTTGATTAACCTGCTTCCGAAACGGACGGCTCTACGTTTGTGCCGTGAATTTCAATCGTTCAAAAAGTAAAAATTTCAAGCAATGAAAATTTCCAGACTGACTTGGTTGCTGCCAATTTTCCTCGTTTCCGTTTGCCTGCAGGCGCAAAACACGGCGGGTAAAATCTTTTACACCGAGTCCATTAAACTCCAAATTGACCTCGACGAAAACGCGCCGGAGGAGATGAAAAAAATGCTCCCGCCGGAGCAAAAAATTTCCAAAGTATTGACTTTCAACGAGAAAGCAAGCCTGTACAAAAACGCAGGTGCGGCGGACGAGGGCAATGTTGACCTCCGCCACAACGACGACGACGGTGGCGAAATGAACATCGTCATCAAAATGCCGGAGGTGGTGCAGTACACCGATTTTGAAAATGAAAACTGGCTGCGGGCGGAGGATTTTTTCGGCAGGCAATTCCTCGTGTCCGGCGACTCGAAAAAAATGGTGTGGAAACTGACCGGCGAACAGAAAAAAATCAACGAATTCGTCTGTCAAAAAGCCGTTTTGCAGGATTCGACGCAGCAGGTCGTGGCTTGGTTCACGCCGCAAATCCCGGTCGCGGGCGGGCCGGGCCGGTTCGTCGGGCTGCCGGGCATGGTGCTCGACCTCGAAATGGACGGCGGCAACCGCTCTATCAAAGTGACAAAAATCGAATTCAAACCCGTCGCTGACGCAGAAATCGTGTGCCCAACAGAAGGCAAAGCCGTGACCGAGCCTGAATTCGAGAAAATCCGCGACGAAAAATTGAAGGAAATGGGCATCGAAACGGGCGGAAAACCCGGCGGCGCACGGGTGAAAATGATTATCCAAAACGACGACCAGCGGAACTGATTCCCCCGCGACCCCACAGATAAATCTGTGGGCTGAAAACAGAAAATCCAGCGGTTTTTTTTGCCCAGCCCACAGATTTATCTGTGGGCTGAAAACAGAAAATCCAGCGGATTTTTTTGCCCAGCCCACAGATTTATCTGTGGGCTGAAAACAGAAAATCCAGCGGATTTTTTGCCCAGCCCACAGATTTATCTGTGGGAACGGAGCCAGCGCAGCCAACCAACAACAAAAATTAAGCAATGAAAACCTTTTTCCTCGCCGCGTTTTTGCTGGCGGCAAACCTCCTTTTCTCCCAAAAAACAGTCTTGCGCGGCACGGTCGCCGACTCGAACGCCGCGCCGCTGCCCGCCGCCACCGTCGCCCTGCTGCACGAAAAAGACTCGGTCATGGCGGCATTTGCGATGACCGACGACGCGGGCAAATTCGCGCTGCGGCGCGTCGCGCCGGGACAATATTTGTTGCAAATCACCTACCTCGGTTTCCGGGCACACTGGCAAAAGGTGGCGGTCGAAACGGGCAAAACCGAGCAGGATTTGGGTCAAATTGCCATGAATTCCGACGCGGCGGTGCTCTCTTCGGTCGAAATTTTGGATGAGCACAGCCCGATGCGCGTCCGCATGGATACGGTTGAGTACAATGCCGCCGCGTTCAAAATCCGCCCGAACGACGTGGTCGAAGACCTGCTCCGCAAACTGCCCGGCGTGGAAGTCCAGCGCGACGGCACGGTGAAAGCGCACGGCGAAACCGTGCAAAATGTGCTCGTGGACGGCAAGGAATTTTTCGGGAAAGACACCCGCATCGCCACCAAAAACCTGCCCGCCGATGCGGTGGATCGCGTCCAGATTTTTGACAAAAAATCGGAAATGGCGGAGTTCACGGGAATCGAGGACGGGCAGGACGAAAAGACCATCAACCTCAAATTGAAGCCCGGCAAAAAGCACGGCTACTTCGGAAAAATGGACGCAGGCGCGGGCACCGACGGCAGGTTTGCTGGCAAAATGAACCTCAACCGCTTTTCGCCCCGCACCCGAGTTTCGGCAATCGGCATGGCGAACAACGTGAACGAGCAGGGTTTTTCCTTCGACGAATATCTCGAATTCATGGGCGGCATCGGCGCGTTCATGTCCGGCGGCGGGCGCGTCGAGATTTCGGGCGACGACGTGGGCGGGCTGCCGCTTGGCGACGACGGCACGGTGCAGGGCATCCAACATTCGGGCGCGGTCGGGCTGAACCTGAACCACGATTTTTCGCGGAACGCCGAACTGACGAGTTCCTATTTTTTCAACCGTTTTCAAAACGACCTTGACCTCAACCGCCGCCGCGACAATTTTCTGGACGAAGGCATTTTTTCAAACTTCGAAAACCAGACGACCCGTTCGCGCAACCTTAGCCACCGACTCAATTTCGCGCTGAAAACCAAGCTCGATTCCGCCCGCCAACGGCTCACGCTGCGCGGCGACGCGACTTGGAGCGACGGTTTTTTGAAAAATCTGGGCGAGGCGGAGACCTTCGGAACCGACCAGTTTTTGGAAAACCGCAACCTGCGCGACTTCGTAGCCGACAGTCGGAATTATCAAATCCGCTCGTCGCTGGTCTGGAAACGCAAGTTCCGGCAGGCGGGTCGGGCAATCGTCGCCAGCGCGTCGGGGCGGCTCGCCGACCGCGAGCGGGGCGGGCAGATTTTTTCGGAAAACCAATTTTTCAGGCTCGCCACGCCCGCCGATTCGCTGCGGCAGCGGCAAGCGTTCGACGAAGCAGGCTTGGACTACGGCTTGAACGTGGCATGGACGGAGCCGCTCGGTCGGCGGCAATATTTGAAATTCGACCTCGCCCAGCAGAACTTCGGCAACGACGCGGCGAAGGATTTTTTCGACATCGCCGATGACGGCTCTGAAACGCGCAACTCGTTGTTGTCCAATGGCTTCCGCCGCGATTTCACCTATCAACGAGCGGGGCTTTCCTACCTTTTGAACCGTCGAAAATCCAACCTGACTGCGGTTTTGAACTTCCAAAACTCGCGGCTCGACGGGCAGGTCGGGGCAAGTGACCAGCCGATTTCTGTCAAATTTTCGCGGCTGCTGCCTGCCCTATTTTTTGAAAAAGAAGGGAAACAAGGCCGACGCTGGGGCGTGGATTACTCGACCCTCGTCCGCGAACCACGCCTCGACCAACTGCAACCTGTGCCCGACAACTCCGACCCGCTGAACATCCTCGTCGGCAACCCGCGCCTGCGCCCAGAATACCAACACGACTTGCGCGCACGGTATTTTTTGTACGATATGTTCAGTTTCACCTCGCTTTTTGCCAACCTCGGCGGGTCGTGGGTCGAGGACAAAATCACGGAAGCCGCGTCGGTGGATTCGCTTTTCCGGCGAACGATAAGCCCGGTGAACGTGTCGCGGGAGTGGCGGCTGCGGGGCAGCGTGGATTTCAGCACGCCGATTCGCCCGCTGAAAATCGCCTCGAAAATCCGCTTGTCGGGGTCGCACACGCAGTCCATTTTGTTTGTCAACGACGTGAAAAACGATGTCGGGCGGCGGCGCATGGCAGTTGATTTTTCATTGGAAAACCGAAAGAAATCGAAGGTTGACTTGCTCGCGGGCGTTCGGCTGGCGCACAACCTGACCGATTGGTCGGTGTCGGAGGAGCAAAACCGGCGGTTCAACGAGTCGGGTTTTTACTCCGAACTGGCCATCACACCGGACGACAACTGGCTTTTCGACTCAAAATTCGACTACTCAATTTACCCGGCGGCGGCTTTCGGCGAGCGGCGCGAAGTGGCACTTTGGCAGGCGAGCGTGACCCGATACTTTTTGAAAAACAAGCGCGGGCGGGTGCGGCTTTCGGCGGCGAACTTGCTCGACCAGAACTTGGGCATCCGCCGCACGAGCGAGTTCAATTTTGTGCAGCAGGAGCAGTTCAACGCGCTGCGACGGTACTTTTTGGTGAGTTTTGGCTACTCTCTGCAGGGTTTTGAGAAGAAGGACGGAGGTATTGAAATCAAGATGGGGAATTGATTTTGGCCTAAATTTGTCCTGTTTTTAAATCAAAAAAGTCATGGCGTACAGTCAATTTTCAAGTCTTCGGCAGGTGAAAAAGCAGTTTGGCCTGACCGAGAAAAATGTCCAGTTGTTCCCGGAACTGCCACACGCAGAGCCGACCGACCACTTAAAAGTCTCGCTTCAACGGGTCAAAAACAGTAAAATCGCCTATTTCAGTGAAAAATCAAGGTCGGAAGCCCTTGTTTTCCCAATCTTGCTGGAAGTGCAGATTTTGAACCATGAAAAATTTGCGGTGTATTCTGGCGCAGTCATTGACGCGGACAAAGAGCGGGGTTTGAACGGTGAATGTGATTTCGTTTTGAGCAAGGGCGAACAAAGCATCGAGTTGGATGCACCGTTTTTTTGCCTCGTCGAGGCAAAAGACAACGATATTGACCTTGGTGTGCCGCAATGCATCGCCCAAATGCTCGGCGCAAGAATTTTCAATGAACAAGAGGGGAAACCTCTGCCAGTGATTTACGGTTGCGTCACGACGGGCGAACAGTGGCTTTTTTTGAAATTGGAGGGCGACACGATTTTCATTGACAACACTCGTTACCCGCTCGAAAACCTGACCAAACTGCTGGGCGTACTGAACTGGATAGTCGGCCAGTTCAAATAACCTACCTTGCCGCGCTTTTATGCAGTTTCAACTATCCCCCTTTTCAACGCTTCAACTTCTCGAATGCAGGCTTACCACGACCTCCTTCGCCATATCCTCGAACACGGCGCGACCAAAACCGACCGCACGGGCACAGGCACCCGCAGCATTTTTGGGCATCAGATGCGCTTCGATTTGGGCGCGGGTTTCCCGCTTTTGACCACCAAAAAACTGCACCTGCGGAGCATCATTTACGAACTGCTCTGGTTTCTGAACGGCGAAACGAACATCAAATACCTGAATGAAAACGGGGTGCGGATTTGGGACGAATGGGCTGACCCGAACGGCGACCTCGGCCCGGTCTATGGCAAGCAATGGCGGTCTTGGGAGGGCGCGAACGGACAGACGATTGACCAAATCACGCAAGTCGTGGAGACCATCAAAAAGAACCCGGACAGCCGCCGCATGGTCGTTTCGGCGTGGAATGTGGCCGATTTGCCGCAAATGGCCCTCTCGCCCTGCCACTGTTTGTTCCAATTTTATGTCGCCGACGGCAAACTCTCCTGCCAACTTTACCAGCGCAGTGCCGATGTGTTTCTGGGGGTGCCGTTCAACATTGCCAGCTACGCGCTTTTGACGATGATGATGGCGCAAGTCTGCGACCTGAAGCCGGGCGATTTTGTCCACACTTTTGGCGATACGCACCTGTATCTCAACCACTTAGAGCAGGCTCAACTCCAGCTCACCCGCGAGCCACGCCCACTGCCGACCATGAAAATCAACCCAGCGGTCAAGTCCATTTTTGATTTCAAATTCGAGGATTTCACACTCGAAAACTACGACCCGCACCCGCACATCAAGGCGGCGGTGGCAGTTTGACAGTTTTAAGTTTCGGGTATTGAGTTTTGAGTAAACCGCACTCAAAACCCAATACTCGAAACTCAAAACAGCCACTTGTGCCCATTCAAAAAATCCCGCACGGACATCCGCCGTTTGCCCTCGATTTGGAGTTCGAGCACTTCCACAAACCCGTCCAACGTGCTGATTCTCAGCCAGTTTTTGCCGTCCGAAAAAAACTGGCCGGGCGGTTTTCGCTCGCTGTCCGTCGCCCAGCGTCCACCGTCCACTGTCCGTAAAATCTTGAAATTTTTACCCTCGAACGTCGTCCATGCACCGGGATACGGGCTTAGGCCGCGCACGAAATTGTGGACTTCGGCGGTCGGTTTTGCAAAGTCAATCTGGCAAGTTTCGTGGAAAATTTTGGGCGCGTGGGTGGCTTCAACCTCTGGCTGCGGCTGCGGCTGGTAGTCGCCGCGTTCGATGGCCTGCACGGAGCGTAGCACCAATTTTGCTCCGATTTGCATCATCCGGTCGTGCAGTTCGCCGGCCGTTTCGTTCGGGCCGATGGGGATACGCTCCTGAAAAAGCAGGTCGCCCGTGTCAATTTCGTGTTTGAGCAAAAACGTGGTCACGCCCGTCTCGGCCTCGCCCCGGATGATGGCCCAATTGATGGGCGCGGCCCCGCGATACTTCGGCAGCAGCGAGCCGTGCAGGTTCATGGTGCCGAGCGGCGGCATATTCCACACGGCTTCGGGCAACATCCGAAAGGCCACGACCACCTGCAAATCAGCCTGAAACCCGCGCAATTCGGCCAAAAAATCCGGGTTGCGGAGTTTTTCGGGCTGCAAAACCCGCAGCCCCCGGCTGACGGCAAATTTCTTGACCGCCGATTCCTGCAAGCCCAGCCGACCGCCGGGCTTGTCGGGCGCGGTGACGACGGCGGGCACATCGAAGCCGCTGTCCAACAAAATTTCGAGCGACGGCACGGCGAAATCGGGCGTGCCCATGAAGATGATTTTCAAGTTTTGAGTATTGGTTTTCGTGTTTCGGGTGTGGTGTTTCGTATTTCGTGCTAT
The DNA here is from genome assembly GCA_046299435.1 of Saprospiraceae bacterium. Lineage (GTDB taxonomy): Bacteria > Bacteroidota > Bacteroidia > Chitinophagales > Saprospiraceae > M3007. The sequence goes on from JBKBIC010000048.1 coordinate 19,161, forward strand.
GCGGCGAAGGTCTGTTTTTCCCGGCAACTTGCCGCACGAAACCCGCTGTCGGATACCGTACTTTTGTCCACCTGATTTTTCATAAAACACTGACAACCAATGCCGAACACTCCCCTTCCGATTTTCATCGCCCAAATTTTCGCGCTTGTTTTCTTTGCCCAAACCCTCACGGCGCAGGCTGTTTTGCGGGCATACGTCTTCGAGGCCAACAACCGGGGATACCTGAACCAAGCCAAGGCGAGCATCAGCCGCCTGCCCGAAAAAGCCCTCGTCGCGGAGGTTTTCAGCGACGCGGACGGGATGTTTTTCACAAAATTGGAGCCGGGCGAATACCGGGTTTCGGTCAAAAAAGACCTGTTTTTCGACCTCGACACGGTGCTGCAAATCGGCCCGGCGGATGTTTTCCTGAAATTGGAAATGCGCCGCAAGCCCGGCTACCTCTTCGACGCGACCATCGCCGAGGCCCGCGAAACGCCCGACCAAGAGGTGGACGCGATTCAGATGGTGGACATTGAAATCTACAACCGCACCCAAAAACGCCCCGAACTCGTGCTACGGCGGCACCCGGAAGCGTTTTTCCAATTCACGTTCGAGCAAGGCAACCACTACACGATTTTGGTGCGAAAACCGGGCTTCCTCGCCAAGCGCATCGAGGCGTATGTCAACATCGAAGGGTGCATCATTTGTGTGCATGGCGTGCAGAACCTGCGCCCCGGCATCACCGAAAACATGACCGCAGGCAACTCGATGGGCACGCTGCTCTGCAACATCGAACTCGAACGCGCCCGGCTCGACAAGCGCATCGCCATCCGGGATATTTATTACGACTTTGAAAAATGGGACATCCGCCCCGACGCAGCCAAAATCTTGGACGACGTGGTGCATCTGATGACCGACAACCCCGGCATCGCGGTCGAACTTGGCTCGCACACCGACGCACGCGGCCCCGATGAGTACAACCTCAACCTCTCGCAAAAACGGGCCGAATCCGCCGTACAATACATTGTAAATGAAGGAATTGCAGCAACTCGCATCACTGCGAAAGGCTACGGCGAAACGCAACTCACCAATCGCTGCCGCAACGAAGTGCCTTGCAGCGAGGCCGAACACCAGCAAAACCGCCGCACCGAACTACGCATCACGGGCATCTCGTTGGATTCGTTGGAATACCTGCGTTGGCAGAGTTTGGAGGAAATCGTGCGCGAGGAGGATTTTCGGCAGCAGTTGAAAATGCTTGAAAAAGAGGAGGTTATCAAAGTCAAAGAGCGGCCCATGCCCTTGCCGCCCGGCCAAAAACCTGCCCAGCCGCCCGCCCCGAAGCCCATGCCAGAGGCCAATAATTCGGTGCCATTGCCAAAGTTTGAGCCGCAGGCCGGTCACGACGAACTACCTGCCACCATGCCGCAGCCTTTGCCCGAAAACTTCGCAGGGTTCACGGTGGAGGTCGCTAATTCCAAACATGAACTCGCGCCCAACGATTTGATTTTCAAAGAGTTCGGACAAGTTTACACACGGCTCAACCCCGTCGGGCGGTTCTGTTATTTCGTGGGGCAGTTCGCAGAACTGGCCGACGCACGGGCTTTCTTGCAAAGCGAAATCGCCGCGAAATTCCCGAAGGCACAAATCTGCCTCTTCGCCGACGGCGAGAAAACATACGTCAGATGAAAGTTTGCGATGAACCATCGAACGTTGGGGTTCATCATTCATCACTCATAACTCATCACTCAATAGCTCCGTGTTTGCCCGCTTGCCAGCCGTTTTTTGCCAAAAAACGCTCGCCGTCGGCGCGGGCAGGCGATTCGAGCGAAGTGCCCATCGAGTCGTTCCAACGGTTGAGGTATCCGAACAGGGCGACCACGCCGAGGATTTCCACGATTTCGCCGTCGTCCCAGTGGCGACGTAAGTTTTTGGAGACATCGTCGTCCACCGCATTGGGCACCGACGAGGCGGCGATGGCAAATTCCAACGCGGCCCGTTCGGCTTCCGAAAATGCCGGGTGCGTGCGGAACTCCCAGATATTCAAGAGTTTATCCTCACTTGCGCCGTAGCGTTCGGCGGCGCGGATGGTGTGCGCTTGGCAATACCGACAGCCCGCCGTGAGGCTGGCGAGGTACCCGATGAGGCGTTTGAGGTCGCTGGTGACGCGCCCCGAATTTTGCATGACGGCCATGTTCAGCCCGATGAAGGCTTTGGCAATGGCGGGCCGACGCTGCATGGTCAGCACGGAATTGGGGCAAAAGCCGAGCGTTTCGTTGAAAAAACGCGCCATTTCGGCGACTTCGGCATCGTGGTCGGGCGGCAAAGGTTGGACGAGTGGCACTTCGTGAATGATGAGTGGTAAGTGATGAATGATGAACAGGCACGAAGGTAGAAGGTGGTGTGCTACTTTTGCTGCCGTTCGCCACTCGGTTCGCCGTTCAAAATTTATCGCCCATCGCTCGTCACTCATGTCAAAAAAGAAAGCCCAGCCCGCCCAAACTGTGCCGCCGCTACCGACCCAACAGCCTGAAAACCACACAGTTGTGCCGGATTTTTTTCAAAATTTCTGGCTGCTGGCGGGCATCCTCGTGGCCGCGACCGCCGCGACTTACTGGGCTTCGCTCAGCAACGGCTTCATGGTTTTCGACGACGACAAAGCCATCCGCTACAACCAAATCATCAAAAACCCGACGCTGGCGGGCATCTTCGGCAGCAACAATTTGGGGATGTACGCGCCGGTCACTTGGCTCGGCTACGCGCTGGTGTACGCGCTGGCGGGCGAAAGTGCGTCGGCGTTCCACACGTTCAGTTTGCTGCTGCACATCGGTTGCGTGGTGACGGTTTTCCAGTTGCTCAACTCGTTGAAAATCAAGCGAGAAGTGTCGTTTTTCACGGCGTTGCTTTTCGCCCTGCACCCGATGCAGGTGGAGGCTACGAGCTGGATTGCGGGCCAATCCGCGTTGACTTTTTCACTGTTTTACCTGCTCGCGCTGCTGGCTTACGTTCGCTGGCAGGACACGGCGCGGCCACTTTTTTACGGCCTCACGCTGTTGGCTTTCATGGCTTCGATTCTGGCAAAATCTGCCGCCGTCACGCTGCCGCTCCTTTTGCTCGCGCTGGATTGGTACAAAACAGGGCGCGTCACGATGAAAAACGTGCTGGGCAAGTTGCCGTTTTTCGCCGCGAGCCTCGCGTTCGGGCTGTACACATTTGCCACGCGGGAAGCCGAGGGGCACAATCTGGTCGTTGCGTCGAAAGCATACAGCCTCTTCGACCGCTTCCTGATGGTGTGTCATTCCCTGCTTTTTTATCCGTATAAGTTGCTGATTCCGTTCAACTTATCCATTTTTTACCCAATGGAAAAAACGGACGGGGCGTGGTCAATTGACTACTACCTCGCGCCGCTGGCGGTGGCGGGACTGGCTTGGTTCGCATGGAAACAGGCACAAAAAATCCGCGAAATCGGCCTCGGCTCGTTGTGGTATTTCCTGCCGCTGACGGTCATGTTGCCCTACGTTTCGGTGGGCACGTTTGAGATGCGAAGCGACCGGTATATCTATGTTTCGTCCGCTGGATTCCTGTTTTTGGTGGTTTGGCTGGCGCAAAAATTGGAGCCGAACCTGCGGCGTGGCATCCTCGCCGCTGCGGCTGGCGGGCTGGCGGTGCTGACATTTTTCCAGACCCAAAACTGGAAAAACGAGGTCGCGGCCTTCAAAAACTGCGTGGACAAATACCCCAACGCGCCGCTCTGCAACTGCAATTTGGCCTACGGCGAGCTGCTGAATTTCGATTTTGAAAACTCGGCAAAACACTACACCCAAACGCTCGCGCTCGACCCCGGCTACGTTGAGGCGTACAACGGGCGCGGGCAAGCGTATTTTGAACTGCGGAAATTCCCGGAGGCATTCTCGGATTTCGACAAGGCCATCAAGGCGGGCATCGTCACGCCCAAACTTTTCCTGAACCGGGGCAAGTGCCACGTCATCCTCAACCGCCCGGCGGAGGCCATCCCCGATTTGACGCGCAGCCTCGAGTTGGAGCCGCGCAACCCGGACACTTACTACTTCCTCGCCGTCGCGCAGGGCAAAACGGGAGATGTGGTCAATTCGCTGAAAAATTACTCGAAGGCTATTGAGTTGCGGCCCGATTATATCGAGGCATTGGTCAATCGCTGGCTGATTTATTACAATAGTTTCCGGTACGACGAGGCTATCGCGGACTACACGGCTGCCATCGCGGCCAAGCCCGACGTGGCTATTGCGTTCAACAACCGCGCGAATGCTTACCTAAAAACCGGGCAAAAAGACAAGGCATTGGCCGATGTGACCCGCGCCATCCAGCTCCAACCGAACAACGTGAAAAACTACGAGACCCGCGCCGCCGTCTTTTCCGCGCTCGGCATGACGACCGAAATGGAGTCGGATTTGCTGCGGATTTCAAAAATGCAGGGCGGGAAATGAGTGGTTCAAACCCATAATTTTGCCTAAAAACATCGTAAAAATGAGTTTGCAAGACAAATATATCAATCCATTCACGGATTTTGGGTTCAAAAAACTGTTCGGCACCGAGCCGAACAAAGATTTATTGATTGATTTTTTGAACCAAGTTTTGCCGCCCAAACACCGTGTCCAAGACCTTACCTATGCTCGAACCGAACAGCTGGGTCATGCAGAAATTGACAGAAAGGCCGTTTTTGACTTGTATTGCATTGGCGAGAACGGCGACCGCTTTATCGTGGAAATGCAAAAAGCGAAACAGAATTATTTTAAAGACAGAAGCGTCTATTATTCCTCGTTCCCAATTCAGGAACAGGCGAAAAAGGGGGACTGGGATTTCAAGCTGGCATCAATATATACCGTCGGCATCTTGGATTTTGTTTTTTCAGAAGATGCCCACAAACGCCAAGTGCGCCATGAGGTGCAATTGAAAGACCAATTCGGGCGCGTGTTCTATGACAAACTGACTTATATCTATCTTGAAATGCCGCATTTCAATAAATCGGAAAGTGAGCTGGATAATGACTTCGACAAATGGATGTTTGTCCTGAAACATCTGTCTGAATTGGAAAGCCGCCCGCCTGCGTTGCAGCGGCGTGTGTTCCAAAAACTATTTGAGACTGCGGAGATTGCCCGTTTTTCGCCGGACGAGCGTTCGGGCTATGAACAAAGCCTGAAATATTATCGGGACTTCAAAAACGTGCTCGATACATCTTTTGTCGAAGGAAAAGCCGAAGGGCGCACCGAGGAGCGAAAAGAAATCGCGCTCACGGCCATCAAGAAAGGCTACCCCAACGCTTTGATAAGCGAACTGACCGGATTGGGTGAATCTGAAATCGAAGCACTCCGCCCTCCCAAACAGTCATGACGGCAAGACACACTTTCATCTCCGTCATCGGTGTCGTCCAGACGCACCGCGACACCCGCGAACTGCGGGCTTGGCTTACCGGGCTTTTCTCGGAGTTGGACGGCCAATACACTGATTTTGAGTTTGTTGTGGTGAACAACCACTGCGACCAATCGGCCATTGACGAGGCCATCAAACCGTTGCCGGAGGCTTTGCGGAAAAATATCTTCCTGCTGAACCTCTCCGCGCCGGTGGACAAAAACAACGCGCTGTTGGCTGGCCTCGACCGGGCAAATGGGGATTACACGCTCATTTTCGAGTTCGATTTTGCGGGCAAACCCCAGCTCGTGCATCAGATGTGGGAACGGACGCAGGCCGGCTTCGACATCGTGTATCTGCGGGCACGTGAGCGGCAACTACCTCTTGCTCACAGACTTATGTACTGGATTTTTTACGGCATCCTGAAACGGTACTCCAACCTGCGGATTGACCCTCGTGCCCACCACACGCGCATCATCAGCCGCCGTGCCCTGAACTCGCTGCTCCGGTTGCGTGAAAACAGCCGCTACCTGAAAGCCATTTATTCGCTGGTGGGCTACAACACCGCCGCCATTGACGTGGATGAGCCGCTGACTGCCGGAGCCGACGTGACTTGGGGCGAACAATTCCGCACATCGCTGGTGGCTATCACCTCGTTCACGACATTCTTGCGCGCTGTTCTTTTGTGGATTTTTCTATTGTCATGCTTGTTCGCTGGTGCAGCTGTTTTCAATGCGGTGAAGGTCAAGTTTACGGGCGTGGATATTTTCGGGGAACACGTCCAGTCGCTATCGGGGTGGGCGTTTTTGGTTGTGTTGATGTCTGTGTTTTTCGCAATCACTTGCCTGAACCTTTACATCATGTCCATTTATCTATCGAATATTTATTCGGAGATTAAAAACAGGCCACTTTATATCATCGAATCGGTGAAGCGATATTGAAAGGGCGGGTTTTGTCGAACAAC